>CAZIWT010000083.1:0-15877 GCA_964542895.1 uncultured Thermodesulfobacteriota bacterium
GGCGGCCGCACGGTGGGTGCGGGCGTCATCAGCGAGATCATCGAATAGGTGGATGTTATATGAGGGATATTATCACTCTGGCGTGTGTTGAATGCAAGCGGAGAAACTATACTTCTACTAAGAACAGGAAAAGCACTCCCGACAAGATAGAGCTGAAAAAATATTGCAGGTTCTGCAGGACACATACTGTCCATCGGGAGACTAAATAGAAAAGGCCAGTAGCTCCAACGGCTAGAGCACCGGACTCCAAATCCGGGTGATGGGGGTTCGAATCCCTCCTGGCCTGCCATCCAAGTAGGCGCGAAAGTTATCTGCTGGAAAGAGTTCACTCCAGGATTTGTTGAATTCGATAAATTTGTTGCCAAATTTATTGTGAAAACACCGCCTTTTTTACTCGTTTAATATCGCATTTTTTCACTATATGCCGGATAGATCGCAATGTGGAACAAGATAGTCCAATTCCTCAGAGAAGTTAAGGTTGAGATAAAGAAAGTTACCTGGCCCACGAGAAAAGAGATCATCGCATCAACGGCCGTCGTCTTATTGACCACAATCATCATAGCCTCCTTTCTCGGATTAGTAGACTATTTACTTTCGGAGATAGTTAAGTTGTTGCTCCCTTGATTTCTCGGGCTGTGCTGAATTGAACGGCATGTTTGGAGGATGGAGGATTAACAAATGAGGGTGGGAAAATAAGCTGCACTTTAAAGCAAAATTGGGAAGTCCCTCACGAAAATAGGTTGAAAAACCTTGCTGATAAAAAGGGACATAGCTGTCGATTCGGCATTGAGGCACATTCAACATCCTTAAATTGGACCGTCGCAGTCAAGGAAATTTGGACGTAAGGTGTTTTCGTTGAAAACAGGGCCGGAAGTTATTTATATAAGGGGTTTTTTACAAGTCCTCATGGCACTTAAATGGTACATAGTTCACACCTACTCGGGATACGAGCAGATGGCGAAATCCGCCCTGGAAGCACGGATAAAATCGGCCGAGAAGGAAGATGAGATAACTGATGTGATGATCCCCGCCGAGAAGGTTGTGGAGATGGTCAAGGGTGAGAAGCATACATCTATGAGGAAGTTTTTCCCCGGATATATACTCGTAAAAATGGAGCTCAATGAAGAGACCTGGCACATTGTGAAGAACACGCCCAAGGTCACGGGATTTGTGGGTGGATCGACAAATCCTCCTGCCCTCACAGATGACGAGGTCGAAAACATACAGCATCAGATGGAGGACGGGGCGGTAAAGCCGAAGCCGAAGATCACCTTCGAGAAGGGCGACTCCGTCAGCGTAACCGACGGCCCCTTCGCGACCTTTACGGGCTACGTGGATGAAGTATACCCGGAAAAGGGGAAAGTCAAGGTTATGGTCTCAATTTTTGGCAGGCCCACCCCCGTGGAGCTGGAGTTCTTTCAGGTAAAGAAGGGTTGATGCTTCGTTAATGTGAGGGGCTGGGGCAAATTTTAGTAATGGAGGGCTGGGAGAGAATAGTATTGATGGGGGCTGGGGCGAAGTTGGGGTGGATGTGAGATGGGGGCGAAGTTGGGGCAATGGGAAGGGGAGGGTGAATTCTATATGTTGAGAAATAATAAATATAAGGACAAGGAGCTATAATGGCAAAGAAGGTCATAGGTCAAATAAAGCTGCAGATTCCCGCCGGGCAGGCGAATCCATCCCCGCCGGTAGGGCCCGCCCTGGGTCAGCAGGGAGTGAACATCATGGAGTTCTGCAAGATCTTCAACGCAAGGACCGCGAAAGATCAGGGAGTGATCACTCCAGTTGTCATCACCGTTTATGCGGACCGCTCCTTCTCCTTTATTACCAAGACGCCGCCGGCGGCGGTGCTGTTAAAGAAGGCCGCCGGTATTGACAAGGGAAGCGGGGTCCCCAACAAGGAGAAGGTGGGGCAGGTTACAAAAAGGCAGGTGGAGGAGATAGCCAAAATCAAGATGCCCGATCTCAACGCAGCGGATTTGGATAATGCAAGAAGGATTATCGAGGGAACGGCGAGGAGTATGGGAATAGAGGTTGAGGGCGTCGAGTAATAAACTGGGTATTATTGAGAGATATTTATTTGGGAGAGGATAATGGCGAAGCGTGGGAAGAATTATCTGGCCGTAAAGGCGAAGATAGATGTCCAGAAGAGATACGACCTCGATGAGGCGCTGGATATCCTGGTGAACAATTCCAAGCTGAAATTCGATGAGGGCGTCGATGTGGCCTTCAGGCTCGGCGTCAACCCTAAGCATTCCGACCAGATGGTCAGGGGGGCGGTGGCGCTTCCCCACGGGACGGGAAAGAGCATCAAGATTCTCGCCTTTGCCAAGGGGGAGAAGGAAAAGGAGGCCAAGGATGCCGGAGCCGATTTCGTGGGCGCCGAGGATATGATAGAAAAGATCGAGGGGGGATGGCTCGAATTCGACAAGGCGGTGGCCACACCCGACCTGATGGGACAGGTCAGCAAGTTGGGGAAGGTGCTTGGACCGCGGGGCCTTATGCCGAATGCAAAGGTCGGCACGGTGACCTTCGATCTCAAGAGGGCGATAGAGGAGCTGAAGGCGGGAAAGGTCGATTTTAAGGTGGAAAAGAACGGGATACTCCACGTCCCCGTCGGCAAGATATCCTTTGGTGTGGAAAAGCTAAAGGAGAACATCACTGCGCTGCTTGAGATGATAATCAAGCTGAAGCCGCAGACGAGCAAGGGAACGTATCTCAAGAGTATCGCGATTTCTTCCACCATGGGGCCCGGGATCAAGATGGATCCCGTTTATATGAGAAATCTTTTAAAATAGAAAAATAGAATAACTTCCCCTGTCTGAGACAGCCGGTATGCAAAAGGTGTTTGGGCGCCGATCATTGATTGTCAATCGATTCGGTCTCGAAACCCGAGCGTTTAATCCGTTGGTAGGGCCCGCCGAGACAAGGAGGGATCATTTTTTTTCGGTCGTTTTTTATCCGGCGGCTTATGGGCCCGGATGGAATTGCCGTTTGATTTGGATCGGGGCGGTGAAAGGAGGTTTTATTGAAAAGGGATGAAAAGAAAGCCTTCGTAGTCGAGATGCACGAGAGACTTTCCGATTCCAACATGGCTTTTTTCACGGATTACCGGGGGCTTTCAGCCGAGGAGATGAATGAACTCAGGACCGGCTTCAGGAATGTCGGGATCGACTACAAGGTTGTAAAGAACAACCTCATGATGCTCGCGGCCAAGGATACCGATTTTGCATCGATGGCAGAAGACCTTGTCGGCCCCACCGGGATCATCGTTTCCAACGAGGATCCAGCGGTCACCTCTAAGGTGCTCGCGGAGTTTATCGACAAATACCCTCATTTTGAGTTCAAAAAGGGTCTCTTGAGGGGAAAGGAGATCACAGAAGCGGACGTTATATCTATGTCGAAGCTCCCCTCCAGGGATGTCCTTGTCGGGATGTTGCTGGGAACGATGAACGCCGTGCCGACTGGATTGGTCCAGGTGCTTTCAGGTATCAAGAGGAAATTTGTCTATGCCCTTATGGCGATCAAAGATGCCAAAGAAACGGCTAACTAAGAGATCTGAAAAGGAGAAATAAGATGGCTGAAGAGAAGGCTGAAAAAAAAGTGACCGAAGAGAAGAAACCTGCGCCCAAGAAGACGACGGATAGCAAGATATCTAAAGAGGACGTAGTTCAATTTATCGAGAGCATGACGGTTCTCGAGCTCTCCGAGTTTATTGGGGAGCTGGAGGAAAAATTCGGCGTATCGGCCCAGGCCCCCGTTTCGGTCGCCGCAATGCCCGCAGCCGGGGGTGGCGATGCCGCACCGGCCGAGGAAAAAACGGAGTTCGACGTTGTTCTCACCGATGTCGGCGAAAAGAAGATCCAGGTTATCAAGGTGGTCAGGGAGTTTACGACCCTTGGTCTCAAGGAGGCGAAGGAGCTTGTAGAATCGGCGCCGAAGCCGATAAAGGAGGGTGTCTCTAAGGAGAGTGCGGAGGAGATAGTTAAAAAGCTTGCCGATATGGGCGCAAAAGCGGAGATAAAGTAAAGTAATATGGGTAATATAGGGGGCCGGTTAAGAGCCGGCCCGCTTTTCTAATTTTAGATTTTCAATAATAGCACGTTTTAGAGTTCTCTAAGACCCTATCTGTTTTTCAAATAGTAATTATCATTTTGTTATCTTTTACGAGGCTTCACGGGAGATAAAGGTATGGCCGAATTGGCTAAAAAATACAATTGGGAGAGGGTGGATTTTGGGAAAAGCAGGAGCATCATCGATATACCCGAGCTAATCGATGTGCAGAAGAGATCATACTTCCGCTTTCTTCAGACCGATCTTCCCCCATCGGAGAGGAAGGACGCGGGGCTCGAGGGGGTTTTCAGGAGCGTCTTTCCGATCTGGGACTTTAACGAGACCGCCTCGCTGGAGTACGTGGAATACTCGCTGGGGGACCCGAAGTACGACGTCGAGGAGTGCCATCAGAGGGGAATGACCTTCGCGGCGCCCTTCAAGGTCACCGTCAGGCTCGTCGTGTGGGACAAGGACGAAGAGGCGAACGCAAAGAGTATCCGCGACATAAAGGAGCAGGAGGTCTTTTTCGGCGACCTCCCGATGATGACGCAAAACGGGAGCTTCATCATAAACGGGACGGAGCGGGTTGTCGTAAGTCAGCTCCACAGATCTCCAGGCGTCTTTTTCGACCACGACAAGGGAAAGACCCACTCTTCCGGGAAGCTCCTCTACTCATGCAGGGTCATTCCGTACAGGGGCTCCTGGCTCGATTTCGAGTTTGACCCCAGAGACATCATCCACGTGAGGATCGATAGGAGGAGGAAATTTCCCGCCACGATCCTCTTGAAGGCCCTGGGGTACAGTACCGAAGAGCTCCTGAACTTCTTCTACAGCACCGAGAAGATATTGATCACCGAGGATGGATATAAGAAGATGCCGGACTTCGAATACCTGGCCGGGCAGAAGGCGGTTGAGGAGGTCAAGCATCCCGAGACCGGGGATGTTATAGTAAGGAAGGGGAGGAAGTTCAACAAGTCCACCATCAGGAAGATGAGAGAGGCAGGCATAGATACCGTGACGGTGGATCCGGATTCGGTGATCGGGCGGGTTGTCTCGTCGGATGTGGTCGATCCGAAGACGGGAGAGGTAATCGTGGAGGTGAACGACGAGATAACCAGGGAGAGGCTGGAGGAGATTATCAAGAGGGGAATCAAGGAGTTCGATGTCCTCTTGATGGATGATTTCAACATATCCTCGGCGATCAGAAACACGTTCCTGACCGACAAGGTCCCCGATCAGACATCGGCTATAATAGAGATATACAGAAGGCTGAGGCCCGGCGACCCGCCCACCGTAGAGACCGCCCAGAACCTATTCGACAACCTGTTTTTCAACCCGGAGCGGTACGATCTCTCCAACGTGGGAAGGCTGAAGCTCAATTACAAGCTGGGACTCGACGTTCCCATAGAAGTCAAGGTGCTCAGAAAAGAGGACATCTTGCACTCGGTGAAATACCTCTTCGATCTCAGAAACGGCAAGGGGCAGATCGACGACATCGATCACCTCGGCAACAGGCGGGTCAGGGCGGTCGGCGAGCTTCTCGAAAACCAGTTCAGGATCGGGCTCGTCAGGATGGAGCGGGCCATAAAGGAGAGGATGAGTCTCCAGGAGGTCGAGACCCTGATGCCTCACGATCTGATCAACTCCAAGCCGGTCACCGCGGTGATCAAGGAGTTCTTCGGCTCATCCCAGCTCTCCCAGTTTATGGATCAGACCAACCCCTTAAGCGAGATTACCCACAAGAGGAGGCTCTCGGCCCTCGGGCCCGGCGGCCTAACCAGAGAGAGGGCGGGATTCGAGGTGCGAGACGTCCACAACACCCATTACGGTCGGATATGTCCCATCGAGACCCCGGAGGGCCCGAACATCGGGCTCATAGCGTCCCTCTCCACATATGCGAGGGTGAACGAGTACGGATTTATCGAGACCCCCTACCGCAAGGTGATGGATGGAAAGGTGACCGACGAGATAGAATTTCTGACCGCCCTCGACGAGGAGGTGGCCGTCATCGCTCAGGCCAATGCGCCGATAGACGACGACGGGAATTTCCTGAGGGATTTGATAAACGTCCGCAGGGGGGGTGAGCCGGCGATGGCGTCGCCCGATGAGATAAGCTATATGGACGTCTCCCCCAAGCAGCTCGTCAGCGTGGCCGCTTCGTTGATCCCGTTTCTCGAGAACGACGACGCCAACAGGGCGCTTATGGGCTCCAACATGCAGCGGCAGGCGGTGCCGCTTCTCAGGCCGGAGGCGCCCCTGGTCGGAACGGGGATGGAGAGGATAGTGGCCAGGGACAGCGGGGTTACGCTCATGGCAAAGAACAACGGCCTGGTCGAGAATGTAGACGCCTCGAGGATTATCATCCGCACAAACAGCGATACTGAAAACGGTGCGGGTGTGGATATCTACAACCTGATCAAGTACCAGCGCTCGAATCAGAACACCTGTGTAAATCAGAAGCCGATCGTGAAAAAGGGCGACATTGTCGTAAGGGGTCAGATCATTGCCGACGGCCCCGCCATACACAACGGCGAGCTGGCCCTGGGAAGGAACGTCATCGTGGCCTTTATGCCCTGGGGCGGGTACAATTTCGAGGACTCCATCCTGATCAGCGAAAAGGTGGTAAAGAACGACAGCTTTACCTCGATTCACATCGAGGAGTTCGAGCTGATGGCAAGGGACACGAAGCTCGGCCCGGAGGAGGTCACGCGGGATATCCCGAACGTGGGGGAGGAGGCTCTGAAAAACCTCGACGAGTCGGGAATAGTCAGGATAGGGGCCGAGGTCTTTCCGGGCGACATCCTGATAGGGAAGATATCCCCCAAGGGTGAGACCCAGCTCTCCCCGGAGGAAAAGCTTCTGAGGGCCATCTTCGGGGAGAAGGCGGGGGACGTCAGGGACTCCTCCCTTCGGGTGCCCCCTGGGATCGAGGGGATCGTCATCGGTGCCAAGGTCTTCTCCAGAAAAGGGGTGGATAAAGACGATAGAACCCTCTCCATCGAGAACGAGGAGGTGGAGAAGCTGACGAAGGACAGGGACGACGAGATTTTGATCATCAGGGACAGCGGCCTCGAGAGGATAAAGGAGCTTCTTATAGGTATGAAGCTTGCGGCGAACCTGGGCGATGACAGAAAGAGCGTGCTTCTTAAAAAGGGGACGGTCTTGACCGAGGAGAGCTTTGAGGGGCTCAAGACCGAGGACTTCAGAAACGTGAAGGTCAAGGCGAAGGGGGACGAGGGCGTTTTCGATAAATTGGCGGTAATATTTGAGAGCATCTCGGAGCAGGTGGAGTTGATTCGTCTCATCTTCGACGAGAAGATCAACAAGGTTACGAGGGCTGACGAGCTCCCCCCCGGCGTCATAAAGCTGGTCAAGGTATATGTGGCGATGAAGAGGAAGCTCTCGGTCGGCGACAAGATGGCGGGCCGCCACGGGAACAAGGGTGTCCTCTCGAGGATACTGCCCGAGGAGGACCTGCCCTACATGGAGGACGGAACGCCGGTAGAGATAGTCCTGAATCCCCTCGGGGTTCCCTCGAGGATGAACGTCGGGCAGATTCTCGAGACGCACCTCGGCTGGGCCATCGGTGAGATGGGCGACAGAATTAATGATATCATCGAGACGAATTACTCGGTTCCCGCTTTGAGGGATAGGCTCAAGGATATATTTTCCATCGGAGATATGCACGGGTATGTGGATGGTCTCACAGATGAGGAGATAAAGAATATTGCGGCGAAGTTCAGAAAGGGCGTTTTTGTATCGACCCCCGTCTTCGAGGGGGCGACGGAGGGCGACGTGTCGGAGGCGTTGGCACATGCGGGACTCCCCGACTCCGGCATGACGACCCTCTACGACGGGCGGTCCGGAGAGCCCTTCCGCCAGCAGGTGACGGTGGGGCTGATGTATATTCTTAAGCTGCACCACCTGGTGGACGACAAGATCCACGCCCGCTCCATCGGCCCCTATTCACTCGTGACCCAGCAGCCCCTCGGCGGAAAGGCCCAGTTCGGCGGACAGCGTCTGGGCGAGATGGAGGTGTGGGCGATGGAGGCCTACGGTGCGGCGTACTCCCTACAGGAATATCTGACGGTGAAATCGGACGACGTCACCGGGAGAAACAAGATGTACGAGTCGATAGTAAAGAACGAGCAGTACCTGGAGCCGGGGCTTCCCGAGTCGTTCAACGTACTGGTAAAGGAGATGCAGAGCCTGGGTCTGGATATGGAGCTTTTAGAGAGGGGAAAGAAGAAAGATTGAGCTACTTAATCTCTTTAGAGAGGTGTAGTCTTGGACGATATTTTCAGCTATTTTGAAAAGCCTAAAGACCCGATCGATATCGAGGCCGTGAGGATATCCCTCGCCTCGCCCGAGAAGATAAGGTCGTGGTCCCACGGCGAAGTAAAAAAACCGGAAACGATAAATTACAGGACCTTTAAACCCGAGAGGGACGGCCTCTTCTGCGCAAAGATCTTCGGGCCCACGAAGGATTACGAGTGTAACTGCGGCAAGTACAAGCGGATGAAGCACCGGGGGGTCGTGTGCGAAAAGTGCGGCGTGGAGGTCATTCAATCAAAGGTAAGGAGGGAGAGGCTGGGCCACATCGAGCTGGCGACCCCCGTGACCCATATATGGTTCTTGAAGAGTCTCCCCTCGCGCATCGGGACCGTGCTCGATATAAGCCTGAAAGACCTGGAGAGGGTCCTCTATTTCGAGACCTACGTTGTCAAGGACCCGAAGGACTCTCCCCTCTCCCAGGGGGACCTCCTTACGGAAGAACAGCTGCATCGGGTCAAGGAAAAGCACGGCGATATAGACGTGGGGATAGGCGCCGAGGCGATAAGGGACATACTGAAAGAGGTGGATATCGCGAAGCTCGCCGAGGATCTGAGGCGGGAGATGATAGATACGACCTCGGAGGCGAAGCGCAAAAAGATATCCAAGAGGCTCAAGGTAATAGAGGCCTTTTTATACTCGGGAAACCGCCCCGAGTGGATGGTAATGGAGTGCATCCCGGTAATTCCGCCCGACCTCAGGCCCCTGGTTCCTCTTGATGGCGGCAGGTTCGCAACCTCCGACCTTAACGACCTCTACCGGAGGGTGATAAACAGGAACAACAGGCTAAAGCGCCTCCAGGAGCTAAACGCCCCCGGCATAATAATCCAGAACGAGAAGAGGATGCTCCAGGAGTCTGTGGACGCGCTGTTCGACAACGGGCGCAGGGGAAGGGCCATAACAGGGCAAAACAAGAGACCTTTAAAATCCCTCTCCGATATGCTCAAGGGGAAACAGGGGAGGTTCCGCCAGAATCTCCTCGGAAAGAGGGTCGATTACTCCGGCAGGTCTGTAATCGTTATCGGGCCGGAGTTGAGGCTCCACCAGTGCGGGCTCCCCAAGAAGATGGCGGTCGAGCTCTTCAAGCCCTTCATCTACGCGAAGTTAGAGGAGAGGGGATACGTCTCCACCATAAAGAGCGCGAAAAAGGCGGTGGAAAACGAGCGCCCCGAGGTCTGGGATATCCTGGATGAAGTCATAAAGGAGCACCCGGTTCTTTTGAACCGTGCGCCGACCCTCCACAGGCTGGGGATCCAGGCCTTCGAGCCGATCCTGATCGAGGGAAAGGCCATTCAGCTCCATCCTCTCGTATGCGCCGCGTTCAACGCGGACTTCGACGGGGATCAGATGGCGGTACACGTTCCCCTTTCGATCGAGGCCCAGGTGGAGGCGAGGGTGCTGATGATGAGTACCAACAACATCCTCCTTCCCGCAAACGGAAAGCCGATTATCGTCCCGAGTCAGGACATCGTCCTTGGGCTCTATTACACCACGAGGAGCCGTGAGGGCGCAAAGGGCGAAAACAAGGTCTTTGCGGACATGGACGAGGTCAGGATAGCCTTCGATGCCAAGGAGATCGACCTGCAGGCGAGAATCAAGGTCAGAATCGATGGAGAGCTTGTCGACACAACGGTCGGGAGGTGTCTCCTCTACGAGATAGTCCCGAAGGAGATCCCGTTCAAATACGTAAACACCGTTATGACCAAAAAGGAGGTCGCCCGCCTCATCGACGTAGGCTACAGGAGCGCGGGGAACAAAAACACGGTTATTTTGGCGGACAGGCTCAAGGACTTCGGCTACAAGTACGCCACCGAGGCGGGGATATCCATTTCAATCAAGGATATGAGGATACCCGTTCACAAGTCGGATCTCCTGGAAGAGGCGAGGGAAGAGGTCATGAAGGTCGAGCAGCAGTACACCGACGGGCTTATAACCGACGGGGAGCGTTACAACAAGGTCATCGATATTTGGGCCGACGTGACCGAGGAGATCGCCAAGGAGATGACCGATGAGCTGGCGTACGACCTGTCCTCGCAGGAGGATGGGGATGAAACCAGGACCCCGAGCTTCAACTCGATCCACATGATGGTGGACTCCGGCTCCAGGGGCTCCCAGCAGCAGATAAGACAGCTCGCCGGGATGCGGGGCCTTATGGCCAAGCCCTCGGGCGAGATCATAGAGACGCCCATCACCGCGAACTTCCGGGAGGGATTGACGGTGCTCCAGTATTTTATCTCGACCCACGGGGCGAGAAAGGGCCTTGCGGATACCGCCCTTAAAACGGCGAACTCCGGTTACCTCACAAGGCGCCTCGTCGACGTCGTACAGGATGTTATCATCACGGAGGAGGACTGCGGTACCCTCAAGGGTATCGAGGTGACCTCCCTGATGGAGGGGGGCGAGATAATCGAGCCGGTGGGAGACAGGATCTTGGGGAAGGTCGCCTTAAATGACATCAAGGACAAATACACAGACGAGGTGCTGGTCAAGGCCAACGAGGAGATAGACGAGGAGCTGGTGGAGAAGATCGAGGAGGCGGGTCTGGAGAAGGTAATTACCCGCTCGGTCCTGACCTGCCGCGCAAAGCGGGGAATCTGCGCCAAGTGCTACGGCAGGGACCTCTCCCGCGGGAAAAAGGTCAACATCGGAGAGGCGGTGGGGGTTATCGCCGCCCAGTCGATCGGCGAGCCGGGGACACAGCTCACGATGAGGACCTTTCACATCGGCGGCACGGCCTCCAGGCGCGCCGAGCAGACTACCCTCGAGACGAGAAACGACGGGCAGATCAAATACTACAATCTGAACACGGTCAAGACCAAGGACGGAACCTCTATCGTCATGAACAGAAACGGCGAGATAATCGTTCAGGACGAGAGCGGCAGGGAGAGGGAGCGCTATCCCCTGAACTACGGCTCGAAGCTCCTTGTGGATGACGGCGATACGGTCGAGTCGGGTCAGATGATAGCCGAGTGGGATCCCTACACGCTGCCGATACTGACCGAGGTCAGCGGAATTTTAAAGTTTGGCGACGTCATAGAGGGGGTGACCATGCAGGAGCAGCTGGACGTGGTGACCTCCCTCTCCCGAAAGGTGATCGTCGAGTCGAAAGACCCGGAGGCGAGACCCCGTATCTCCATAAAGGACGAGCAGGGAAGGACCTACAGACTTCCGGGCTCCGCCGCCATGGCCCGCTATTTCATGCCGGTGGGGGCGAACATCATGGTCTCCGAGGGTGACAGGGTCGAGGCGGGGGGCGTCCTCGCGAAGATTCCCAGAGAGACGACCAAGACGAAAGATATCACCGGAGGTCTCCCCCGGGTGGCCGAGCTCTTCGAGGCCAGAAAGCCGAAGGAGTTCGCCGTCATCAGCGAGATCGACGGAGACGTCAGCTACGGCAAGGACGTGAAGGGCAAAAGGAAGGTAATCGTCACCCCGAAGGTCGGGGAGCCGAAGGAGTACCTGATCCCGAAGGGGAAACATATCAACGTCCACGAGGGGGACTTTATAAACGCCGGCGAGGCCCTCATGGAGGGATCGGCAAATCCCCACGACATACTCCAGGTCCTCGGCGAGGAAGATCTCTCCAAGTATCTCGTAGACGAGGTTCAGGAGGTCTACCGCCTCCAGGGCGTGAAGATCAACGACAAGCATATCGAGGTTATCGTAAAGCAGATGTTGAGAAGGGTCAAGATAAACGACGTCGGAGACACGAAGTTTCTGGTGGGCGAGCAGGTTGAGAAGCAGCTGTTCGAGGAGGAAAACAAGAGGGTGATCGCCAAGGGGGGAGCGCCCGCCGTGGGGAAACCCCTGCTTTTGGGAATCACGAAGGCGTCCCTCTCCACGGAGAGCTTTCTCTCCGCCGCCTCCTTCCAGGAGACGACAAAGGTCCTGACCGAGGCGTCCATTCAGGGGAAGGTCGACTACATGAGGGGGCTCAAGGAAAACGTGATCATGGGGCGCCTCGTCCCGGCGGGAACCGGCTTCCACAAATACAGCGAGCTTGAAAGCGAGGCTAAAACCGAGGAGGCCGTGGCGGATTAGTCGTGAATTTGAAGGATGAAAATTTCCTGGCCCATTACCCGTTGAACGGCCCCGATTCAGTTTTTTTTGCGAATTGACGAAATTTAATTGGAAAATGCTTGACAAAAATTCATCTTACTGATAAAATTCATAAGTTTTTTGTCGAAAGGAGTGTAAATGCCCACCATTAATCAGTTGGTGAGAAAGGGAAGAAAAAAGCTCAAGTCAAAGACATCCGCCCCGGCCCTGCAGGGGTCTCCCCAGAAGAGGGGGGTTTGCGTCCGAGTTTATACTACGACTCCCAAGAAGCCGAACTCGGCGCTCAGAAAGGTGGCAAGGGTCAGGCTCACCAATCAGATTGAAGTGACAAGCTATATTCCGGGGGTGGGACATAACCTCCAGGAGCACTCGGTGGTCCTGATCAGGGGGGGGAGAATAAAAGACCTCCCGGGCGTCAGGTATCACATCGTTCGCGGAACGCTCGACACCCTTGGAGTGCAGGACAGGAAAAAGAGCAGGTCCAAGTACGGAACAAAAAGGCCCAAGGTTTAAAGCGGGGGGGTGCCGGGAAGGATAATGGGGGAGGAGGGATGGTGATGGGGAGTAAGGGGGGGCAGGGAAACAGGTGGGGTTGGGAAATGACGGGGTATGGGGTGTTGAAGGGGAACGGATGATAGCAGATATTTTTTAGAAGTAATATATAAGGAAGGCCGTAAAATTCGAGTAACGGCCGAGTAAAGGAAAAAGATGCCGAGAAGGAGAATAGTAGCGAAGCGGGAGATCCTGCCGGACCCGAAATACAAGGATAAGCTCATAGCGAAGTTTATCAACTGTATGATGCTGAAAGGCGAGAAGAGCATCTCCGAGAGTATATTTTACGACTCCCTCGATATCGTTGCGGAAAAATCGAAGGACGACCCGGTCCGGGTCTTTAAAAAGGCCCTGGACAACATCAAGCCCGTTATTGAGGTCAAGTCGAGGCGGGTGGGGGGCTCTACGTATCAGGTTCCCGTGGAGGTAAGGCCCAACAGGCGCGAGGCGCTCGGAATAAGGTGGCTTATCAACTACTCCAGGGGCAGGGGTGAAAAATCTATGAAGGAGAGGCTCGCCGCGGAGATTCTCGACGCATCGAACAACAAGGGATCGGCCGTAAAGAAGAAAGAGGACACCCACAAGATGGCCGAGGCCAACAAGGCTTTTGCCCACTATCGCTGGTAGCTTGTTTTTGCACTATTGTTTTAAGGCCTTTTGCAAAGGCTTTTTTTTACTGGTAAAGGCACAAGGTTAAATGAGAAAAGTTCCCCTGAAAAGAAACCGCAACATAGGGATTATGGCCCACATAGATGCGGGAAAAACCACTACCACGGAGAGGATCCTCTACTATACCGGGATATCCTACAAGATGGGGGAGGTTCACGACGGGACCGCCGTCATGGACTGGATGGAGCAGGAGCAGGAGAGGGGGATTACCATTACGTCCGCCGCCACGACCTGTTTCTGGAAGGATCACAGGATCAACATCATAGACACCCCGGGACACGTGGACTTCACCGCAGAGGTGGAGCGCTCCTTGAGAGTACTCGACGGGGTCGTAGCGGTCTTTTGCGCCGTGGGCGGCGTGGAGCCCCAGTCGGAGACGGTCTGGCGCCAGGCGGACAAGTACAATATTCCCAGGATCGCCTTTATCAACAAGATGGACAGGGTAGGCGCGGATTACCTGAACGTCGTCTCGCAGATCACCGAGAGGCTCGGCTCCCGCCCCGTCCTGTTGCAGCTCCCCATCGGCTCCGAGGATGACTTCGAGGGGATAATCGACCTTATAAGCAAAAAGGGGAGGATGTACGACGACACGACCCTCGGAACGAAGTTCCACGAGGTCGATATCCCGGACGATCTCCTCGACAATATCAATGAGATGAGGGAGAGCCTTGTCGAGGCGGCCTGTGACTTCGACGATGATCTGATGGCCAAGTACCTCGAGGGTGTGGAGATCGGGGAAGAGGAGATAAAAAAGGCGTTGAGAAAGGCCACTATAGCGGGCGAGGTCGTGCCGGTCTTTATAGGCTCGGCGTTTAAGAACAAGGGAGTACAGGCGCTGTTGGACGGCGTTGTCGATTACCTCCCCGCCCCGTCCGATATTCCGCTGGTGTCGGGAATCAATCCCGATACGGGGGAGGAGGTTCAGCTTTCCCTCGACGACGACGCCCCCTTTTCGGCCCTCGTATTTAAGATCATGACCGATCCTTACGTCGGGCAGCTGACATACATTCGGGTCTACAGCGGCAGCCTCAAGGCGGGCACCGACGTGTACAATTCAACCAGAAGCAACAAAGAGAGGATAGGGAGGCTCTTAAAGGTTCACTCCAACAAGATGGAGGATATCAAGGAGGTCTACTCCGGGGATATCGCCGCTGTTGTTGGGCTGAAGAATACAAATACCGGGGATACGCTCTGTATGAGCAATAACCCCCTGATCCTCGAGGCGATGGATTTCCCGGAGCCTGTCATCTCGGTTGCCGTGGAGCCGAAGAGCAAGGCGGACGAGGAGAAGCTCGGCCTCTCTCTCTCCAAGCTCGCCATGGAAGACCCGTCTTTCAAGGTACGGGTGGACGGTGAGACCGGCGAGACCCTGATCTCCGGGATGGGGGAGCTCCACCTCGAGATCATAGTCGACAGGCTCCTGAGGGAGTTTAACGTAGATGCAAAGGTGGGAAAACCCCAGGTCGCCTTCAAGGAGACCATCACCGCAAAGGCGGAATCGGAGGGGAAATTTATAAGGCAGTCCGGTGGGCGCGGACAGTACGGCCACGTCAAGATAACCATCACCCCGATTACTTCCGACGAGGGTTTTATATTCGAGGACAAGGTGATCGGCGGCAATATCCCAAGGGAATATATCTCCGCCGTTAAAAAAGGTGTCGAGACGGCCATGGAGGAAGGGGTGCTCGCCGGGTATCCGGTAGTGGACGTAAAGGTAACCCTAAAAGACGGCTCCCATCACGAGGTCGATTCGTCGGAGCTGGCGTTTAACATCGCGGCGTCGATGGCCTTTAAAGACGCGATGAAGAGGGCCGCCCCGGTCATCCTCGAACCGATAATGAGCGTGGAGGTGGTAACCCCGGAGGGATATACCGGGGACGTAGTGGGTGACTTGAGTTCCCGGAGAGGAAAGGTCCTGGGGATGGAGCCGAGAAAGGGAACCCAGACCATCAGGGCCGAGGTCCCCCTGGACGAGATGTTCGGCTATGCCACCGATATCCGCTCGATGACTCAGGGAAGGGCGACATACACGATGCAGTTCGATCATTACCAGAAAGTGCCGGAGCGTAAATACGAGGAGATCGTAGCCGATATTAGAACATGATAATCCTTAAATAGTATTATTTATGCGGGACTAATATTTTCCAAGGAGAGGAAGATGGCCAAGAAGAAATTTGAGAGGACCAAGCCGCACGTGAACGTGGGGACGATA
>CAZIWT010000084.1:0-15771 GCA_964542895.1 uncultured Thermodesulfobacteriota bacterium
ATACCATGGATATCGGATGTAAACGTCTTTTATAAGTTCTGTTTGGCTTTTTCTACCGTAGATATTTACAACTCTTTTTACCGCCTCTTTAAATACCATTGGTAACTCATTAACCTTCTCTTCTGCGAGGTTAACATTCCTCTCGCATATTGCAATAAATTCCTTATCTGGAACTATATATCCATCACGTTTTAAATTTGCAAGTTCACGGTACATTGCAAATGAAAAAGGCCGTATTTATACGGTACAAAGTCGTAAAATGTCGGTTCATTTTTTAAATCAGTCTCCTGTCGTAAGAGAAAAGCAAGCTTAACAAAAACCGTTGGACTCAACGGTTTGTTTGCCCTTGATAGGAGTGCGAGAATTGTTTTTTGCCTTATTAGCACGTCTTTTTTCCTGAAAATGATTAGATAATAAAATCAGCAGATGATTTTAAAAATATCTTCCCTAGTCATAGTAATAAATATTATGCTAAATATTTTACTAATATCTAACATGTATTTCTTAACAAGTCAAGTATTATTCAAAAAATATTTTCAACAGCTATGACTACAGAACAAGCCCACCCCCCCCTAACTCACAATCAACCCCGCATATCCCACCACGCTGCCGTAATCGCCGGAGGTCTCGCCCGAGGTCTTGTAGTCGATAAGCTCCGCCTTCTTCGCACCAAGCACAATCGCCGCCTTCAGCATCACCGTCACCGGAAGAACCCCGCACATGGTGATCCCCCTTCCGCGAACCGTGTCGTAAAGCCCCTCCGGGTCGAGGTTAAGGATATGCTCCACGGCGTCCATGTCCTTCTCTTTTGCCGACTCGTGCGGCTCGTAGTGGGTCATGTCGGAGCTCGCCACGATAAGGACGTCCTCCTTTATCTCTTTGATCGCCGCGGCCAGCGCTTCCCCCAATTTCAGGCACTCGCTTAAGCTAAGGTGCCCCAGTGCCAGGGGCGTCAGGAGAAAATCGTCCCTTATCGCCTGGACGAAGGGGACCTGCACCTCCAGCGAGTGCTCCATTGCGTGGGCGGACTCGTTCTCCTTAACAAGTTTCGACGAGCTGATGAGCTTTCCCGCGAGCTCGGTATCCAGCGTAACGTCCCCCATCGGCATTGACCACTTGCCGCTTGACATAACGGCGGCGTCTGTCCCCCTCCCCCGGTGGTTCGGCCCCATGATCACCACTCTCTCCGGCACCTCTACCCGGCAGAAGACCTCCCCGGCCACCCGGCCGGAGTAGATATAGCCGGCGTGGGGGGAGACGATCCCGAGCGCCTTGACCGGCTTAACGTCCGTATCGAAGTACGATCTGACCTCCTTTTCGAGCGCCGCCGGATTTGACGGATAAAACTGCCCTGAAACGGCCGGTTTTCTAATCATTTCCACCCCCCGTAAATCCATTTTTACAATATTAATTGTGTAAATTATGGTACAGCAAAGGAAAGGACGATGCAAGGTATAATTGCCTTTGACTGTCTTGCTCATATCCCTTACATTTTGATCTGCGCCCGCGTCTGCGCCGGAAGTTTTTACTTGATTTTCCCCAAACGTTGGAGTATGATACGCCTGTATTAAAAATTGTTCAAATGAATAAGTTTTCTAAAAAAGACGGCATGATGACAAGGATTTCGTTTCGTTTAGTAGAGGTGATCATTCTTTTTATCCTCCTTGCGGTTCTCCCCTGCTGCGGATCGCCCGGAGAAACTCTTGAGCCGGGCGTCCTGGAGAAGTTCTCCGAGGCGGAGCGGAGTTTCTCCGAAAAGAACTATACGGAGGCGCGGGAGCGCTACCAGGAGATAGTGGAGCTTGAGCCGGGCCATTACAGGTCTCTCGCAAGACTGGGCGATATTTCTTTTCTCATGACCGAATACGACGACGCCCTCGCCTATTTCAAGGAGGCCCAGAAGTACGGGAAGGATTACGTTCCGGCCTTTGAGGGGACGGCCAAGATATACGTAGAAAAGGAAGAGTGGGAAAATGCCATAGACAGCTACGAAGATATCGTCCACATCGATTCGGACAACCTCGATGCCCTGGCAAAGATTGGAGAGATATATTGCAAGACGGGGAATGTCAAGAAGGCGATGAAATATTTCAGGAAGGCCCTGAATATCAAGTCGAACCATTACGGCTCCTGTTACAATATGGGGAGAATATGCTTTGCCAACAAGGATTACAACGAGGCCCAAAAATTCTTTCTTGACTCCCTGAAGTCAAAGCCGAGGAGCTTTGAGGCGAACTACAACCTCGGCCTCACATATTATCACCTGAAGAGGTACGACGAGGCGATCGGTTTCTTCAGAAGGGCGGTGAAGATCGATCCCGACAGCGTTGAAACCTATTACGCAATGGGACGCGCCCTTATGCTTGCCGGAACTTACGATGAGGCTCAGGCGTGGTACAACAAGGCCCTGGAGCTGGAGCCGAGACTATATCAAGCGTATGTGGATATAGGTATAATTCACAAGGAAACGGGGCTGTTCTTGGACGCAGAGGAGTATTTCAGAAAGGCCCTCGAAATCAAGACCGATTGCTTCGAGGCGTACTTGAATCTCGGCATCCTCTATCTCGATCAGGAGAAATTCGACAGGGCGGAGAAGGCGCTCTCGAAGGCGGTGAGGATAAAACCGGAAAACACATCCGCGTTAAAGAACCTGGGCATTGTCAGGGTGAAGCTGGGTAAACCGGACAGTGCGGTTAGTGTGCTCAAGGATGCCATCAAGGTCTCCCCGGATGACATTGACCTCCACATCAGTCTCGGGAAGATCTACAACAACGCCGGGAAATACGAGGAGGCCTTCGACTCATTTGAAAAGGCCCTTTCCCTCGATCCCGAATCGGATAAGGCGTACATGGGGATGGGGGAAGCATATCTCAAAAAGGGGGATAAAGAAAAGGCGGAGGAGGCCTTTATCAAGGCTTCCGCGGTCAATCCAAGGTCTTTCGAGACGTTTATCAGCCTGGGCAGGCTGTACAGGGAGGCGGAGGAATACGATAAGGCCAGGGAGGCCTTTATCAAGGTAATAGAGATAAAGCCGGATCTCTATGAAATATACGTCGATATTGCGGAGATTAACCTAAAGCGGAATGAAGATCTGAACGACGCTCTCGTGATGGTCAATACCGCCCTCAAGGCGTATCACGGGTACAGCAGGGGACACGAAATGAAGGGGAGGGTACTGATTGCCTTGGGTAAGAAGAACGAGGCGAAAAAGGAGCTCAAGAAGGCCCTGAGATACGACCCCGAAAACGCCTCTGCAAAGAAATATTTGGACTCCATTCAAGACAAGAAGAAGCCGGATGAGAAGGGAGGGGGGGAAACGGAATCTGAAGGTGGGGACGAAACGGGCACAGGGGAGGGGGGGTCCGAAGTAGAAACCGGTAAAAAACCTGAGGAAAAGCCGAACAAGACCGACGGGGGTCAAGATAAACAGTGATATTTTGGATGTTTTAAATAAAATGATATTAAAGGGGGCTTATATAATGAAACGTACCAAGTTTTTTCTTGTCTCGTTTTTGATCCTTTTTCTCGCCTCGTGTGGGCCGGAGATAATTCCTATAAAGGGCGCCGAGGGAATAGTGAATCTCGAATCGAAGAGCTCTACGCTGGATAAAGGTGGAATTGTAGTTACGGTTGTGAGCGATGCCTGGAATTACGAGCCGATCGACGTGAAGTACAGCTTTACCCCGTTCCTCATCTCTGTACGAAACAAAACGCCGATGGATATTACAATTGGTACGGAGCATATCTTCATGTTTGACTACAACAACACCCAGTACGGTGTTATCGAGGCGGAACATGTCGATAAGGCGGTCTACTCCACCAGGTCATATCCGCCGGTCATCTTTTACGGCGGAAACTACTACTATCGCTCGTGGGGTGGGCTGGGCCTCGAGTTTGCGTACCCTTACGGATACAGCCAGTATGATTCGAAAGTCATTCCGGTCGCCTTCAGGTTCGGCACGATACTCTCCGGGGCGACGGTAAAGGGTTTTGTCTACATGCAGAAGTACTCTTCCACGGCAAGGACGCTCAAGCTCGTTGTGAGCCCCGTTGCGGTCGATGGGGGCGAACTTCCCCAGTTCGATTTCAAGTTCGAGATCGTGGATTAGCCGGTCCACGGGGGATGTGTGTTGGGGGGCTTAAAGGAGCTGATCCCCGTATAATTGATGCCTGGGCCGGGGCGGTCTTAGGGTCGACCTAAATTTGATTGGGAAGCTGCAGGACGGAGCGGATGGAGTACAAGGATATTATCGTCACCCGTAAGAATGGGATCGGGAAGGCTTTGCTTAACCGCCCCGGGGCGATGAACGCCCTCTCGATGAGGCTGAGGGACGAGCTGGAAGACTCCCTCTCTCGGCTCGGCTCCGACGATGAAGTCTCGCTGATCCTGATAACGGGCGGCCCGAAGCACTTCTCGGCCGGCTTTGACCTCAAGGAGGCGGTGGATACCAACCTGAAATCCTTCTTTCACCGGATCTTCGAGTACCACAGGGCGATATACACAGTCAAGAAGCTTGTCGTAACGGCGGTCTCCGGGGTTGCGCTGGCCGGTGGATTCGACCTGGCGCTCGCCGGGGATATAATCCTGGCGTCGGATAGGGCCTCCTTCGGCCACGTAGAGGTAAATTTCGGCGTCAACCCGATCGTCTATCCCCTTGCAAGGCGGATCGGTCCCGCCCGGGCCCAGGAGCTCTGCTCGACGGGGAGGATGATCACAGCTTCCGAGGCCAGAGATATGGGGCTTGTAAACGAGGTATACCCCCACAAGAATTTTATTGCAGAGGCGGAAAAGAGGGCCGAGGAGATCGGCCGGATGGGGGGAAAGACCCTTTCTGCGATCAAGGAGGCGGCATTTAAAAATTTAAAAAGAGACGCTTCCAGGGCGTTGAAGTTCGAGTTCTCCCTGACATCCAGGCTGCTGGACAAGAAAGAATTCCATAGGAAGATAGAGACCTTTCTCAAACAATCGGGGATGATCAAGTAGAAATATGTTGCTAAAGCCCGAATGCAAATCGTGTATACTGAAGCAGGCTAAGACCGCGGCTAAGCTGTCGGGGGCTGGCGACGGGGATATTGCCGAGATCGTTAAGGAGGCCTCCGTAACGATAGAGTCCGCCCCGCCCGAGATTACGGCGCCCGAGCTCGCGGCGGTGATCTACAGGCGGATAGGGGAGATCACCGGCGTTTTGGACCCCTACATCGAGATAAAGAGAAACAGCCTCAAAAGCGCCCTGTCGGTATATCCTCTCATAGAGGAGAGTGTTATGGCCTCCGAGGACAGGCTGAAGGCGGCGTTCGTGGCCGCAGCAGTTGGCAACATCATAGACTTCGGCATCCCCGACATATCTTTTTCACCCCAGGCAATCCTCGAAGAGTTTGAAAACCTCACCTTTGCAATAGACGATTACGATGAATTGAAAGAAGAGCTCTTCAAGGCGAAAAAAATCCTCTTTTTGGCGGACAACGCCGGCGAGATAGTCCTGGACAGGCTGTTTCTAAAGTGGGCGAGGGAGAACCTGGAGGGGAAAGTGATCTTCGCCGTCAGGGGAGGGGCGGTCATCAACGACGCGACGAGGGAGGATGCAACCGCCTCCGGCATCGATGAGCTGGCGGAGGTTGTCGACACCGGGGCGGGCGTCCCCGGGGCCGACCTGAAGACCGCCTCCGAGGAGTTCAGGAAGATTTTCGAGGAGTCGGACCTCGTCATCTCCAAGGGCCAGGGGAACTTCGAGGTACTGGAGGGGGAGGAGAAAAACATCTTCTTTATCCTCAAGGCGAAGTGTGACGCCGTGGCGGATCACCTGTCGGTCGATAAGGGCTCGCTGATCCTGTTGAAGAGCCGAGCCGACGCCCCCCCTCCCCGCTAGAGATAGTAACCGCAATGGGGGCCGGGCTTAGATCTTTAATCGCACTCCATACAGTTTTTTAAAAGAGAGATATCCAACAGATAACTATTTGAAGGGAACCACGAACCATGTTTTACATGCTCTCCGAAGACGAGATAAGGGGGGGAAAGGTAACCGACGTCTACTTCACGAGGACCAAGGAGGTCCTCGAGAAGATGGGGATCAAGAGAAGGGTCGTCGCCGAGGTTTTCGTAAAGTCGCTTCCGGCAAACTGGAAGTGGGCGGTCTTCTCCGGCCTCGAGGAGGTCATCGACCTCCTCTCCACCCACGACGTGAAGGTCAGGAGCGTACCCGAGGGGACGATCTTCTACCCCGGCGAGCCTATCCTCGAGATAGAGGGGGAGTATACCGATTTCGGAATCCACGAGACGGCGATCTTGGGCTTCATCTGTCAGGCCACCGGGATCGCCACGATGGCGGCCAGATGCAGGGTTGCGGCGGGAGACAGGCCTATCATCTCGTTTGGTGCCAGGAGGATGCACCCGGCCATCGCCCCGATGATAGACAGGTCTGCCTTGATCGGGGGGCTTGACGGCGTAAGCTCGGTGGCCAGCGCCGAGAAGCTGGGGGAGACCCCGGTGGGGACCATGCCCCACGCCCTTATCTTGATACTCGGGGACACCGTTGAGACCGCAAGGGCCTTTGACGAGATTATCGACAGGAAGGTAAACCGGATCATCCTCATCGACACGTTCAACGACGAGAAGTTCGAGGCGGTAAACGTCGCCTCGGCGCTGAAGGACGACCTCTTCGGCGTCAGGCTCGACACCCCCGGCTCCAGGAGGGGGGACTTCGTGGAAATATTGAGCGAGGTTCGCTGGGAGCTGAACACCAAGGGATACTCCCACGTTAAGCTGTTCGCCAGCGGCGGCCTCGACGAGTACTCGATAATGGACCTGAATCCGGTCTGCGACGCCTACGGTGTGGGCACCTCCATATCGAGCGCCGTGACGGTGGACTTCTCCTTCGACCTGGTGGAGATAGAGGGTAAGCCCATTGGCAAGAGGGGAAAGAAGTCGGGGAGGAAAGACCTCTTCAGGTGCGGGGAGTGCGGAAGGTCGGTGGTCGTCCCCTTCGGCGATAGGCCGGAGACGTGCGCCTGCGGGAGTCGCCTTTCGCCACTCCTTAAGACATTCATCCCGAAGGAGGCTTTAAAGAAGCTCCCGGAGGTCCGTGAGATAAGGTCGAGGCTCCTCTCGCAGATATCGAGCTTCGGGCCGGAAGACCTGTAGCAAAGTTAGGCCGGGATTAATAAAGGGGGGGTCGATTGAGGTTGAGTAAAGGACGAATTCGTATATTGTATAATGGCACCTATTCGGCTCCCTTTTACACCTGTTTCCACCCATTTATCATTATGTTTAACTTAACGATTCCTGTGTCTGCCCGCCTTCAACAGGAACCATTTCCGGCCGGGTAATCCATTTCGGGTCAACATGTAGTTGGATCAACATGTAGTTAGGTTGTGTCAATATATCGTTGACATGCCGCCAATATGTCTTGGGCGGGTTTTCTCTTTCCATCTCTTACACAATTCTTTCTCCCTCCCCATTAGCTATTTCGCCGC
This sequence comes from uncultured Thermodesulfobacteriota bacterium, assembly GCA_964542895.1. Taxonomy (GTDB): domain Bacteria; phylum Desulfobacterota; class Zymogenia; order Zymogenales; family Zymogenaceae; genus Zymogenus. The sequence continues at coordinate 7,471 of CAZIWT010000084.1, forward strand.
TTGGCTCGATATCCCGCCGTCTAATCCCTCGATTTTCTTACTTGGCCTTTTTCTTTTTTCCGATATAACGTCCTTCGCCTTGGGGATATCCCCGTCCTTCTTGATGGGGACGTAGTACTCCACCACCCAGCCTATCTCCCTCTTCTTTACGGCGTCGTCCCAGCCCAAGAGCCCTCCCATGATATCGGCGCACTTCTTCAGCGCCTCCTCTCCGGGGTTGCCCACCGTGCCCAGGCCCGTCCGGCGAAAGATTACGTCGTCCAGGTGGAGCGCCATCTCGTCGGTCACCGCGTAGACCACCTCCGCCAGGATATCCGGGCGGTTTGGGGCGATCTTGTCCTTCAATCCCGGGTCGGCCTCGGTCTTTACCATGATCCTGCCGTGCTCCGTCCCGTACTGATAGATGAGGTTCTCCACCACGTCCTTCGGGTACTCCCTTTTGTGCTTTTTGACCTCCTTGTTGAGGTATCTCTTGAAGGGCCCGGTCGCACTGCCGTAGAGGGGGGTGGTGTCGGTGAGGCACTCCGGCGGCTTCTCACCAAGCTTTTTGTAGGTCATATCCACAACCTGCCGGGCGAGGTTTCTCGATGTGGTGTACTTCCCGCCGATCACCGTTATCATACCCTTTATCCTGTCGTCCTTCTCGTGGTCGTATATCTCGTACTTTCTGGACGCGTCGTAGACGTCTATGTCGGTGTCCTTTTCGACGATCGGCCTCAGCCCCCCGTAGAAATAGAGGACGTCCTTCCGGGAGAGCTTCGCCCCGGGGAGGTTATCGTTCGTGTCCTCGATGAGACCCGCGATGTCCGCCTCCGACACCTTGAAATGGTCAGGCTCGTTGTCGTAGGCCCTGTCCGTGGTGCCGATGAGAGAATACCCCCGCCACGGGATTATGAAGAAGTGCCTTCCCGCCTTGGTCCTCAACACAAGGCCGTAGTCCTTGAATATCTCCTTGGTAATGAGGTGGATCCCCTTGGAGCGGATTAGCTTTTTCTCCACCCCCTTTTTGTGGAGCATCCCGAGCGTGATGTCCCCCCACGGGCCCGTCACGTTGGCGACCACCTTCCCGCTTATCTTGTATTCGCTTCCGTCCTCTTTGTCCTTGATCTTAACGCCGTTTACTGTGTTTCCCTTTCTCAAGAGGTCCACCACCTCGGCGTAGTTGACCACGTCCGCCCCGTAGTCGTTGGCCGACAGCATGAACTCGAGGACGTGCCTCTCCGGCGTGTGCATCTGGCAGTCGTAGTAGAGGGCGCCGCCGTTCAGGTTCTTTGTGTCGAGGCCGGGGAAGAGCCTCTTTACCTTTCCCTCACCCAAAATCTTGTGATTCGGTATCCTCTTGTCCGGGTCTTCCGTCTCCTCCTTGTCGTAGGCGAGCAGATCGTAGACGGAGAGCGCCGCCTGCATGGGGAGCCTCCCCTCCATTCCGTGGCCGTAGAGGGGCACGATAAATGGGATGGGGAAGACGAACTGGGGGGTGATGATGCTCATTATCCTCCGCTCGCTCAGCGATTCCCTCACCAGTCCCAGCTCGAAGTTCTTGAGGTACCTCAACCCCCCGTGGATCAGCTTGGAAGTTGCGGCGCTGGTGGCGTTTGCAAAGTCGTCCTTTTCAAAGAGGGCCGCCTTGAGTCCCCTCAGGCTCGCATCCCAGGCCACCGACGCTCCAGTAATGCCGCCCCCTATAACTATGAGGTCGTATTTATTCTCTGCCATGAGAGAAATATCCCTTTTCATAAAACCCTCCTGAATAGAACTATAAGTCCTTGTCTATAACCATTGTGTCGTTGATATACTCCGCCTTTAGATTGAAGATATCGAGGAGAAGATGGAACGCCTGATCCCAGGGAACGTTTTTGAGCTTTAGGGTTATTTTTCCCTTGACGTTCTCCTTGATTACCATATTTATCCCCGCACACTCCCCGAAGAGGAGAAGCACCTTCCTTATTTCGGCGTTGTCCATTACGATGTCTATCTTCCTTCCGGTGAAGGCCGGGCCGCCGCTCTCCTCGAGGGAGATAGAGAGGTCAGGCGCCGCGAAAATAATCAACAGAGCCGCCGCAATTCTTATGGTCCATCGTTTCATTTTTATATCTTGGATGTTAACTTCATTTTACTCCTAAATTTAACCTTTTTCAAGATTGAACTTAAGATATTTTTTTGCTTTTATTCACAAATTTAGTTGATTTTTTAGATTAAATGGTTATTTTTTTGAACATAATTGTTGCACAGCTTGAAAATATGGTATAGAATTATCCTTCATTTTTAGATAGTGGCAATATGTAAAAGAAGGAGGAAAACAATGGCATACAAGATAACGGATGATTGTATCATGTGCGGTTCGTGTGAGCCGGAATGTCCCGTAGAGGCCATAAGCGAGGGCGAGGAAAAGTACGTAATCAACCAGGATATTTGTACCGACTGCGGTTCTTGCGCGGATGTATGCCCGACTGATGCATGTGTCCCTGATGAGTAATGAACACGGCCGGATGTTATGTCCGGCCTTTTATTTATTTTAATATTTATTTAAACATGGACTAACAAAATGACTACGATATCGGATGTCTTTGCCCGGGAGATACTCGATTCTCGGGGGAATCCAACAATCGAGGTGGACGTTCTTCTGGAGTCGGGTGTGATGGGAAGGGCTTCGGTGCCTTCGGGGGCCTCCACGGGGGAGCACGAGGCCGTGGAGATGAGGGACGGCGATAAGGGCCGCTATCTCGGCAAGGGAGTCCTAAACGCCAGGGATAATGTCATAAATGTCATTGCATCGGAAGTAATAGGGATGAACTCCCTGGATCAGATAAGCGTGGATAGAAGGCTAATCGAGCTCGACGGGACGGAGAATAAATCGAAGCTGGGCGCCAACGCCATAATGGGCGTTTCCGCCGCCACCGCCAAGGCGGCGGCGGCCGCCCTTTCCCAGCCCCTTTTTAGCTATCTCGGCGGCGTGAGTGCGAAGCTCCTTCCGGTTCCGATGATGAACATTTTAAACGGCGGGAAACACGCCGACAACAACGTCGACATACAGGAGTTTATGATCTTCCCCATGGGCGCACAATCCTTCTCCAGGGCGCTTATGATGGGGGCCGAGATCTTCCACAACCTGAAATCGGTGCTCAAGGAAAAGGGACTCGCGACGAGCGTGGGTGACGAGGGGGGATTCGCCCCGAACCTTAACAGCAACGAGGAGGCACTGGAGCTGATCGTCACGGCGATAAAGAAGGCGGGATACAAGCCGGGGCAGGAGGTGGCGATAGCCCTGGACCCCGCGGCGAGCGAGTTCTTCATCGACGGAAAATACGTGTTGAAGGCTGAAAACAAGGAGTTGGACTCATCCGGTATGATCGACTACTACGAGAAACTGGTTAAAAAATACCCGATCGTATCGATCGAGGACGGCCTCGCGGAAGACGACTGGGACGGCTTTTGCGAGATGACCAGGCGTCTCGGGGACGGGCTTCAGATCGTCGGGGACGACCTTTACGTCACGAACACCGAGAGGCTCAAAAAGGGGATCGAGGCCGGAGCCACAAACTCAATCCTCATCAAGATAAACCAGATAGGCACCCTGACCGAGACCTTCTCCGCAATAGAGATGGCCAAGAAGGCCGGATTTACGGCCGTGGTGTCGCACCGCTCCGGGGAGACGGAAGACACCACTATCGCCGATCTTACCGTGGCGGCGAACACGGGCCAGATAAAGACCGGCTCCGCCTCAAGGACCGACAGGATAGCGAAGTACAACCAGCTTTTGAGGATAGAGGAGCACCTGGGGGACTCGGGCGAGTTTGTCGGCAAAGACGTTTTCTACAACCTGAAGAAGAAGCCGTAGATTTTTTTTATGAAAGCCCCCACATTGAAAGACTTGGAGAAGTACAAGTTTAAGGTAATATCCAGGGTCAGGATGTCCCAGACCGACATCGAGGGGATCGTAAACAACATAAGATACTTCGACTTTATAGAGATTGGGCGCTTCGAGTATTTCAGGGACCTCGGGATAAAATACGGAAAGCTCAGGGAGTTCGGCACCGGTATGGCCCTGGCGGATGTCTCCTGCAGGTTTTTAGCGCCCCTTTACTTCGACGAGGAGATCGATATCTACGTTCGGGTGGGATACCTCGGCGATTCGAGCTTTCACATCAACTATCTGATCTTAGTTCCGGAGAGGAAATCTCTTGTGGCGGAGGGAAGGACCGTCTCCGTCTTTATAAATCCCGAGACCCGCAGGCCCGAGAAGATACCCGGGGAATTCAAGGAGATGATCTTGGATTTTGAGGGCCCCGATAACGTGGAGACCAAGGGATAGCCCCTCGGCTTCAACCCGGTGATTGTTATGTGGCTGTACAAAATAATTATAGTCAATGACCGTATTAAAGATAATATCGAGGAGTATATTGGGCAGGGTTGGGAGGTCGCCGCTGTAAACTTTCACCCCACAGGCTCCAGTGCCCGCTACGGACCCTTCTTCAGGATAAGGCTCTCGTTTGACGAGCCGTCGAGATGATCCCCCCGAGGTGTGCCTCCAAAGAAATATAGAGAGGAAATAATCTGATCAAGGAAGCATCGGAAATGGTTGAAAAGTAATTTTGTAAATATTTAGCTCTTTCTGTTGTAGACGGCCCTCCGTTTGTTGTGGAGTTGAGCGGGAAGCGAGATATTTTTTAAAAAGACAACCGCCTTACGCTTTGATCTCGGGGGATAACAAAAAGTGAGCGTTTCTCCGTCTAATAAGCCAATCCGTGTTCTCTATATGGAAGACGACGAGGGTCTGGCCAGTCTGGTTAAGAAAAAGCTTCTGAGAGAGAATTTTGAAACGGATATCGCCGTTAACGGCGAAGAGGGCCTTGCCATGCTCCGCCGCGGCTCCTACGATATTGTTGCGATCGACTACGACATCCCCGTTTATAACGGCCTCGAGGTGATTCAGGCCATGCTGGACGGTGAAAATCCCCCTCCCATTATAATGATCACGGGAGTGGGAAGTGAGGCCCTCGCCGTGGAGGCGATGAAGTTAGGGGTAGGGGACTACGTTGTAAAGGACTTCGATGGAAGATATATTGAACTGATTCCAACCGTAATCAGGCGTGTGTTGAAACAGCATAAGCTGGCCCTTGAGAAGGAGATCGCCGACGAGGCCCTGAAAAGGGCCAAGGACAACCTTGAGCTGAAGGTGAAGGAGAGAACCAAGGAGCTTAACAGGGCCAACAGGGGGCTCATCAAGGAGCTGAACGAGAGGATCGAGACGGAAAAGAAATTGAGGGAATCGGAGGAAAGGCTCCGATTTCTCTCTTCCCAGCTGATGACGACCCAGGAGCGGGAGAGGAAGAGAATAGCCCAGGAGCTCCACGACAGCATCGGTCAATACCTGACCACGATAAAATTGAGGATCAGGCAGGTTCACGACAATATCCCCGATGTAAACAAGGTCCCCGTATTGGAATCGCTCGATACGATAACCACGATTGTGCAGGACACGATCGGGGAGGTCAGAAAAATAGTGATGGACCTGAGGCCCTCCATACTGGACGACCTCGGAATTCAGGCAACCATCAGATGGGTTTGCCGCGAATTTAGAATTACCAATTCCAACATCGAGATATCCGAAGAGATCAATATCAAGGAAGAGGAGCTTCCGGACGATCTAAAGATCGTCATATACAGGATAATTCAGGAGGCCTTGAACAACGTTGCAAAACACAGCAAGGCGGATCATATTTCTTTGAGCCTGTTCAAAGAAGCGGGCCTTGTGGTTCTAAAAGTCGAAGATAACGGCATCGGTCTGGATATTAACCTAATAACCTCTCAGGATAACGCGAAAGCTCATTTCGGTCTTACCGGGATGAAGGAGAGGACCGAGCTGTCGGGAGGATCGTTTTTAATCGAGTCGGAAAAGGATATGGGAACCGTGATCACGGCCCGGTGGCCCCTTTAATCGAGTCCCCATATAATCATACAAATATAAGTCCAACACATTAGCTCTTGATTCTAAAGCCCTTTGAGTTTTATATTTCAACCGGAAAGGTCTCAAAACGGTTGGGGATCGGTTGTCCGACGGCTCTCAAGTCCACAAGCCTCATCGGAAGATTTATAAGGGCTCATAACGATGACGGCAACGTGGATCTTCTCATGGGTGGAGTGGAGGCCGATGAAACATATTTTGGTGAAGGTCCCAAGGGGAAGCGGGGAGGGGGCAGAAGAGAAAGTCGTTTTTTGGTATCTTGGGGAGAAAATGGGCGGTCACCGTTGAGGTTGTTTACGATGTTACCGCCAGAGCCTTGTCGGACCTTAGTGTAAAGAAGGTGGGACAAAGAAGCACAGTATGCCGACTGATTCAGAAACCCTTTTCCATTGATGTTTTGTGCTCCAGATCGGCCGCGGGAAGTAATTATCTTCCGGGGTGGTTTATATCGACGGAGTTGGGGGGGATGGGGGGGCGGTCTTTTACCAAAGGGCGGCTTATCAAATACAGCGGATTTTAAAAAGAGCAAATTCTCCTGCTTTTTAAAGGGATTTAAAAGAGATGCGGTTTCTGTCCAATAATCTCCGCAATGATATTTTTGAAATTATGTTTTCTTATTAAACAAATTTAGCGGGAAACCGCTTATAATTTCCATATTTAAATAGTAATAATAGCCTGTAATCACCGACAAATTCGGATGTGAATCCCTAATCCGAGATGAGCCCCCTCTCGATGGCGAAGGCGGTAAGGGACTGGACGTTGTGGATATCCAGTTTCTTCATGAGATTTGCCCTGTGTTTCTCCACGGTCTTTGCGCTGATGAAAAGGAGATTTGCGATCTCCTTGTTCTTGTAACCTTCGGCGATTAATTTCAAGACCTCCCGCTCCCTCTGGGTCAGGGTCTCCCAGGATGTATCGGTCTTTACGCTCTTCTTTCCTTCGAGGTATCCTTCTATCACCTTCTTAGAGACGCTGGGGGAAAGAAACGATTTCCCCTCAAGGACGGTCTTTATCGCGAGAAGAAGCTCTTCTTGGTCGGCGTCCTTTAATACATAACCGTTCGCACCCGCCCTCAACGACTCCAGTATATATTCCTCCATGTTGTGAATTGTCAGAACGAGGATCTTCGTCTCCGGGCATCTCTTTTTGATCTCCACAATGGCGCTCATACCGCTCATCTTGGGCATGGATAGATCCATGAGGACCAAATCCGGCCTAATATCGTTGACCGAACGGATTGCCTCGGCGCCGTCTTTGGCCTCACCGACTATCTCGAATTCGGGATTGGAGGATATGAGGGCTTTTAGCCCCTCTCTCAGGATCGTGTGGTCCTCGGCGATGACTATTCTCGTTTTCCGGGACATAAATACTGCTTTTCCCCTGTTAAAATAGAGTCCTTACCCTATTTAACATATCGGAATTAAATAGTAAAGTTAAAAAGTACAGTAGACAGACAGGCAATATTTTAGATAGATACACGACGAACGCAGTTTATTGGGCCTTTTTACAGATTTAAAGAGGCAGTGGGTCTTTTTGTCTTAAATGGTCGTCTTTTTCTGTATAGGTTTTTGAATATCTTACTAACTTCGGGAGTGAGCCGTGGAAAGTGACGAAAAGTTCAAGGCACTGATAGTGGAAGATCATACCGCCCAGAGGAAGTCGATAAGGGAGTTGCTGTTGGGGCTCTTTCCGTTTATGGTTGTGATGGAGGCGGAAGATGGGAAAGGGGCTCTTCTGAGTGTAGATGCCGAAATTCCAGATCTTATCTTTATGGATATAAAGCTCCCCGACGGAAACGGTCTCGACCTGACCAAGGTAATTAAAAAGGAGCATCCTAAAACAAGTATTATAATCATAACAAATCATAATTTGCCGGAATACAGGGAGGCGGCCTTGGAATGTGGCGGCGATCTCTTTATCCCGAAGGATTCGATGAACAGTGAAAATATCAAGTACTTGGTGGAAGAGATCTTGTCGGGAAAAGGATTGGACTCCGGAAAGTATGGAGGGTGATTTTGCAATATCTGTGTTTAACACCGACTTTTCTTAACAAACTGCATAATCTGTCGATGGATTTTTTTGAATTGTGTTTGGTAGGTCTTACAATTGACGAGTAATACCTGATTACTATTTGATAACGACTATTTGAGTGAGAACAGATCATTAGAGCATGTAAAATGAAAGATGAAAAAAGGACAAAATCCGAGCTAATTGACGAGCTGAAGGAGCTTCGTCTGAAGACACAAAAATATGAGACAACGAAGGCTGAAGATGACGCAGCGGAAAAGGGAGTCATGGGCGGGGGCGAGGATAAATATGAGGTCATTTTTAACAGT
>CAZIWT010000085.1:0-15743 GCA_964542895.1 uncultured Thermodesulfobacteriota bacterium
AATTACCGATCCCCCGGCTTCTATTTGAGCCCCTTCCCGGTTGTGGTGAAAATCATCTTCCCGTGCCTCACTCCCCTGGTGCTGACGATTTTATCCCCCAGCGTCTTTATGTTCTCCACAGAACCCTTGAGAACCAATATCTCGAGGCAGTTATCGTGATCGAGATGTATATGAAGCGTCGAGTAGACAACGCCGTGACTATTGTGCTGGATATCGGTGAGGTTCTTTGTCAGGTCCGCCTGGTGGTGATCGTAAACTATTGTTAGGACGGCCATTCTTCCCTCACTATCGTCATCACCGGAAGTCTCCCATTCTCTCTCAACAAGCTTTTCCCTTATCAGGTCCCGTATCGCCTCCGAGCGGTTCTGATACCCCTTCTCGTTCAGGTGCTTGTCAAAATCGACAAGGAGGTCTTTTTCGAGGGAAACGCCGAATCTTACTAGATCGCTCATGGTATTTCACTTCAGTCATATTAATATGAGATGATGTTACTTTCAACCAAATCCAGTAACACGATTGTATATTTTGTGTTACCAGCCACTCCAATTCTACTTTTTTGCTGTTCTTTGTCAAGAAAAAAACATTGTTACGTCGTTTTTTTTTTGCTATAAAGGGGTCTCAATCTGGAAGAAATTTATGAGCGAGATCTTAAAAGTTGACGACTTGAAGACCCATTTCTTTACGGAACAGGGCACGATTAGGGCCGTAGACGGCGTGGATTTATACGTCGGCAAGGGGGAGACGCTGGGGCTTGTGGGCGAAAGCGGCTCCGGAAAGAGCATGACGGCGTTATCGATTATGCGCCTTGTTCCCCCGCCGGGGAAGATCGTGTCCGGCTCGATTCGCTTCAAGGGGATAGATCTCCCCAACATCGAAGATAGGGAGATGCGAAAGATCAGGGGGGACGAGATATCGATGATCTTTCAGGAGCCGATGACCTCCCTGAATCCGGTCTACACGATAGGCGAGCAGATAGCGGAGGTGTTTCGATTCCACCGGGATATGTCGAGGGGCGAGATCGAGGAGAGGAGCATCGAGATGTTGAGACAGGTGGAGATCCCCTCGCCGGAGCGCCGTTACGGAGACTATCCCCATCAGCTCTCCGGTGGGATGCGCCAGAGGGTGATGATAGCCATGGCGCTGGCGCTTTCTCCCGATCTCATGATTGCGGACGAGCCGACCACCGCCCTCGACGTGACGATCCAGGCCTCCATCCTCGATCTCATCAACAAGATAAAACAGGAGAGGGAGATGTCGGTGATCCTGATAACCCACGATCTGGGCGTCGTCCACGAGGTCGCCGATCGGATATCGGTGATGTACGCGGGGGTTATCGTAGAGGAGTCGAGCGTCGGGGACCTGTTCAAGAATCCCCTTCATCCGTACACGAGGGCGCTGTTGAAATCCCTCCCGTCCAGAAACGTGGGGAAGAAAAAGCTCTTCACCATTCCTGGGAGCGTCCCGAAGCTGTCTGACCTCCCCAAGGGGTGCAGGTTCAGCCCCCGATGCCGGGACGTCATGGATATATGCCTGAAGAAGGAGCCGGAAATGAAGGGGGAGTATCCCTCTCCGAGAGTCAGATGCTGGCTTCACCGTTGAGGTGTTATACTGAAATATGGATAAGATGGAAAAGCCGGAAAAACTGATTCAGCTTAAATCGATAAAGAAGTACTACCCGGTCACCCAGGGGTTCTTGAAGAGAAAGGACCTCTTCGTCAGGGCGGTGGACGGTGTGACGTTCTCGATCTTCAGGGGGGAGACGCTGGGGCTCGTGGGGGAGAGCGGCTGCGGAAAGAGCACCCTGGGGAGGGTGCTCTTGAGGCTGGAGAAGCCCACCTCCGGGAGCGTCCTCTACGATGGGAGGGACATGGCCGAGCTCTCGGCCGGGGAGCTGAAGGAGATGAGGCTCAAGCTCCAGATCATCTTCCAGGACCCCTACTCATCCTTAAATCCAAGAAAGAGCGTGGCCTCCATCATCGGGGAGGGAATGCTGATTCACGGTCTGGCCAGGAGGGCGGATGTAAACGAAAAGGTTGCCGAATACCTCGAGCTCGTGGGGCTCTCGGAGGAGCACCTGGGGCGTTATCCCCACGAGTTCTCCGGCGGCCAGCGCCAGAGGATAGGGATAGCGAGGGCGCTGGCCCTGGGGCCAGAGCTTATCGTAACCGACGAGCCGGTCTCGTCGCTTGACGTCTCAATTCAATCCCAGATATTGAACCTGATGGGTGACCTGAAGGAGAACTTCAACCTCACGTATCTCTTTATCTCCCACGACCTCTCGGTGGTCAAATATATCAGCGACAGGGTTTGCGTCATGTATCTCGGCAAGATAGTGGAACTGTCCGAAAAGGACGCCATGTACGACGAGCCCCTCCACCCATACACCGCGGCCCTGTTTTCGGCCGTTCCCACGGTGGAGGTGGACGCTAAAGGCAAAAAGAGGAAGCGGATAATTCTATCCGGGGATATACCGAGCCCGGTCTTTCCGCCTCACGGGTGCCGCTTTCACACCCGCTGCCCGGAGGTAAAGGATCTGTGCAAAAATGAAGAGCCCCCCCTCGAGGACAAGGGGGGGGGAAGGCTCTGCGCCTGCCACTTCCGCTGAGGAGGGGCCTGCCATTTTCTTCAAGGGGGGGACGCCCTACACCCTCCTACTCCAACAAACATCCCGCCTCAAAAGCCCCTTCCCATTTCCGAAAACTGGTGGCTTCAAGAAGTCCCCTTATCGATCCGCGCATCCACATGAGGCCCAATGCCGGCACGTTTGAAAAGCCCCCATCGAAAATTTTAGGCGAAAGCGCTAAAAACTTATATTCTCCCATCCCCCCCTCAAATCCGGTCGAAGATTCAGCGCAGCAACTTAAAAATTTGCCAACTACCTAATTTGATCGACGCTCCACATTCTATCACTACGACCAACCAACGACAAACAGACTAGACGTGGTCGTTGAGCCACTTTATGACGTCGGCGAACACCTCTTTCCTGTTGGTCTCGTTTAGCATCTCGTGTCTCGCGTCCGGGTAGAGCTTGAGGGTAAGGTCTTTCACGCCGAGCTTCTCGTACATCCTGTGGACCGCCCTTACCCCCTTGCCTCCCTTCCCGACCGGGTCTTTCTCCCCCGAGAAGATAAACATCGGGAGGTCCTTGGGCGTCTTGGCGACGTTCTTCATGTCGTGGATGGCGTTCACGCCGATAAGGAGGTCGCAGAAAAATGAGGTCGTGAAGACCCCCCCGCAGTAGGGGTCTTTCACGTATTTGTCGACCTCGGCATCGTCCCTGCTCAACCAGTCGAAATCGGTCCTGTTCGGCTTGAAGGGCTTGTTGAACTCGCCGAACGAGAGCTTTGTGAGGAGCTCGCTCCTGAACTTCTCCCCCTTTCTCTTCTTCTCCCATTTCGCCACGAGGACACCAATCTTGCCGAGGAGCCCAGGGTCTCCGCTCGTGCCGGATATGATAACGCCGTCGATATCCTTTCCGTAGAGAAAGATATAGTGCCTTGCGAGCATCGATCCCATGCTGTGCCCGAAGAGGATGACGGGTAGCTTCGGGTTCTCCTTCTTGATGATCTTGGTCAGATCGTGCATGTCGTCGACGACCTTTACCCAGCCATCCTCTTTCGCGAAAAACCCGACGTTTTCGAGGTCGCCCGCCGTCTTTCCGTGGCCCCGATGATCCTTTGCGTAGACGGCGTACCCCTCCACCACGAGGGCCTTTGCAAAGCGCTCGTACCTCGAGGCCTGCTCCGCCATGCCGTGGGCTATCTGGACGGCCGCCTTCACTTTCCCCTTTTTCGGAACCCACCTGTATACGAAGAGCTCCGTTCCGTCCTTTGCCTTGAACTTAAAACTATCCGATTTCATAAGACCTCCTGATAATCAAATCCATATTTATAGTAATTTTTCACTATAATCCGTTCGGTCGATCGGCACCATCGGATGAGGGGAGAAACGTCAAGACAGCCTCGGCTTGAGCCACTTCTCGATGTCCCTGTACACGATTTGCCTGTCCACCTCGTTCAAAAGCTCGTGGTAAAATCCGTCGTAGACGATCAGCTTTTTGTCGTTAGACCCCAGCTTCTCGAAAAACTCCGCGCTTCCCGCGGGATCGACTATCTCGTCCTCGCCGGCGTTAAGAATCAGAAAAGGCGTCTTTATCTTCTCCGCCTTTTCCATCGCCGACTTCATGGCCGCCGTCATCTCAGCAAAAAACCGGGCCGTCACCTTGTTGTGAACGAGCTTGTCCTCCATATATTTTTTTATCACGTCTTTATCGTGGGAGAGGTAGACGGGGTCGAACTCGTTGGACAGGGAATATTTCGGCCAACACGCCGACAGCTGTTTGCCGACAAATTCCCTCAGCCTCGAGACCTCGGCCCTTGTCTTTAGTGGGAGCGATGAGACGATCACGCCGTCCACCAAGCCGGGATGCTCCTCCACAAAATCAATGGCGATCAGCCCCCCCATGCTGTGACCCAGCAGGAAGTGCTTCTTGTCGCTCTCCCGCTTTCTAACGATATTGATGAACGTCCACAGGTCATTTACGTAGTCGCTCATGCTGTCAATATGTCCCCTCTTCCCCTCGGATTTTCCGTGGCCCCTGTGATCAAGGCCGTAAATTGCGAATCCCTTGTCTATAAAATGCTCGATTACGCGGATATATCGACCGCTGTGCTCCCCCCTGTCGTGAATATAGATTATGACGCCCTTATATTTCTTCGGCTTGAAAAATTGAAAGTAGATTTTGAGCCCCCCTACTCCCTCAAAGCTCCCGGTGTCATGAATATATTGAGACATGTTAATATTACCTCCAAATTTTTCTGATCTTGTGAAAACAGTCGTCCAAGATTTCGTCACATGAGGCTACAATGCCCAATTACAGCATTGCAATACGTACAAGGAGCAAGATATCCCGCTCGACTCAGAATCCCCCAAAAAGGAGTCTCAATCTATACTCCTCAATCGTCAGGCGACGGCACGAATCGCCTGATTGACGGACCGATTTCGAAGTATCACATCTCCATCCTCACCGGATTCGGGATAAAGGTCAAGATAAATATCAGAAACGTAAAAATCCCCACGATCACTCTCTTTCTGTCCAGGGGGATATCGCCGTCCATTACCGGTGGGTGGTCGATCCCTATCAGGACAAGGAGGATCGCCCATATCAACCAGCCCGGATAGAATACAACCCCCATGAATATCAGGACCAGCAGAAAGGCCCGCGCCACGTACCTCTGGCGCTTTCCGAAGACCGCGTAGGCGATGTGGCCGCCGTCCAGCTGGCCTATCGGCATGAGATTGAGCGCCGTGACGAGGAGACCGACCCACCCCGCAAAACCTATCGGGTGGAGCAGGATATCCTGTCCCTCCGGTGTCTGACCGAGGACTATCTTTGAGATCAGCGAAAAGAGGATCGAGTCCCCGAAAATCAAGCCGATCCCGTCTCCCCCGACCCCCGTCATGTCAACGAATTTCGACTTCGCCAGCCCCAGAAAAACCACGGGAACCGCAATCACCATGCCGGCGATGGGTCCCGCGGCCCCGATGTCAAAGAGCATGTTCTTTCTCGCGATGGGGGACCTCATCTTGATGACGGCCCCGAGCGTCCCGAAGAGGGTCGGTGCGGGGATGAAATAGGGGAGCGAAACATCGACCCGGTTTCGCCTCGACGTGATGTAGTGCCCCATCTCGTGGGCCAGAAGAATCGATAAAATCGAGACCGAGAAGGGAACACCCAACAAAAGATTTGCAGGGTCCTTCAGGATATCCGTAAGCCCGACGTAGAAGGAGGCCCCGGCAAACAGCGTCGTTATGACCGTCAGCACAAAGAGGATGATGTTAAGCCTGTACCCCCCTCCCCTCTTCTGGTTTTGCACCCTGATCCGGGGGTATATCGGCCTCCGTCTGAAATCGTCGCTGAAATAAGACCTCATTCGAAGGCCGTCTTCCCGAACCGGGCCCCCGACGGCTTCCATGTCTTCCTTCTCTTTATCTGTCAAAATAGATGTTCTTTCCAGTGGCGGACATCGGTATCCCCATGATGTAGTCCCAGTCCACGAGCCCGATGTCTCTCGCCACGGTCCCGATTCTGTACATTATCCTGTTGTCGACGTTCAAGATCGATGCGGTCTTAACGGCCGATCCCAGGGCGATCCCGAGATCGAGGAGCCTGAAGGCGCAGTGGGGCCCGCTGAACTCCGGCCCGCTTCTCTTCTTCATCAACTCGCTGCAGGAATCGTAGCCGCACGCCCCGCAGTTTAAGCCCAACGGCTTTGCGTCCTTGATCCCGATCAACAAGATCACGGGGGAGTTCCTCACGTTTCTGGCGTCCCTGTCGAAGTTCTTCTTGCCCGTTCTCTCGCCGAACTTCTCCATCCCACCGGCGAGCTTCTTTATCTCGCCGTCGGTGAGCCTCTTTATCAGGACGAAGTCCTCCCCGCGGGATTTAGGGGCGGTCCTCGCCGCCAGGACCATGAGGTCCGCCGCCGCCTTCAGTCCACCGTCCTCCATCTAATCCCCTATCCTTTTTTGTATCCCTTCATAAACGGCTCGAAGAGGTCTATCGGTACCGGGAAGATCGTGGTCGAGTTGTGCTCCGTGGCGACCTCGGAGAGCGTCTGGAGAAATCTCAACTGCACCGATATCGGGTGTTTGCCCATGACTTGTGCCGCCTCCGCCAGCTTCGTTGACGCCTGGAGCTCGCCCTCGGCGTTGATGACCTTGGCCCTCCTGATACGCTCCGCCTCCGCCTGCCTGGCGATCGCCCTCTGCATATCCTGCGGTAGGTCGATGTGCTTTACCTCCACGTGGGAAACCTTGACCCCCCAGGGGTCGGTCTGCTTATCGAGGATGTCCTGGAGCTGCCTGTTTATCCTCTCCCGCTGGGAGAGCATCTCGTCCAGCTCCGCCTCACCCAAAACGCTCCTCAGCGTGGTCTGGGCAAGCTGGGACGTGGCGTACATGTAGTTCTCCACCTCGATTATCGCCCTGTTCGGGTCCATCACCCTGAAATAGATAACGGCGTTTACCTTGACCGAGACGTTATCCCTCGTAATTACGTCCTGGGACGGAACGTCCATGGCCACGGTTCTTAACGACACCTTTATCATCTTGTCGATGAGCGGTATCAATATGATGAGCCCCGGACCCTTCGTGTCGATTATACGCCCCAGCCTGAAGATCACCCCCCTCTCGTATTCGTTGAGAATCTTTATCATCGAAAAGAGGATGGCAACTCCAAAGCCGATAAGAATTATTAAAGGAAACACTTTTTCCATCGAAAACCTCCAAATATTTTTTTCAAAATTGAAACAACAGTATACTCTTATACTATCCCCCAGTCAATGAATTTATAACCCCGTTTCCGTTTACGAGCAACAAATATATCTGTGATTCGCCGGCTCTCTGAACTTTTAGAGGTGGATACATACGGCGGGGCGTTCAACAGACCTGATCAAAGCCTAATTAAGCCCAATTAAATATGTTAAGTTGTGTATATGTTGAAAATTGAAACGTGCGGTTAGAGATAAACAGAAGACCAGGTTGGAAATTTGCTAAGTCTTAAAGAAATGAGTTTTAGGGAAGTCTGCTGTATAAATGAGGCGGATAATGCAAAACCTCTAAATATTGACTAAACCGAAAATCGCCCTTGATGATTCATCGTACAATCTTCTACCGTTAAAACCTGCTTTCCGGAGACGATTGATAAAGACTTTCTTACGACCTATCCACAGCTGCTGCAGTTTTTCGAGACGCAGCCGCTGCACGCGCTGCCCCCTGACGACACCTCCGATTTTTCACCCCCTTTCACCGCAAACCCGGACATCTTCTTCCTAACATCTCCCGAAGCGCATTTCTTGCAGACTACATCGCTGTAGCCTTTAAGGACCAGCTCCTCGAACTGTTCGCCGCAGCCGTTGCAGATATATTCAAAAATCGGCATAATCTTCCTACAACTCGATCTTCAAACAGGTAAATGGGATATAGAAACGGTATTGAAACATATTTCACAAATGTGATATAATATGTGTAAAATATTATAACACATTTTTTTAAAAAAGCAAAACCGATAAATCAATCTCCTTTTATTTTCCGGTGTGATACATATCACATATTTTCAGAGTAAAAAGTTTTAAGCTATGTTAAACGAAGGAACTATGAGGATTAGGCCATGAAAAAGCTATTTTCAGCGGTTATCGTCATCGTCATGATCGCGGCCCTTATCGGCTGTAGCGGCGTCGGCACAATAACCAGGGGAGGCTATTCCGTTTACCTTAACGACGGAACCGTCTTCAACAACGTCAAGTGGTACAAGAGCAGGACGGAGGGTATCGGCCCCTTCGAGAAACCCACCGGGACGGTCATGTTTCTGACCGAGGACTACGGCCTTGTGGAAGTCCCCTGGGCGAACGTGAAGATAATCAAGACGAAGACCAGAACACAATAAAAGACTTCGCTGTATTTCATCGAGCGCTTCGACAATTCCCGGTTGGTTGTATTGAGCGTGCGTCGAGTTTTTCGAGGCATCGATCGGAGGGGAGGCAAAAGGGACTGCCGCAAATCAGAGGGAGTCGGTCTGCATCATTGGTTCCGGTTACAGACCACAAATTCGGCGGTCCCCGCCGTTCAGTCGCTCATCGAATATCCATCAAGCTTGAAGTTATATTGATTGATTAGAAGTTGATCGAAGAGTTCAGCGTTAGATTACATGGGATTGTTTATATATCCGGCGGCCCCCTGCAGTTGAACGGCACATATAATCCCAAGTCAACGTGCCGTTGATCCGTGACTATCCCCTTATCGGATCAAACAATCTCACTCTCCGACCACGGCCCGGCTGTGATTACAGATCCGATAAATCTCGGATCAATCTCCTTCTTGTCTTTGATCGCCGAAAGCTCGTCCTCGAGACCTTTGTAAGCTTCGGATACGAAGCCTTTCAAGAGGTCCGCGCGACCCTCCCCCGCCCCCTTTTTCAACAACTCCCCTATTATCTCATCCGTCTCCTCCTTCGCCTCCTCGATCTTTCTCTCTTTGGCCTTCAAAGCCTTGTAAAATCTCTCAATATCTTTTTGGGAAAGGGGGATTACCTCCCAAGTGCCGTTCAGGCACCTCCTGACGAAGGCGGTCGTAAATATCGTGTCTATCCCCCAGTTGTTGACCGGGGCGTTTTTCGCAAGGTAAGATTCTATCTCCACCGGTATATTAACGAAGCTCGATACCATCTCTACTTTTAATTCCAATTCGGTCAGGAATCTCTCCACCAAATCAACGTCTCTTATCGACCTGAAGTTCCTGTACTGGTCAAGTCCCTTCGCGATTCCCTCGTAGAAGAAGGGGCGCACGCCCGAAAGACTGTCTATGAGATCGTTCGCCTCGCCACCCCAGAAGGCCGGATCGATCAATCCCCGAAGTCTCTTGAGAATCCTCTCCAAGCTTTTCTTGACTTCCAGGGCCCTGCTGTATCCCAGGCTAAAAACCGACTGGAGGTAGACAGCCTTAAGCACCCTCCTACCCTCGTCCCGATTCCCGTCGGTTAATATCTCCAGCCCGAGGTTCAGATAGTCCTTGGCCATCTCCACCGAAGACACGATCTGCTGGGTGTCCGCAAGGTCGCTTCCCTCCGCCGCTACAAGCTTGTGGACGAGATACGACAATTCCCAAAGGATAACCCCATCGTCCCTGGGGCCGCCCATTTCGGCCAACAGTTCCTCCAATATCCCCCCCTCCCCGTCCGTGGTCATAAGCCAGTAGTTGGGCGGGAGCTCGTCCCTTGACACCTCTTCGTTATATATGACCTTGCCTGTTCCGTTTTTTATCTCGCTTTTCAGGGCCTCCGTATCCTTGTAGAGGAGTATCTCCCTCGCCTCGTAAAACTCAGGGAATCCGGAAGCGGCCATCCTCGATGAGCGAAGCTGGTACGCCTCCTCCTCCGTCGGCGACGGCAGCTCCCCCATTATCCCCTCCATGATTATCTTGTAGAACTCCGGCTCTATCTCGAAGAAGGTCGACAGGACGCTTATGATTATATCGAAGTTGAGATCGGGGTTTACGGGCCTGAAATAGTATATCGAATCGAAGCTGTAAAAACCGCCGTCCGACATCTCCAGGGGGTCCTGGTCGAGATTTCTGGAAGTGACTTCGATGATCCCTTTAAAGAAGAGGACCAGAAGGGGCGGATCGAGACAGAAGAGGCTTTTCACCAGGGCCCTCTCCCCGCCGACGGCAACCAGCTCCAGCCACTCCATAAACCTCTTGTAGTCGACTCGATCCCTCCTCCAGATGTCGATGTCCATAAGCTGAACGATCTTCTCCGGGGGCGTCATTTCGAGGATAACGGAGGCATCGTCCCCCCAGGACTCCCTGACAATCAGATACACCTCCTGGGGGGAGAGCTTCTTCAAGAGCGCCATCGGATCCGGAGAGGAGATTATCAGGTCCGCCTTTTTCCTCAACGGTATCCGCTGAACCAGCCAGAGCCTGTCGTCTATGGAGAGCTCCACCAAGTCGCTTCCATCTATACTCCCGCCCCGTCTTGACCTGTCGATGAGCAGCTCAAGCCCCTTTTTCCCCTTTTTATGCACCTTTCCACCCATGTCCGGGATTATACCAGAAAAACGAGGATAAGGAAAGTTAAACCTTTACAAACAAATTCAAATTAAGTACTATTGCACAATCAACCAACCAAATTGAAATAGTAATATGAAGACAAAGGCCGAAGAAAAAAAATACGAAAAGATGCCCTTTTACAGGAAGCTCCTTTTCGGCGTCGGCGACTCCACCTTCAGCACGCTGTTTACCGTCGTCGCGTTTCTATACATGTTTTTTCTCACCGACGTCGTGGGGCTCAAGCCGTCCCTGGCGGGAGCGGTCTTCCTCATCCTCAAGGGATGGGATGCTGTGACCGACCCGATGGTCGGTTATTTCTCCGACAGGACGAAGAGCCGCTGGGGCCGAAGGCGCCCCTACATGCTCTTCGGGATACTTCCCTGCGCCTTCTTTTTCGTCCTCATCTGGCAGACGTACCCGATAGTCCCGGCCGACAACCAGATCCTCCTCTTCATTACGTACGCCCTTTTAAACCTCATCTTCTGGACGTTCTTTACGATAACCGGAATCCCGTACGCCTCACTGGCGCCGGAGCTTACCCTCGATTACGACGACCGCACATCCCTAATCAGCGCCAGGATGTTCTTCTCCATAGTCTTCGGGCTCTTGGCGGCGGTGGTCCCCTTTATGATACTGGATCTCTACCCCAACAAGGAGGTGGGATTCGGGATGATGGGTATATTCGTCGGAATCTTCGCGGTATTTCCCGTCCTTATAACGTTTTTCGGCACAAAAGAGAGGCCGGAGTTTCAGGATCAGAAGTCGCTCCCCTTTATCACCTCCGTAAAAGAGACACTGAAAAACAAGCCGTTTCGCGTCGCCATGACGATCTTTCTTTTGAGCTGGATGACGGTCGACATCATCGGCGCTGTCTTTATATACTACGTTATATACTGTATCGGATATACGGAATCGGTGCTTCAGATTCTGTTCGGAACGATGTTCATCACGGCCATGATTTTTCTCCCCTTCTGGGTCTTCGTCTCCAAGAAGATCGGGAAGAGGATGACCTATATCTTAGGGATGGCCTTCTGGGCCGTGGTCATGTTCCTCCTCTTTCTCCTTCCCCCGGGGACGCCCTTTCTGGCCCTTGTGATCTTGAGCTTCCTCGCCGGAATAGGTGTATCGACGGCACACCTAATCCCTTGGGCTATGATCATCGACTGTGTCGACTTTGACGAGCTTAAGACCGGGGCCCGCCGGGAGGGGATGTTCACGGGATTCACCCTGTTCCTTCAGAAGCTCGCCTCCGCTATCGCCGTCTTTATTATCGGGATATTCCTCGACTCTTTCGGCTACGTGGCGAACATGCTGCAGACCAAAAAGGCGATCCTCGCGATTAAGCTTCTGATCGGGCCTATTCCCGCGCTGTTGCTGCTGTCGTCGATAATAGTCAGCCTCTTTTATCCGATCAGCAAGGAAAAATACAGGGAGATCAGGGAGATACTGGACAAGAAGGAAAAGGGGGGAAAGGTGGCGTAGACTACAGCCGCAGGCCGGGCCCCAAACTGCGGATTGGTCGCTTATTTTTCATCGATACTGATCTTCATGGTGTAATCGGTCTTCTGTTTTAGGGTGTGGGTAGCGCGTGCCAACATCACTATCATTATCGTCACTTCTCTTATCGCTTAATATTTTTATATTGATTGCTGCAACTCCGGGGTGGGAATAGAGCTGTGATGCCGATTTAAAAAGTTTTTTTAGCGGTATGAAACAGCTAAAGTGTATAAAAAATCCCGGATAAAACGTTCCCGAAGAGACAGACTATTAATGAGGCGATCGATTTTTACACCCAACCTGCAAATAGACTTGCTTTAGAGAATAAAATAACCTTAAGAGAGACTTCTCGCCTCGGAGATCAGGGTATCGATCTCCAGATTAACCATCTTGTCCATTACCTGCTTCTTTATTCCTGTTGTCCGCTGAATCGCAACCACGAGATTGGGAAAATAGCCCTCGGCCGTGATGCCGGAGATGACGTCGGTCACCTTCTTGAAGGAGAGATAAAGCTTTACCGCCTCGTTTTTATCGAGCTCCTTCAGACATTCCAGGAGGAAGAGCTGTTGAACCACGCTCATCATCCCCAATCTAAAGGAGTTTTCGACCCCATGCTTGAGGTGCACGAGGCCAATCAAATACTGGCGCCTCCAGAAATCCCTGTCTACATTTCCGCTCGTCACATCGATATACCACTTCTTTACGACATCAACGCCTATATCCGGCAGACGCACCCCCTCCCTGTAGAATATCTCCCCTGTGGGCTCATACGTAGAAATAGCGGCAATGAATTTTTTCGCGAATTCATCGGCCCACATCCCGGTCTTATCGGAATGCTTTTTAAGGATTGAATAGTCGTCTTCATTTAAACCGACCAAATCTATTAGATACTTAAGATGAGTTTTAATTTCCTTCATTTTATACTCCTGTTATAAAGCCTACTATTTATTATTATTTACTTCTCTAAACAAATCTTTAGTAATTCAACATTCCAAATTACTATTATTTCACATACAATATTTCGCAAATTATATGCCAAAATAACGTGAACCTTGCGTCCTTTCCATAACAAACCTCAGAAAATATCATGTTATTTCAGAAGATTAAAGCTCTTTTTTGATAAAATTTAGGATATTTTAAATATTATTCGGGAAATTGCAAGGATTTTTTATTGACCGCAAAGACATTTTGCAGTCAGTGCAAAAGTACTAGTAACATTATAAGGTACATTTAAGTTCTGTTTTTAAGCCCCTTTGTGATCTTACCCGGCCCATCCCAATTCAATCTGATGCCTCGGGCTGACATGTAAAACCTTATCTTTTTTTATTTCCTTGTGTTTTTACCCTGGAGCGTTTAGACTCTATGCTAAATCCATATAAAGAGTTTTTTTATAAAGGAGGTTTCCAAATGAAGCATTTGAGGATTTCATTTGTTTTGTTTTTATTTTTAGGCATGTTTCTCCTCTCCAATCATGCCGCCGCGATGGATCCCGATCATTTGTTGAAGAACCTTCCTAAAAAATGGGAAGGGACCTTCACGTGGCACGACAAGGCGCGGCCGGTCCAGCCTGTAACGGTCACGATCACCGATGTGAGCGTGGACACTAAAGGCAACGTCATCGCCCTGGGAGACGGCGTTTACGACAAGGGCCACCTGGTCGAGTTCAGCCTGAAGTGGAGCATCGATACTAAGACCCTGAGGTTCGAGATGTGGGAGAGCGCCCCAAAGCCATCGGAAGGCTTTGTCACCGACGGCTCCCATCTCGGCAAGATCTCCGAAAAGCTTGATAAAATCGAGGCGGTGTGGACGACCATCAGCTCCGGCGAACAGGGGGATCTCCTTCTCAAGCCCAAGAAATAGCGATTTAAGCTTCACCGACATTCCTCGGGGGAGAAGTAATGGGACATCGATAATTTGATAGCCTTCTCAGCCCTTGACGGACGGTTGTCACAACGACTGTTTAGGCTTTGTATGGCACCTCATGCCGTCGGTGAGATGACGTCGACAAGATGAAGATAAAAACTAATATAGCGCCGGATTTTCTTAAAGTTGAACATCCGGCGTTTTTTAAATTCTCGCTCATTCCCAAAATCTTTTCAACGTCCCCTTCCACGGGTTAAATCTGTTGACTTCAATTCCTCTCCCCTATATATTGTAAGGCCAAAATTTATAAATCAGAAGACAGAGTTGCGCCTGAATTTCAGGATTGTAATAGAGTGAGCGGAGCCGACTTTATGAACAGAGATTACCCGATACTGGACGCGGACCTACTTATCATCGGCGGCGGGAGCGCCGGCGCCATGGCCGCGGTGAGGGCGAAGGCCGTAAACCCGGGCCAAAAGGTGGTCGTCTTCGAGAAGGGGGATATTAAATATTCCGGCTGCATCGCCCGCGGGATGGACGCTTTAAATATCGTTGCGGTCCCCGGGGTATCCGACCCGGACCTCTACGTCGAGTCGAACCGAATGGCCTGCGAGGGAATCATGGACGAGCCGGTGAATCATAAGCTTGCCGAGAGGAGCTGGGATCTCCTGAAGCGCCTCGAAGAATGGAACGTCTACTTCCCGAAGGACGAAAACGGCAACTACGAGATCCTCCAGGTGCACCCGAAGGGTAAATTCTGCCTGACGATGATGGAGCCGGAACTGAAGACGATCCTCGCCCGTAAGGTCGAGGAGTCGGGGGCCGAGGTCGTAAACCGGACTATGGCGGTTCGCCTTCTGAAGGAGGGCGACCGCGTCTCCGGGGCGATAGGGATGAACGTCAGGACCGGCGAGATCGTCGTCTGCAGGGCGAAGGCCACGATCATAAGCTCCGGCGGCACGGCGAGGTTCGGCCTCCCGGACAACGGCCACCTCTACGGCGTCTACGATTTTCCGGGCAACACCGGCGACGGCTACATACTGGCGTACCGGGCCGGTGCCGAGCTGACCGGATTCGAGTATACTCTCGTCTACTACATCGTAAAGGACATCAACGCGCCCCTCCTCTACATCACGCTGACGAGGGGGGCGAGGCTGTTTAACGCGCTCAACCAGTCCCGGGACAAAGAGCACCCTTCGATCCGCTCCATGTACAGGGAGCACCTC
Organism: uncultured Thermodesulfobacteriota bacterium; assembly: GCA_964542895.1. Taxonomy (GTDB): domain Bacteria; phylum Desulfobacterota; class Zymogenia; order Zymogenales; family Zymogenaceae; genus Zymogenus. The sequence continues at coordinate 15,195 of CAZIWT010000085.1, forward strand.
CTGATGAACAGGGGCCCCCTTCGGATAGAGATGAGCCACCTGCCGGAGGACAGGATCAAGGAGATCGAGGAGATCCTGTTCACCACCGAGAGGCCCGCCTGCGAGCGGTTCTACGAGGGGAGGGAGATCGATTTTCGCAAAAAGGAGATCGAGCTCTGGCCCACCGAGTGCTTTCTCTGCGGGGGGCACGGCCTCACCGGAGTTAGGGTAAACGAGAGGGCCGAAACCAGTGTCCCCGGCCTCTACGCCGCGGGGGATACCTCGCTGGTGGCCAGGGGGCACCTCTCCGGAGCCTTCGTCTTCGGCGAGATAGCCGCCGAGTCCGCCACGGAGCTCGCCGAAAAAAACGGGAATTTCGATCCTGACCTCGACCAGGTGAAGGATTTCATCTCGGAGATAGAAAAGAGAAACTCACAAAATGGAAACCCGGTATCTATCGAGGAGTTCGAGTACAAGGTCAGGCGTATCATCAGCGATTACCTCGTCCCGCCGAAAAACGAGTACAAGCTGAACCGCGCCGTCTGGTGGATGGACCGCTTCCGAAGAGAG
>CAZIWT010000086.1:0-15373 GCA_964542895.1 uncultured Thermodesulfobacteriota bacterium
AGACAACTTCCTGACTATCTTGTTAAATTGAGCAAAAAAACAAATTTAGAAGAATTGTCTTTAGTCCCAGGTATTAAAAAAGAAAGCATAATATCACCTTTAAGAGGATTAGCTGGAAACATTTACAATGCTGCACATGAAGCGGGAGACCGTCATGTAACACTTGTTGGAGCTTCCCAATTCGTTAAGGAGTTGCTGGTTGTTTCTTGTGCTGCACTGACAATTGTAATAGCAAGTGCTTTCAAGAGAGGAGAACTTAAATTAAAAGATAAATAGGGAAGAATAATAGAACTAATAAGGCCCGCCTTGATCAAGCGGGCCCTTTCTTCAACAATCGTGCGGAGAGGCGAAGCGGTTAATCGAAAAACCGAAAACCGATAGTTCGACAAGCCCTCTCAGGAGCAGCTCATCGCACGGCCGGGCGTGACGCCCTTCTTGTATTTCCCCTTGTCTACGGTCAGCACCCCGTTCGAGAAGACCTTCTCGATCCCAAGAGGTCTTGACGTGCAGTTCTTTCGGGTTGTGGTGTCTGCGATCTTTTCCGGGTCAAAGATAACAAGGTCAGCGAAGTATCCAGGCCTTACAAATCCCCTCTCTTTCAAGCCGAACCTCTCGGCCGCCTTTCCGGTCATCTTATGGACGCAGTCGGTCAGTGTCATAACGCCCTTTTCCCTCGTGAACCTCCCCAGGAGCCTGACAAAGCCGCCGAAGGAGCCAGGATTCGGAACGCCCTTGGACTTTAAGATCGTGTCCGTCTGAAACATGACCATATCGTTGGCCATAAGATTCTCTATATACTGCTCGGTGTCGTCGTCCCCGGTAAAGCTGTACACTATAGAAAGCGCCTTTCCGTCGCTCTCCCTAACGAGCATCAGAAAGGCGTCCACAGGATCGATCCCCTCCATTTCCGCTATCTCAATCATGTCCATTCCGTTGTATTTCTCCCCACCCTCGAAGGCGGCGTCCATTATCTGGATATCTGAAAATTGAATTCCCAGAAGCTTTCTCATCATGGTAAGCTCGAATCTCAGCTTCTTTATCGCCTTCGGGTCCTTCGAGTTGTTGTCAAAGTCCTCGAGAAACCAGGGGGGAAGAAGGACGTTTACATAACTGTTGCCCCCGAAAACGGAATAGATGTCATACATGACGTCGATCCCTTTCTCCCTCGCCTTCCTTATGATCTTCACCGCCTTCTTGGAGGTCGGCCACGACCTCTTCCCCGCGAACATCAGGTGGGAGATCTGGAGTTTCACGCCCACCTTGGACGCTATCTTGATGATGTCATCTATCGCTTTGAGGTTGTGCGCCTTCCCACCCGGTATCAGCGGGTATGCGCTCGAGTATTTAGACAGCGCCTTTATGTGGACAGTCAGGATGCGGCCCGCATCTGCGGCGGCCCCAGCGAGGGCTGTCAGCTCCTCGTCGGACGAAAATATCCCCGGCGGGTACTGAAGGCCGAAGGAGAGGCCGAAAGAGCCCTCGTCGAAAGACTTATTTGCGATTTTCACCATCTCCTTAACGTCATCGGGAGTCGGCTTTTTGGTCTTGTCCCCTACGGTCATTAGGTGCAGTGCTCCGTGACCGGTAATCTGGGCGTTGTTGAAGAGGAGCTTTTTCCCCTTGTTCAGGTAATCGTTGAACTGGGATATCCCGTCCCACTTGTAGTCGAGGGGGTCCTCGATTACGAACTCCGCGTATTCGTTTAACAATCCCTTGCTCTTTTTATTTGCGGGGGCGGGTGAAAAACCGCAGTTTCCGGTCACAGCGGTCGTTATACCCTGCTCGATCATGCAGGATGTAAAATCCGGGTGGTTCTTTAGGGGGAGGATCCAGTCGAAGTGACTGTGGCAGTCGATAAATCCGGGGGATACCGTAAGCCCCTTCAGGTCGATGGTTTTTTTTGCCCCCTTCTTGAGGAGTCCCTTCGAGTCGGGAGACTCAGAGGAGACGACCTCTTTGATCCTGTCACCTTTTATCAGTATATGACCGGAGTAGGGCTCGGCTCCCGAGCCGTCAACAATCAGAGCGTTTTTCATTAACAGGTCAGACATGGTACGATCCCCCTTTTAATAAATCAAACGGAAAGACTTTACAATATAAAGATGCCGTCGACTCAATACAAATCCCAATTCAAAGGTTCTTTATCTCTTAACCAGCCAGCGAAAGCGTGTGGACTATCGTAAAAATACTGCCGGCGACAAATCCGGCTGCTACTACGAAAAGCGCCAGGGCGATAGCCTTGAATCTCGTGTAGCTCTTGTATTTTCGATCTTCGGTGAAAATAGATTTCAGGTCGACTATCTGGCTTACCTTTCTCCTGAACCAGCCGACAGACTCGACATTCCTGTTGATTATCTTCTTGGATGTGGAGAAGCCGAAGAAGATGTTTCCGAAGAGGGGAACTATCGACTCATAGTTCAGGACGATAAGCCCGCCGGATACATCGTGGATGGCGAGGTCTTCGCTGAATATGCTTCCGGCCCTGGCCTTTCCTATCACGACACCGTTTAGGGTTACCGGCTTTCCTCTCAGGGGGCTTGCGTATGGGTTACACATGAGGTCGAATACCGTGGTCACCTCCGGCTCGGATATCGGTGGATACCTGTAGATCGCCTTCAGGAGCATACCCAGGCCGAAGAATATCAAGATAACGCTGAAATATTCCAGCTTGAGGGCGGTTATTATAAGGCCGAAAAACAGTCCCATAATCGGGGCGAAATATATCATAACCTCGAGGAAGAACCTTCCGTAGAGCCTTCCCCTGTCCAGCTTGTGGCCCTCGAGGGTGATCTCATCGAAGTTGAAGAGGGGGCCGACTTTTCTTTCTACACAGAGCTCCATCAGCGCCTTTATCCTCTTTCCGGTGAGGGGGTGGGTCGAGCCGAGCTGCACTATCTTCGACCAGGGGTTGTAGATGTCAAACAGGAAGACCTTTGACACCCTCCTCGGATCGAACTCCTTTATCTTTCTCGATTCGATGTTTTTTACCCCCGCAGCAACGCTCACCGCCGTGCCCACGCTGTCGGCGTTCTTGTAATCGGATATCCCGAGCGACCTGGTGCTGGCGAGGAGGCGCTTCGTGTTCACGGTGTCCGGCTGCGTCGCGATCCCGTAGGCTATTTTGACCAGTGCCGTCGCCAGGGCGTTCGGGTCGCCCGTCTCCACGCCGGAGAAGTGATCGGCCAGGTACTCGCGCGTCCGGGAGAGGTACAGAACGACGTACGATCCTATCCACCAGAAGAGAAGGGATACAAGCCCTATGAGGGGCAGGGGATTTTTCCCCCTGGATCTGAACCTCGTAAATATCACGTATACTTCATAAAGGATCATAAGGAGCGTGTTGGCAACAGTCATAACGATGAAGTCGAGGTTTTTTATATGTCCCAGCTCGTGTCCGTAAACGGCGGTTACCTCCTCTGGGGTGAGGTAGTGGAACAGCCCCTCCGATACTACGATCCTCGAATTGCTTGGATAAGAGCCGTAGCAGTACGCCGTGGGATTCAGGTCGTCCACGATTCTCAGCATCGGTATCTTTATCCCGTTTCTCTCGCACGCCTCCCTCAGGAACTTCGCCGTATGGGGGCTTCTCCTCTCCAGGTCTTCGATCTCGATAAACTTGAACTTATAGAACCACTTGTGGATCAGGTCTATCACCCAGGGGCTGATTAACCAGGAGATAAAGCTGAAGACGACGGTCAAGAATATCATTATCGGGCCGCCGATAAGCCCCGTGAAATAGGTCGCCAGGACGATTATGAAAAGCACGAAGGAGAGAAGAATACCGAACGTGACCGCAGTTGCGAATACCAGCTTTCCTTTCATTGAGTTTCCCCCCATATTACTATTAGAAAATTTATCTAATTATATATTTTTTGACCTCTTTGTCAAGAAATCGCCCTTTATTTTTGACATCATTTTGATTACAGGTTTCTTGCCTTTGACCTTGTTTTATTTTCCAAGCTGTTTTATAATGATAGAAATGAAAATGGTAAAAACAATTTTTCAAATTTTAGCCGAAAGGCTTTGTTTTTGACTTCAATCAATGAAAGGGCGTATCTCGATATAGAGACCTCCTTTTACGGCCGGATTACCGTCGTCGGCATATTTGTTCCTCCCGATAATTTCGTTCACCTTGTCGGTAACATGATCGAAGAATACACAATTATGAGGGCCCTCGACACTTCCAATGTGATAGTGACGTTCAACGGCAGCCGCTTCGATATCCCGGTAATCAAAAAGAGGTTCGGGCTCGACCTAAGGTCACACTTCAAGTCCCACGACCTGATGTACGACTGCTGGCGGCAGGGGCTCTACGGTGGACTCAAGGTCGTAGAGAAAAAGCTCGGCATAGGGAGGAAGACCGAGGGATTGACCGGCATGGACGCCCCGATCCTGTGGGAGAGGTATATCAGGGAGGGGGACGAATCTGCCCTCGATCTCCTGTTGAAGTACAACAGGGATGACGTGATGAACCTCCTTGTCTTGGAGGAGAGGCTGAACGGTCGGGAGGGGGACGAAAAGGCGGCGGGCCTGGTAAGCGGGAGAGGTTCAGAATGACCGACAGGGGAGAGAAGAAGAAATCGCCCATCGACCTTATGGAAGTGATAAAGGTCAGGAGGAGCTATCGAAAATACACCGACGAGCAGATACCGGCGGGTAATATTAATATGGATTATTTGAAGAAAGTCGTTTTGGATGGGGCTTGGGCCTTTGGGTTCAACAGCCCCTTCTTTATTTTTGTGACTAGGCCGGATCTAAAAAAGCGTCTCAAAAGGGCAATCTTCTCAGGATTAATGGGAAAGGTGAACCCGTGGATCCTCACCACCAAGGCGTTTGGATTTGTAGTTGCCTGCGGTTATCCTCAAAAGGCTGGAATATTGGACGACAAGTATCTCTATCTCTCCGAGTGCTCGATTTTGATGGAGTTTCTGGTGCTGGCGGCGGCGGAGGTAGGGATTGGGACGTGCTGGATCGGGGGATTCGGTGAGGAGGGGATAAAGGGGGCGCTCTCAATTTCCGATGATGCAAGGATCGTGGCGGTAACCCCCCTGGGTTATCCCCCCAAAAGGATAAGGGCAACCTCCTGGGACTACATGGCGAGAAACCTCGTCTCAAAGAGAAGAAAGCCCATGGAAAAGATCGTGACTATGATTTGAGGCATATAATTACAGTATGATAGTAGGCGATCTGGTAAAAAGTATCCGCGAGCCCTCGTCATTTACAGACAAGGGGATAGAGGACGGCCTGTTGATGAAGATCATGGAGGCCGCAAGGCTCGCCCCTTCCGCTAACAACTCCCAGGTGTGGCGCTTTTTCGTGGTAAGAGAAAGCCGGGTTTTGAAGGAGCTTTCGGGATTGACAAAGAAGGAGGCTTTTGGTTCGGCCCCGGTAATTGTGGCCGCATTTGCGGAGCCCTGGACCGTGGCAAAGAGGGGGAGGGAGCAGCCCTTTTTCATGATAGACGTGCCGATCGCCCTATCCCATATCGTGCTAATGGCGGCGGAGCTTGGGATATCGGCCACAATTGATTTTGAATTCGAGGAAAAAAAGACTGTCGAGCTTCTAAGTACCCCGAAGAACTACCGCGCCGTGGCCCTTGTCGCGCTAGGTTACGCGGCCGATCTCCTCCCGAGGAAAAAAGTAGATCGTAAAGGTATGATCAGAGATGGTTGATAAATAGAATACACAGATACGAGACGGGACATCACCTTTTTAATATCAGGCCATGACACCTTCCGTTATTACGCTTACCACCGATTTTGGACACGGTGACACCTTCGTGGGGATTATGAAGGGAGTTATCCTTAACATCAACCGTGATGCGGTGATCGTCGACCTCAATCACGAGGTAGCCCCCCACGACGTGAGGGGAGGGGCGTTCAGCATCCTCACCGGGTATTGTTACTTTCCCTGTGGGACGATTCACGTCGTCGTCGTAGACCCTGGGGTGGGAACGACGAGGCGACCCATCTTTGTCAAGACGGCCGATTATATCTTCATCGGCCCGGACAACGGCGTCATCTCCTGGGTGATGGCGGATAACGCCCCCTACACAGTCCACGAGATAAAAAACGAGGACTTCATGCTCGATGAGATATCGTCGACGTTTCACGGCAGGGACATATTTTCGCCGACGGCCGCCCGCTTAAGCTTGATGGGAGAATCGGGCGATTGGGAGATCATCGGCCCCAGGGTGATGGATCCGATTCTCATCCCGTTTCCGGAGTCGAAAGACACCGGCTTTGAGATTTTAGGGGAGATCATTCATGTCGACCGATTCGGAAACCTGACAACGAGCATCCGCCCAAATGTGGAGGCGGAGTACGTCGATGTGGTAATAGGTGATAGATACAGGGTGAAACTGGAAGGGTTGTCCAGATCGTACGAGGATGGCGAAGGGAAAGACCTTATTATGTTGGTCGGAAGCTCCGGCTTTTTGGAGATTGCAAAGAGGGGGGGGAGCGCGGAGAGGGTTGCGGGAGCCAAGGTTGGTGAAGAGGTGAAGATACTCTACCGAGGCGTCGGCGGTGGTTAGTATTGTCGGCCGTTTGTCTTTTTTGACAGGTTTATTACACCAAGGAAAATATCGTGTAAAACATCTTGTTTTGTTGTTGACAAAGAAAATGGAATTTGTTATATAAATACTTTATTTTTTTATAGAATTTCGGGGTAGAACATGGACAGAAAAGGTTCAGATTCTCAAGATTTTGAATGCAGAATCGGAGACAGCACGGAAATAACGGGAAACGTTACAGGAACCGAGGATATTCTTATAAACGGTGAGATCGTCGGAGATGTTGACATCAAGGCTATGGTTTATGTGGGAGAGAATGGGAGAATCAAGGGGACGGTCAAGGCCATCGACGTTGTCGTCGAGGGAAAAATCGAGGGTAGTCTTATAGCTCAAAATAAGATAGAGCTTACCGAAAGCGCTCACATCTCTGCCGATATGGAGTGCGGTAAGCTTGCGGTTACAGATGGCGCCTTCTACGAGGGAAAGGTTCATATGGAAGGGATAGAGAAAAGCAAATAGCTGCAGAGACGTATAGCACTTCTTGTTCATCGATGTACGTCAGATAAAAATATTGCTTTCATCAATTTACGGTAGATAAATATACCGTATAAATTCTTTTTATCCATCAATGTACGGGAGATATATATAGTTGTCAGCAAAAAGAAGGGTCTCAAGGAAAAAACGTTCGAAAGAACAGGATGAGTTTATCACTTTTTGGGAAAAGGCACTACAATTTTTAGAAGATAATTCACGTATATTTTACATCGCCGTAGTCGCACTGATTTCCCTCTGCGTATGCGCAATAATTTTTTCATATTTCAATTTTCGACAACAAAAGAAAGCTGAAATAGAAATAAGCCAGGCCATCGAAGACTACAACTTCGCAAGGGGAGACGAGGAGAATCTTCTTGAAGTCCTCGATGAACTCAACTCGATCATCAAAGATTACCCCCTGTCCAACCATAGAAATATAGCCTTCCTTTATCGCGGACACGTCCTTTACAGCCTCGGGAGATACACGGAGGCCCTGTCCGATTACAAAAAGGCCAAGAGGAAGATCAAAGGGTCGATGAGAAATATAGTCATCGAGTCGATAGGGTTTACCCACGAAAAGCTGGAGGATTACGAAAGCGCCACCGAGGCATATCTCGAGGTCTTGAACGACAAAAGCGAAGCGAGCTATATAAATCTCATAAGGTCTCTCAGAGGTGAGGGGAAGAACGACGAGGCGGATAAGTATTCGGAGAAGTTCCTCGAGCTCTTTCCCGATTCACACTACGCTGAGATAGTAAAGGCCAGGATGGGCAAAGACTCAAAAGAGACGGAAAAAGCCGAAGAGGGAGAAGGAGTGAAAAAAGAAAAGGGCGGGCAATAGTATGGCAGTTATATCGGAAAAGGCGGAAAAGGTCTTGATGTCGGGCAACGAGGCGATAGCCAGGGGCGCTTACGAAAGCGGCGTTATCTTCGCATCCGCCTATCCGGGAACACCGTCGACGGAGATCCTCGAAAACATGAGGGGATACGAGGGCGTCTACTCCGAGTGGTCTCCCAACGAAAAGGTCGCCCTGGAGGTGGGAGTGGGCGCCGCATACGCCGGCGCGAGGGCCCTTGTCGCCATGAAGCACGTGGGCGTCAACGTAGCCGCCGACCCCCTCTTTACTCTTTCGTATACCGGCATCAGGGGAGGTCTCGTCATAGTAACGGCGGACGACCCGGAGCTCCACAGCTCCCAGAACGAGCAGGACAACAGGAACTACGCGAAGTTCGCGAAGATCCCAATGCTCGATCCGAGCGACAGCCAGGAGGCCAAGGACTTCGTACGGCTCGCCTTCGATATCTCGGAGAGGTTCGACACGCCCGTCTTTTTAAGGACCACAACGAGGATATCACACTCGAAGTCCCCCGTTGAAATCTCAACAGCTAAAAGGGAAAACGCCGCAAAGGGCATCGAGGCGGTCAAGGACCCGGAGAAGCTCGTGATGCTTCCCAACAACGCCAGGAAGAGACACGTGGTCGTTGAAAAGCGTCTCAACGATCTGAAGGAGTTCGCAAATACATTCGCGGAAAATAAAATAGAGCCTGGAAAGGGAAAGACGGGGATCGTAACGTCCGGCATATCGTATCAATACGCCAAGGAGCTGTTTCCCGAAGCGCCCATCCTGAAGCTGGGGATGGCCTATCCCCTCCCGGAGGAGATAATCAGGGAGTTCGTCAAGGGCCTGGACGAGGTCGTGGTTGTCGAGGAGCTCGACCCATTTTACCAGGAGCAGATAAGGGCAATGGGTATCGAGGCGAAGGGAAAGGAGTTCATCCCCGTCCTGGGGGAGCTGAACCTCGATATCGTCGAATCGTCCGGTTTGTTGAAGGTTGATAACTCATCTGCGGCGGAGCCGGTCGAGATCGATCTGCCGAAGCTCCCGCCGAGGCCGCCGAATATGTGCCCCGGCTGTCCCCACAGGGGGGTATTTTACACGTTATCCAAGAAGAAGGTCTTCGTGACCGGGGATATCGGGTGCTACACGCTGGCGTTTCTCCCGCCTTTGAGGTCGATCGACACCTGCCTCTGCATGGGGGCCAGCATCGGGCACGCCATAGGGATGGACAAGGTCCTGACGATGGCGGACTCTGAAAAGGGCGAGGGAGGAGATGGGGCCGATGGAAAAGTTGTCGCGGTAATCGGCGATTCGACCTTCTTCCACTCAGGGATCACGGGACTTATGGACGCTGCGTACAACATGTCCGGGGCCACAATTATCATCCTCGACAACCACACCACAGCCATGACCGGCGCCCAGGATAACCCCGGCACGGGAAGGACACTCATGGGGGACGAGACGGGCATAGTCGACATCGCGGCTCTGGCGAAGGCCCTCGGCATAAATCGCGTCTCGGAGATAGATCCCTACGACCTCGATCAGACCGCCTCCGTCATCTCCGATGAGCTTAAATCGAAGGAGACGTCGCTTGTCATATCCAGGGCGCCCTGCGTATTGCTACCGGGGGCCAAACGGGATGATTGGGAGCAGTACACTGTCGACGTTGACAAATGCACCGGGTGCAAGGCCTGCCTAAAGCTTGGGTGCCCCGCCCTCGGCTGGGACGCCGACAAGCCCAACTCCAAGGGGAAAGAGGGGAGGGCGGTCATAGATCGGCTGATCTGTATAGGATGCGGGGTTTGCACCGATTTGTGCAAATTCGACGCGATAGTTACATAGACGGATTTTTTATTGCAGATTTGTTTAAGATCTTTAAATTTTTAGTTGGACTATTTCCACATATAATGGTATTTTAGGAGCTTGTACGGTCTTTGGGCGATAAAGTTACAAATATATTGATGGCGGGAGTAGGGGGGCAGGGGGTCATCATGGCATCCGACCTCCTCTCCGAAGTTCTCCTTAAAAGCGGCTTCGACGTGAAGAAGAGCGAGGTTCACGGGATGGCCCAGAGGGGGGGGAGCGTGGTAAGCCACGTCAGGTTCGGCGAAGAGGTGCTCTCTCCTTTGATAAAGAAGGGGAGCGCCGATATCCTCTTTTCGCTGGAGCTCCTGGAGTCCCTGCGCTACATAGACTATTTGAAAAATGAAACGGTCATTATCTTAAACGACTATAGCCTGAATCCGCCGTCCGTTTCCCTCGGCGTGGACAAATACCCGGAGGGTATATACGAGCTCCTTAAGGGCTCGTTTCCGAATGTCTCGCTGATAAAGGGGCTCGAAATAGCGGAGGGCCTCGGAAATCCAAAGGCCGTCGGCACGGTCATCCTGGGACACCTGTCAAAATACATAGACATCGCCGCCGACAAATGGACGGAGGTTATGAAGGATAATCTGCCGAAGAAGATACTGGAGATAAATTTGAATGCCTTTGATGCGGGCAGGGCCGTTAAAACGGATTCATAGAGTGGAGGTCATCTTATGATATATAATAAAAAGTTCGAGACTCTTCCGAGGAAGGAGCTCGAGGCGCTTCAGCTGAAGAGACTGAAAGAGGTGGCCAAGAGGCTGTACGAGAAAGTTCCATTCTCCAAGAAGGCGTTCGACGATGCGGGCGTAAAACCGGATGACATAAAGGAGATCGGAGATCTCAAGAGACTGCCGTTTACAAACAAGGTGGATCTCAGGGACAACTATCCCTTCGGCCTCTTCACGGTGCCGATGGACGATATCGTCAGGATCCACGCCTCCTCCGGCACCACGGGAAAACCGACGGTTGTGGGTTACACGAAAAACGACATAGATACATGGTCGGAGCTAATGGCCAGAACCCTGGCGTCTGCCGGCGTTACGAAGGGTGATATAATCCACAACGCCTACGGCTACGGGCTCTTTACCGGCGGCCTCGGTTTTCATTACGGGGCGGAGACACTGGGGTCATCGGTGATACCGATTTCCGGGGGCAACACGAAGAGACAGATAATGATCATGCATGATTTCGGCCCTACGGTCCTCACATGCACGCCGTCCTACGCCCTGCACCTCTCGGAGGTGGCCGACGATATGGGCGTCGATTTCAAGGAGATGAAGCTCAAGGTCGGCGTTTTAGGGGCGGAGCCCTGGTCGAACAAGATGCGCGTCGAGATAGAGAAGAAGCTGAATATTGACGCCATTGACCTGTACGGCCTCTCCGAGATTATCGGCCCGGGCGTCTCCACCGAGTGTATCGAGGCTAAGGACGGACTGCATGTCTTCGAGGATCATTTCATTCCAGAGATCATCGACCCGGACACAGGCGAACCCCTCCCGTACGGCGAAAAGGGGGAGCTCGTCTTCACCACGATAACCAAGGAGGCCTTCCCCGTAATCCGCTACAGGACAAAGGACATCTCGGCTCTCAATCCGGAGCCGTGTAAGTGCGGGAGGACCCACGTCAGGATGGAGAGGATAAGCGGCCGAACCGACGACATGCTTATCATTCGCGGGGTAAACGTCTTTCCGTCACAGATAGAGAGCGTCCTGCTCGATATAGAGGCTGTCGAGCCTCATTACCAGATGGTGGTGGATAGGGAAGGGGCCCTCGATGTCCTGGAGGTTAGGGTCGAGGTCAACGAATCCGTCTTCTCCGACGAGATCAAGGGACTGCAGAAGCTCGAGAATGATATCGAGAGGGAGATCAAGGACCTTCTGGGCGTCAGCGTAACGATAAAGCTTGTGGAGCCTAAGACCATTCAGAGGAGCGAGGGGAAGGCCGTAAGGGTAATAGATAACCGTAAGATGTAGGAGGTTCCCATGAAGGTTGAGCAGATATCTGTATTTTTGGAGAACAAGTCGGGCAGGCTGGCCGAGGTAACGAAGATATTAAGCGAAGGCGGAGTAAACATAAGGGCTCTTTATTTGGCGGACGCCTCGGACTTTGGAGTTTTGCGGTTTATTGTAAACGATACAAAAAAAGCAAAGGAGGTATTACAGAAGAATAATTTTACCGTTGTCAAGACCGAGGTTATTGCCGTAGAGGTGCCGGACAGGCCGGGGGGCCTTGCGGAGATTCTCGATATCTTGAAGAACGAGGATATTAATGTTGAATATATGTACGCATTTGTGGAGAGATCAAGCGACAACGCTGTTATAATCTTCAGATTTGACGAGATCGACAAGGCAATAGATGTTTTAACTAAAAACAACATCACCGTACTTACCGGTGAAAAAGTCTATTCACTTTAGTTTTTTTAATGAACTATTTTAAGGGGTTTAAGTATGAAAGGAAGAAAACTTTTATTTTTGGGACTTGTTCTGATAATCTCGGCGGGTCTCCTCGTAACATCCTGCGAGAAGAAGCCTCCGCCGGAGCTGACGGGTGAGCCTTATGTTATAGGCGGCGTATTCTCGGTAACCGGGAGGGCCTCGTTCTTGGGAGAGCCGGAGAAAAACTCTATGGAGCTTTTCGCCGAGATCGTAAACAGCGAGGGTGGAATCAACGGCCATCCCATCGAGGTCGTCATTTACGATGACGAGGGCGATGCAACAAATTCCGTCACTCTCGTTAAAAAGCTTATCGAGAAGGACAACGTCCTCGCAATCGTTGGGCCGAGTCTCTCCGGAAACACGCTGTCGGTAATCGATGTTATCGAAGAGAAAGAGGTTCCGCTGGTATCATGCGCCGCGAGCGTCAAGATCACCGAGCCCGTCAAGAAGTGGGTCTTCAAGACCCCCCAGACCGATGTTATGGCAGTTGAGAAGATATACGAATATTTCGTCGCCAACGGGATCACAAAGATCGCCATAATTACGGTGGCAAACGGATACGGCGACAGCGGTAAAGAGCAGCTCAAGGCCCAGGCGCCCGGAGCGGGAATCGAGATAGTCGCCGAGGAGTCCTTCGGCAGCGAAGACACCGACATGACCGCACAGCTCACCGTGATAAAGGGAACGGACGCCGAGGCGATCGTATGCTGGGGGACAAATCCCGGTCCTGCGATCGTGGCCAAGAACATGGTACAGCTCGATGTACAAATACCCCTCTTTCAGAGCCACGGCGTTGCGTCGCCTAAATTTATCGAGATCGCAGGTGATGCCGCAAACGGGATTATTTTACCCGCCGGAAAGATTATCGTGACAGACCAGCTTCCAAAATCGGATCCACAGCGTAAGGTACTGATGCACTACAAGGAGGTCTATGAGGAGAAATTCCCCGGCTCCAAGGTATCCTCCTTCGGTGGACACGCCTGGGACGCCATGGCGATGATTGCGGAGGCGTTGAAGGTCTCAGGCCCGGACAGGGCTATGCTCAGGGACGAGATCGAAAAAACCACCGACTACATCGGTATCCACGGCATCTTTAACATGACACCGGAAGATCACAACGGACTGAACATCGATTCGGCCTTCGTCATGCTGAAAATCGAAAACGGCGAGTGGGTAATCATTGAGTAACAATGCTTTCTAAATAGCAATAAAGAGGCTAATCCTGTGTGTTTAGCCTCTTTTTATATTTTTTTATGAGTTTTTTTGACCAACTTCTGCAATTTTTCGTAAGTGGTGTTACCCAGGGGAGCATATACGCCATTGTCGGCCTAGGATTCACCATAATCTACAACTCCACCGAGATAATCAACTTCGCCCAGGGCGAGTTTGTCATGCTCGGTGCGATGTTCATGGTCACATTTAATGCGGCCTTGGGTCTTCCCATACCGATATCGTTTGTCATCTCCGTCATTGCGGTTTTGATAATCGGAATATTGATAGACCTCCTTATTATAAGGCCGGTGAGAAAGCCCACCCATATATCGCTAATCATCATAACTATCGGGGCGTCGATCTTCATCAAAGGTGTGGCGATGCTCGCATGGAAAAAGGACTACCATGCGGCGACCCCTTTTTCCGGAGAAAAACCTATATCAATAGGGACGGCGGCAATCACCCCCCAGGCGCTCTGGGTGATAGGGATCACGTGTGTAGTCCTTGTCCTTCTGCACCTTTTTTTCGAGTATACCGACACGGGAAAGGGGATGAGGGCAAGCGCCATCAACCCTAAGGCCGCAAGCCTCCTGGGGATAAGGGTAAAGAGGATGGTGCTCATTTCGTTTGCCCTTTCCGGTGCGCTGGGCGCAGTTGCCGGGATAATAATCGCCCCCATTACGTTTGCCATATACAATATGGGTGTCATGCTCGGGCTCAAGGGCTTCTGCGGGGCGGTGATCGGTGGGTTGGGAAGCGTCCCCGGGGCGATAATCGGTGGATTCGCCCTGGGAGTCCTCGAAGCCATGGGTGCCGGATTGATATCTTCCGCCTACAAGGACGCAATAGCGTTCGTCGTTCTTCTCCTCGTCCTCTTTATGAGACCAACGGGAATTCTCGGCAAGGGCGAGATGAAAAGGGTGTAGGCGATGTCTGAAAAGCGTGACTACATATACATCGGGATATTGATAGCCACGGTCTCTCTGCTCCCTTTTTTCCTCACAAATGACTACTACCTCCACGTCCTGATCCTGATCGGTCTCCACACGATTATCGTGCTGGGACTCAATCTCCTCATGGGATACGCGGGGCAGATTTCCCTGGGACACGCAGCCTTTTACGGATTGGGCGCGTACACTTCCGGGATTCTCACGGCCATTTACGACTTTCACCCTGTTTTTGCGGCCCTGATCGCCCTTCTCTTCGTCGGCCTTATCGCCTTCGTTGTGGGAATCCCGTCCCTCAAGCTCAGGGGCCACTATCTGGCTATGGCGACCCTCGGCTTTGGAATCATAATAAGTATTATCTTTAACGAGATGAAGCTGGCGCCCAAGGGTACCGACCTGCCCATGGGCGGGCCGGAGGGGATCACCGATATACCGAAGCTCTATTTTTTAAAGTACAGCTTCGGCCTCGACAACATTCTCCCCGTCAAGCTGGGACAGGTGACGGGGCTGTCGAATGTTGTGCCGAACCTCTATGCCTTCAACATCGTCTTCGACACCGACCTTAAATACTATTTTATAGTTTGGATCTTTGCATTGTTGTTACTGATTATAAGCAACAATATCATAAAGTCGAGGGTAGGGAGGGCGCTTCGGGCACTGCATACCTCGGAGACGGCGGCGTCGACGCTGGGGATAGATATCCAGAAGTACAAGCTCTCCGTCTTCGTATTGAGCGCCTTTTACGCCTCGATCGCCGGAAGCCTCTACGCCCACTTCATAGCGTCCGCCGGTCCAAGCTCTTTCGGATTTCACAAGTCCATAATGCTCGTTGTTATGGTGGTCGTGGGCGGAATGGCAAGTATCTGGGGCTCGATCTTCGGCGCTGCCTTTATAACCCTTCTACCGGAGTTCATCGACGCGTTAAACAATTCCGTGGTGAAGATTCAGCCCGAGCTCTTCTACATATTTGAAGATTTTGATATAATCGTTTACGGCCTTATATTGATGGTAATCCTGATATTC
>CAZIWT010000087.1:0-15235 GCA_964542895.1 uncultured Thermodesulfobacteriota bacterium
GGTAAAAACAAAAAGGCAAAGCGTTGTCACATTGACAAATTTTTTCATATCAAGCTCATTTGAGGAGTTTTCTTCATTTAATCTCATTAAGCAATTCTTCAACCTGTGACAGCAGTTCAGGCAGGTTGTTATTGATTATCTTCCATACCTCTTCATGGTTTACGAGATCGTATCCATGTATCAATACGTTTCTGAATGCGATAATCCGGGCATAATCGCCGATTCTTTCGGCGGTCTCGGGGTCGTACTTGGCGATCCTGTTCATAGCCTCACCGATAATCTCAAAATGCCGCTCCACCGCCGACCTCAGCATCGTGTCGGAGGAATAATCATCCAGGGTCTTCCCTTTGGTAAAGTCGAGGATAAAAGATGAAGATACACGGATGTCATCCAGCCATTTTGGGGTTTTAGGCAGCATATTGGTATAGCAATTTTTTCGAGCGGTTGACTTCGGATAAAAAGTAGGGATTCTTAAGAGATGGTGAATTTGACATCACAAGGTCGACGCCGTATCCCAGAAGTACTTCCAGCTCATCCTTTAAGTCGAAGTAGTGCGCCATCCAGGGGCCAAGGTCTACACCCGGCATATACTCCACCAGAAAGTCTATGTCCGAGGATTCGGGGTCGAACCCGCCCTCGGCCGCCGTGCCGAAGACCTCTAGACTCTTTACGCTGTATTTTTTGCACAGCCGCTTGATCTCCTCGATCTTTTCTAATATAAGGGGTATCATGGCTTTCCAAACCTCGCGTTAATTCCCTTATTTTATATCACAGATTTTCTGAAAAGACAAACGGATATCCGGCTTAACCGGTTACGCGTCAAACCCCTCCCCCTTCCCCCCGCGGTCGAGCTTCAACAGCGACTCGATCTCGTCGACCGTCGGGAGCGCCGGGATGGCGCCGCGCCTGGTCGTGGTGATGGCGCCGGCGGCGTTGGCGAACCTGAAGATATTTATCATCTCCAGGTCGGTGAGTGAGTAGAGGTCGGCGACGTTGAGGTCGAACATCTTATAAAGCATGGCGGCGGTAAAGGCGTCCCCTGCGCCGGTGGTGTCGCCGGCAGTGCTTGAAGTTGACACGTCAAACCCCAGCACCTCTACCCCGTAGCGCGCCGTGACCCCCACCGAGCCCTCCTTCCCCTTGGTCACGACGACCAATTTCGGCCCCATCGTGAGGATCTCCTTGGCGGCGGACTTAGGGTCGCCCTTGCCGGTGATGAATTGCGCCTCCTCCGCCGACAGCTTCACGATGTCGGAAAGGGGGATCACCCCCCTAATCTCGTGCTTCGCGATCGCCTCGTCCGGCCACAGCGACATCCTGACGTTCGGGTCGAGGGAGACTATGGCGCCGAGCCTTTTGGCCTCGTTGACAAGATGGAGGGTTGTTTCCCGGGATGGGCCGGAGATAAGGCTTATGGAGCCGAAGTGAAAGGCGTAAGTCCCCTTGAGGTAGTCCGCCGGGACGTCGGTCTTCGTTATCAGCATGTCGGCCGAGGGGTGGCGGAAGAAGACGAAGTCCCGCTCGCCGTCGGGGGTCAGGCTCACGAAGGCGAGCATCGTCCTCGCCTCGGCCGAAAACGAAAGTGCGGTCGTGTCGACGCCGTATTGGTTTAGGATATTTTTAAGCTTCAATCCGAAGGGATCGTCTCCCACCTTGCCGATGAACCCCGCGTCCCCGCCCAGCCTTGAAATCCCCACAGCGACGTTTGCCGGGGCGCCCCCGGCGACGGGGGCGAAGGCGGACGCATCCCCCACCGAAAATCCCCTCTCGGTGGAGATGAAGTCGATAAGAAGCTCGCCCATAGTTACAAAGCTCGGCATGGTTTCTCCCAAGACGTTAATCAAAAGTATTAAGGCGACAAGGCCCGCCGTTTGTGCAAATCCCTGCTATATATGGGAGACTATAACAGGGTCACCACTTTGGATATTACAGCCCTGACGCCCGCTATCCACGCGAGGTGCAGGGGGATCATCAAGAGGGTGCTCAGAACACCCGCGAGAACCTTGACCCAGACCCTCCAGCGCCTTTTCTGGATGATGTATACGCCCGTGAGCATAATCAGGGCGAGCCCGCCGTATCCGAAGACGACCATGATCGGCGCGCCCCCCCAAATAGTCACGGCGGCCTGGAATTTCCAGAGGACCATCGGGAAGACGGAGGCCATCGCCTCGTTCATCGCGGCGTACGCCCCCATAAAGACCATCGAGACGAGGAGGGTCGGTATGAGCCTCTTTCCCTCAACGAAGTCGCCGTGGACGAGCCTCTCCGATAAGGTCATGGAAATATATGTGGTGAACGACCAGAAGACGGCGAGGACCAAGGGAGCCGATCCGATCCAGAAATTAAAGGCGTAAGGATTGTAGGAGTAGAGGTCGGTGATTTGCGCGACGACGTTTTCCCGCAAGATTCCGAGAACCGCCCCCGTGACGAAGAAGAGGATCGTAAATCCGCTTCCCCTTACTCTTACGCTGTGGAAGATGAGGGCGAGGGTCAGTGCTAAGCTCAATATTTCAAAGAGGAGGACCATTTCAATTTCCTAACGATATTAATCTGGATTCCCGTTTTCCAAGGGAATGACAAATTAACTGCGGGAATGACAGTATTACCCGCGGGTATGAAACCTATTCTGTCATTCCCAGCTTGACTGGGAATCCAGTTGATATTTTTATGGATTCCCGCTTCCCGAGGGAATGACAGCGTTTTGTTTTTCTGGATTCCCGCTTCCACTGTAATGGTCCGGATTTCCGTTCAGCATGGGAGTGTCATCAAGATGACAAATCAGCTCCGAGCGTGAATCATATCAGCGCATCCAGGGGAAGAGTAACCGCAATAGTGGATTTTTGTTCTGCGAATTGTCCGTGGTTCCTCCGCCGCCGGGAGTCGTCGTGCCGCTCCCGTCTGGAGGCGTCGTTCCGGTTCCGCTATCGGGTGTCGTTCCGGTCCCGCCGTCCGGGGGTGCTCCGGTTCCGCCTTCCGGCGTTATCGGCGGGATCTCCCTCTCTTCAACCTTTGGCGCCTTCTTCTTCTTGACAGGCGGTTTCTTCGGCTCCTCCTCGGGCTTTTTCTCCTCCGGGGGGAGCTCCTGAGCCACGACCGTAAAAGATACGGTCTTATAAAGCTCGTTGTCGAGGTAGATCTTCCACGTCTGCGTCCCCACGGGGTAGAGGGAATCGAGGGTGACTATCCTTGTGAATACGGTCTTTTCAGCGGGCAGCGTTGTGCTGAAGACGCCCCGGTTCTCCGACGGGAAGAGCTGGAAAATGCCCTCGCCGGTTATCCAGGATTCCCAGTTTTCGGGTAAATAGGGATAGAGCATCTCCTGGTGATACTTGATGGGCTTTTCACTCTTGCTCTCGTATTCAAAGTAGACGCCGAATTTCGTGTCGGGAATCCGGGGTATCGTCGGGCTTTCAAAGACGGTGGTTTTTCCCATCGGGTCGGTCGTGATTACCCCTGCCTGAAAATTGCTGATTTTGCAGCAGTTCAGGGAATCGTATTTAGGCTTACCGGCGTAGCCGAAGAAGTAGATAAGGGCGGCCGCTCCCAAAAGCACAATGAGAAACGACACGGCGGCGATAATCGGGGCCGTAAGGCTCGCCGCCGCCGGCGCCTCCGCGGCCCTCATATCGTCTCCCTTGTACTCTATCTTGGCGCCGGAAAGCTCCACCACGTCACCGATCTTGAGATGTACGCCGGAGTTGTGAACCTTCTCCCCGTTGACAAGGCTTCCGTTCTTGCTCCGGTCGAAATAAGTCACCATCCCCCCGCCGACCGTGAAATGTCCATGCTCTCTGGAGACCTTTTCGTTCCTGATAACAATATTATTGCTGGAAGCCCTTCCTACCTTGAAGGTCTCTTCATCGGATTCGAGTCTCTTTACCTTTCCGTCTTCATAGGTGATTTTAAAAACTTTCATGACTCTTCCCCCAATAAGGGTAAATCTTTTCTTCTATCTCATTTATAAATCCCGTACCTCCCGGTTTTAAGGAGAGGCGTTTCCGGAATTAAAACGACTCGAACAGGTGGATTATGGAATTGCTGTAATATTCGAGGACTTCCATCCTGTCGGTATTTAATCTGATCTCCTTTTTCTTCTTTTTTGCAATCTTCCTGAGGCTAAGCACCTCGAGGGCGAGATCCATGGTCTTTTGCATCTCTTCTATCTCGATGACGCCGTACTCGAAATTGACAAGCTCCATCGTGCGGTCATCTTCCATATCCTCGATCTTTTGTTTCTCCTTCATTAGATCCAGAAAATCGTTTCCCATAACGATCCTTGCATCCTTGGCGATAAGCTCATTTTTTATATCCGTCATCGATTGGATGAGGTCGATCTCCGGTATCCTGTTTCTGCCGTCCTTGAGGATTGCGTAGGACAAAAGCGGCACCGGTGTAATCGGGATCACCACCGCGACCCTCTTCATGACGTAGTCGGCGAATTTTTTGACCTCGGCGAGTCGCTCCTTTCTCGGCAGTTTGAAGATGTCGCTGCAGTACTCCTCGATGTAGCGGTCCAGAGATATGGGGGTGCCGAAGGCCACCGATGTGTAGCCGTATTTTCTGACCCCCTTGAAGATGTAGTAAAATCCGTTTCTGATTACCACCTTTGGGATTTTTACTATCAATGCCAGTCCCGAGAGGATCTTCTTGATGCCCCGCTTTTCGGGTTCCGCGCCGCCGATTTCCCTGATGAGGTTCAGGTCTTCAAGCACCCTGTCGTAGTTTATCGCCGTCGGGACGAAGATCAAATCCTTTGTAAAATCCGGATCTTTTTTAGTCAGTAATATATAGTCCAGAAGGCCGATCTTTGTATCCCGAATTCTGCCGTCCCTCGATAGTCCCCCCTCGATGAATATTCCCTGGGTAATTCCGTTTTTACTGATGAGCTGGATGTACTTCTCCAGCACCTTGTGATAAAGACGCTCCCTGTACTTTCGCCTGATTAGGTATGATCCAAAGCTCTTGAAGACGTATTCCAGGGGCCAGATTCTGGCCCACTCGCCCACGGCAAAGGAGAGGGCTATATGCTCGGCGAGCATGTAGGATACAAGGAGATAGTCCGCATTGCTCCTGTGATTCATGATGTAGATGACTACGCTGTTTTTCGGGATTTTTGTTATCGGCTTGAAATATTCTTTATCTATAACGACGTTGTAAACCAGATTTAAAAGAAATTTGGCCAAGACATAGCCAAATTTGTAATATGATAAAACGTTAAAAAATGGGAGTATCTCGTCGATGTAGCTCTCCACCCTGTCCAGGGCCTCTTCGCGGGTGATATTGTTCTCCTTGGCGTAGTTATTCATCTCCTCCCAGATCTCCACCTCTTTTAGAAGCTGAAACTTGATGTATTTTTTCCTCGTCAGCTTGAATCTCTCCACCCGTACACGAAATTGGCGAATAGCCTTGATGCTAGACCTCTTTACGAGCTCCTCTCCGTATTTTTTGAGTTTTTTTCTAAGAAAGACGTAAAAGATGAGAAAGAGAACAAGGGTTATTAAGGCAATATTTTTCCACATACAGACCTCTTATAAATAGTGATATGAAAACGATATAACGGATTATTTATCACATATTATCGGAAATCTCAATGCTAATAATAGACTAACACAAAAATGTAAAAAGGGGGAATATATACCCCCTTTTACTGTTATGGTAAATTTACCCGTTGAATGCGGTCGTTTAAGAGCCCTTCGGGATCATCGATCAATAGGCTGTCTCGATTTGCAGGAAACTGCACCCTGATTGCAGGCAGCGAGGTGAAACAGAAATCAGATTAGAATCGACCCCTGTTTACAGGCGGCGAAGTGAAGCAGAAATCAAGATATTCCTCTTCCCCTCCCATCCCCGACAGCAGACTTCCTGATAAGAAATCGTTTACCTCCCTGACTGTTGTGATGGTTTCTATCGTCTGATTTGTATCTTTTAAGAGAAGCGAGTCTCTTTAATATTGAAATTTTCTCCTCCGCATCGCCTTTGCGGCCCTCTTTTTTGCTTCCGCCCTTTTTCTCTTTTTTTTGATACTCGGTTTCTCGTAGAAGCGCCTTTCCTTCATCTCCTTGAAAAATCCGCTTTTGGCTAGCTTGTTTTTGAGGACTTTGAGCGCCTTTTCTACATCGTTGTCGTAAACTTTAACCTCCAAGCAGTTACACCCCCCCTCTGTTGATTGGGATAGATTTATATTTTACTTTCCCCGATTTACAATTTGCCTCAGATTCAATTTGAATTTAAATTGCTCTCCCCCTGCCCCCCCTGAATCTATGATGTCGTAAATGAAACACCGACGGTAATTATATATTGATATTCATTCTTTTTGTACCATTTTTAGTGGGGAAAATCAAGTTAAATATGATCTAAAAACCGTTTTTGAGAAAATATTGCATTGAGAAGAGGTAAAAAACCACGCTTCTAACTTGGGTCTCCCCACGCTTGACATTTCCAATATAATTTGATATTTTTTATTCGGAGCATAAAAAAAAGATAGATAATTTCAAAATTACTGTAGATTTGCAATTTTATCAAGGTGGCGAAAATCGCGGCAAGGGGGGATAGGAAAAAGATTCTTCTCCATTCCTGTTGTGCCCCGTGTACCATCTATCCGTTGAGGAGGCTCAGAGAGGGAGGGATGGAGGTGGTTGGCTTTTTTTATAACCCGAACATCCATCCCTTCACGGAGTTTGAGAAGAGGTTGAACGCTGTCGTGGAGTATTACGGGGAAGTCGAGGTTCCCCTGATCGTCAACGCCGAATACGATGTCTCGGATTTTCTGAAGAAGACCTTCTGCGCCGATGTGAAGAGGTGCGAGGCCTGCTACAGGATGAGGTTATCCAAGGCCTTCGAGGCGGCCGGAGGGGGGGACGTTGAAGTCGACGCCGTGACCTCGACGCTTCTCTTCAGCAAGTACCAGGACCACGAGGTCTTGATAAGGATAGCCGGGGAGGAGTCCGCCAGATCGGGGATACCTTTTCACTACGAGGACTACCGGGAAGGATGGGAGGAGGGGAGGAGGCTCTGTCGGGAGAGCGGCATGTACAGCCAGAAGTACTGCGGCTGCATAATCAGCGAACAGGAAAGGTACGGTAAGAGAATAAAAGCCCTTAAGGGAGATTAAGGGAGGTAATCGCGATGGTTTTTAGGTTTTTAGCTTTGAGAGGTCTAAGGAGGTGGTTCCATCTCCTGACTGTTCTTCTTTTCTCTTCTTTTTTCGTTTTTGTAAATCCCTTCTCCGGTGTAACCGGGGAGGAGGAAAATCTGATTTTGGGGAAGGTCTACAACGACACCGACCTCGTCCCGCCGATGCACGGGCCTGTGCCAATTAACATAGTTGTGGACGACTACTTCATGGGGAGGGTGGAGCCGGGTAAGAGCCTCGTCATTGGTTTGAAGCCGAGGAGGGTCCCCTATGTGGTGAAGGCTTACGTTTTCGATTACGACGGCAGCTCTTTCTTCGCGGTGGTGGATCTCCCGCTGAAAAGCTCCGTCATGGTTCCGGTGAGCCACAGGGGAGAGATCTCCCCGTTCTGGGTTGCCTTTGAGGGAATCCGTTAGGTTGGAGAGTCGGGATTATGGGATTCGGCGAGATAGGAAGGATACTCGTAGTAATCGGCCTTATTCTGGTTGCCCTGGGTTTTCTCCTGATATTTCAGGGGAAGATACCCTTTCTGGGGAGGCTCCCTGGGGATATAATAGTTAAGAGGGGGAACTTTACCCTCTACTTTCCCCTGACTACGATGATTTTGATCAGCGTGATCTTGAGCCTCGTTTTTGTGTTATTTAGAAAGTGATGTCAAAAGTTATAGGTAATTTTTTTGGAGGTCATCATGCCTGAGAAGGGCGTATTCTGGGAGGGAATATCGGAGGGGATCGCGGAGAAGTTGGAGGGTATAATCGAGTTTATTCCGCTCCTCGGAAGCTACCTCAGAAGGGAGAACGATCGGGAGGTAGATAAGCTGATCCGGGAGCATATAGCCGAGAGGTTCGACAGCCTGAAGAAGTCCCTCATGAAGGTTATGGAGGCCGGGGCGGAATCGGGAAAGCTCGAGGGCCTGGACAAGCTCGATCGCTATTCAAGGAGACTCGACAAGCTGAGGGACACGGTCAAGTTCGCCGCCCACGGCTACTCCGGTCTATTTGACAGAATCAAGGTCAGGGATGAGGAGCTGGAGGCGCTTTTCAGCTATGACCTTCAGATGCTGACCAAGATCGAGGAGACCGACAAGCGTCTTTCCGCGATAGACAAGGTCCTCGGTAACGAAGCGAAGCTGAAGGGGGAGATAAACGCCCTCGCGGATTTCATCTCGGAGATGGAGACTATCGTTCAGGACAGGAAGTACGCCGTGACGAAGGGCGGCCAGTTTCAGGGCGATGAAGCTTAGAAAAGACAAATCAGGATAAAAGGAGGTCACCTCTTATGTCTCAATTTTTAGAAGTTATCGAATACTTTTTTGAAGACGAAACCGAGATGGTCCATAGAATTCCGGAGACCGGATCTGCGGAGACGAAGCTCGGGGCGCAGCTTGTTATAAGGGAGAACGAGGCCGCCATTTTCTTCAGGGACGGGAAGGGGCTCGACGTCTTCGGGCCCGGAAGACACACCCTGACCACGATGAACCTCCCGATTTTGACGAAGATTCTCGCGCTCCCCTTCGGACATAAAAGCCCCTTTCGCTGCGAGGTCATCTTCCTCAACATGAAGATTTTTACCGATCTCAAGTGGGGGACGAGAAATCCGGTCGCCTTCAGGGACGAGGAGTTCGGCCTCGTGAGGTTGAGGGCCTACGGCAACTACACGTTGAGGATTACCCAGCCCCTCCTGTTTGTAAATACGCTGGTTGCCACGAAGTCGATGATGACAACCGAGAGCATATCGGGATATCTGAGGGACGTTATCGTCTCGCGCCTGAACGATCTTCTCGGTGAACATATGAAGACTATTCTCGACCTTCCCCAGAACTACAGTGAGCTCGCCGTAGTGGCGAAGGTGAGGATAAAGGACGATTTTGACAAATACGGGATCGAGCTGATCGATTTCTACATAAACGAGATAACCCCGCCCGACGAGGTGCAGCGCATCATTGACGAGAGGACGGGCATGGGGGTTGTGGGCGACATGAACGAGTTTCTGAAATACGAGGCCGCGAAGGCCGTGGGGATTCTAGGCGAGGGGGGCAAGGGAGGCGAAGGTGGAGCCGCCGCCGGTGCGGGTGCGGGAAGCGCGGCCGGAACCGGGGCCGCCGCCGGAATGGGGGTTGGCGTGGGGGCCGGCCTCGGGATGATGGTCCCGGGGATGATATTTAAGACCATGATGGAGGGAGGCGCCACGCCGGAGGCGATAAAGAAGCAGGGATACGTAAACTGCCCGAAGTGTCACGCAAACGTCCAGCTGAACTCCAGGTTCTGCCCCAGCTGCGGGACGCAGCTCGTCGTGGTCAATAAGTGCGGGAAGTGCGGAGCCGAGCTTCCCCCGGAGGCCAAATTCTGCCCGGAGTGCGGCAAGGTCGTCGGGGAGGAGACGAAATGTAAAAAGTGCGGCGCTAAGCTGCCGGATGGGACAAAATTCTGCACCGAGTGCGGCGAAAAGGTGGAATAGCGGTCCTGTTCGATCGGGGCGATTGACTTGTTATTTTTGAAGGTCGATCTATTGTAAAACTTTTAGATATAAGCCATGCCTGACGTTTAGGACTGTATATCCACTTTCGGTTGATTTGGGATTTAATTGGAGTGTCTTGTAGTTCCTGAATAATAGATTATCTAAGACGGCTTTACTATGCGGGAGGGTGCTAAAGGGGAAGGGGGACACTGTTCAAGTATCTGGTTCGATTTTATCGACTTCCCTTGGATATAGAGAAATTGCCCTTGGGCGGTCTTGACGAATATAAGATAAATGATACTCACATGCTCTCAATGTGGGGCTAAATTAAAAATAGAAGTCTTCAAGCGGTTCCTGACCTGCCCTTACTGCAAGTCCTCCCTCGTCGTCGATAGGGACCGAACCGTTGAATGCTACTCCCTGAATCACGTAAGAAACGACATCTGGGTCAAGGGGGTGCTCAGGGCGTGGTTAAAGAAGACGGGGGTGGAGGAGGATGTCAAGGATATAAGGATCGATTTCAAGCTCTTCCCTGTGTGGCACGCCTCGTTTGAGAACGGTAAGACCGTAACCCAGCCCGCGGCAAGGACGCTCCACACCGAGATATCGTCGATTAAAATTCCCGCCGGTGATCTCAAGGCTTTCGACCAGAACACGTCGCTGACAGAGGCGGTCGCCCCTACCGTGAGGCACGAGGCGGCGGCCGTATGGACCACAGATACTCACGATGAGAAGAGGGAGATAAAGAGGCTGTGGCTTGTCTACCTCCCGATATACTTCATCGATTACCGGGAGAACGGTGAGCGCCACAGGGCGTCCGTCGTGGGGGAATCCACAAAAATATACTCCGACACGAAGGCGGTGGCCGATCCCTACAAGATCCCGGTAAAGCACCTCCTCTTCTTTACCGTCGCCTTCGGGACCTTTCTTGGCCTCGGCTTTTCAATCTCCGAAGACATCCTTATAAAGGGGATATCTATGGCCGCCGCCACCCTTCTGTTTTCGGCGGTTTCGTGGTTCTATTTGAGGAAGTGATCCGTCGTTTGTTCGTTTAAGGGACGGCATGGATTTTTATTTATATTTTTTTTGGTGTGAAATTGGAGCTGCAGCAAAAAGGATCGGTCGATTCAGCCGAGATGGTCTTTACCATTGCGGTTATATGCCCTTCCTGCGGGGGATCGATATCGTTTGTCGAGGGGAGCAGGAAGGTGGTCTGCTCTCACTGCGGTCTCTCCCACATCGTCGTGGGGGGGGGTGGCCTCAAGCGGTTCTATTTCCCGAAGATGACAAGGCGGGCCGACGCGCTGAAAGCGGTAAGGGAGTTCGTGAAGTCAAAGACTAAAGGCGAAGAGGAGAAGAGGAGCGTCCGCCTTATAGACGCGAAGCTCGTTTACGTGCCGGTCTATCGGGCCAAGGTGAAGGGGGGAGGATTGTACATAGGTGAGGAGGGGGGGGAGATAATTTCTAATGAAAAAGTACAAGATACCGGTGAAGTAATCATAATTCGAAAACCAAAAAAACTGGTAAATGGAAACACGTTTAAGGAGATCAGCTACTTTATTCCCGCCCTGGACGTGACGGAGCTCGGTTCCTTCGGAATTTCCACGAAATCGAGCGTGTTAAAGCTTCACTTCTTCGAAGAGGAGCTCGTGAGCGAAAAGTGGATGGTCTTTGACTCCGTAGGGGATCCCCAGATGGCCCTGGAGAAGGCCTGGGGTGTTCTGGCTTCCTCCCTCAAGCCCCAGGGGTTTAGAATTAACTATTTTGAGGTTGAGCGGATTTCAGGGGAGATATCCCAGATCCATTACCCCCTCTACCTCGTCAGGTTTCTCCTCGACGGGGAGGCGATACTGGCCGTGGTGGACGGCCTGGGGGGAAACGTCATCAAGGCGAGGATACCGAAAAAGATGAAGAGATTCAATCCCGTGCCCGGTGTCTTGATACTATCACTCGTCGCCTTTATCCTCTCCCTCTTTCCCGGGATCTACATCTTGATTCCCATAGCCTTGTCCGTGTTTGCCGTCCTTTCGGTCGGGACGGATAAGTTCCTCTTGGCGATAAAGAGACTGTTCGTTTCGCCCACACAAAGGGAGGACTACACCGTTGGCTAAGGCGCCCACACTTCGGCTTTTGCCCCTCAGGTGTCCCAGCTGTGCGGATGACATCGGGATCGGGTCTATGGACGCCCTATTTTTCTGCAGGAGGTGCCTGACCCTCTGGGAAGAGAGAGGGGGAAAACTCGAGAAGCGGGACGTTCAATTCATAGGGAAGACCGATTTGACGCCCTACTATATACCTTTTTGGACCTACGGGCTCACTGTGGATACCCCGATGGGGAGGATAGAAGATTTTCACGGCTACATCCGTCATATTGCCTTCGCCAAGTCGATCGACTTCGTGGAAAACCACCCCTTAAAGCTCCACGTCCTGGCCGCGCTGACCAGGACGGAGCCGCACCGCCTGACCATTTCAAGGAGGTTCACGTACAAACAGGTTGTACTTGAGAGGTCGGAGCCGCGAAACGGATATATATGGGGGCCTGTGGTGGGCGAGGCCGCAGCTAAGAATTACTCTAAGATAATCTTCCTGTCGACCTTGAGCGAGGCGAGGAGAAGCTCCGTCGAATTCGTGTCGAAGCTCGAAGTCCACCTAACCGACCCGATCCTCTCGTTCGTCTCTTTTCGGGAGGACGGCGCTTACTACCGGGAGGGGACAACCCGAATAGCGATCTCCAAGGGGCTGATTGCGGAAGACTCCGGGGTATTTAGCCCGTAGCGGAGATGCCGGATGGAAAGTCATGCCGAAAAGGGGAAGATGACCGTGGAAAAGGCTTGAACGGCACACAATAGGGATATATAATAGCGGGGATGTATAAAAGCCTTTATCAGAGGGGGATAGAGAGGGAGGTCTCCACGACGGGAGTTGGGATACATACCGGGAATCCCGTCACCGTAAACCTAAAGCCGGCCGCGCCGGGAGATGGGATCGCCTTCATAGTCCGGGACGGTGCCGGGCCGGTCAGAATCCCCGCCCACTTTTCGATGGTCAAAAACACCACGCTGGCAACGACCCTGACCGCAGGCGATGCGAGCGTCTCCACCGTGGAGCACCTCATGGCCGTCCTCTCCGTATTCGGCGTGGACAACGTAAACGTCCATGTGGACGGCCCGGAACTTCCCGTCCTGGACGGGAGCGCCGCGGGGTATATATCTCTCTTAAACTCCGCCGGTTTTGTGGATTATATGGAGAAGAGGAGATTTGCGAGGGTAACGGGTGAGGTCGGGGTAGAGTCGGACGGCAGCCGGGCGGGGCTGACCCCGTGGGACGGAGGCCTCTACATAGATTACACCATAGTGTACGAAAATCCCCACATAGGTACACAGCGGCTGGAGTTCGAGCCAACAGAGGTTTTTTTTGAGAGAGAGATAGCCCCTGCGAGGACCTTCGGCCTCCTTAAGGATGTGAAGTCCATGTACGAGCGCGGCCTGGCCCTCGGGGGAGGTCTCGACAACGCCCTGATCATCGGCGACGACGGGGTGGTGAATCCGGACGGACTGAGGTTTCCGGACGAATGCGTGAGGCACAAGTGCCTCGACGCACTGGGGGACCTGGCGCTCTTCGGGATGCCGATTATCGGTAAATTCACCGCCTATAAATCGGGGCACAGACTGAACCACCTGCTCCTGAAGGAGCTGGCCGAGACCGGAAGATATGAGGTTGTCGAGGGGATGATTGACTAAATGAAGACTCGACTTACAATACTTTTGACGTCTCTCCTTTTGATCGTACCTTTCGGATCAAAGGCCCTGGCGCAAAAGGCCTATATCACCAACGTCATAGTCACGCCCTATCGGGGCTACGTCTACATATACTTCAACATCGAGGGATGTTTCACGCCGGAGATGGAGGAGGCGGTGAAGAGCGGAATAACGACGGCGTTTACCTTCCACGTCAACCTCAAGAGGCGCAGGGGGGGCTGGTTCGACACCCTCGTTGAGAATAACACCTTCAGGCACGTCATAAAGTACGATTCCCTCCTCGACAGATTCACCGTTATAAAGGAGGAGGACGGAAAGAGGCCGGTGGTCGTCAGAGACTTTGAAGAGGCAAAGCTTATAATGGCCCGGGTCAGGAACTACCCGATTTTCCCCTTAGAGACGCTCAAGAAGGGCGAGACGTACCGGCTTGAAATAAAGGGGGAGCTCGACATGGTCGATATCCCTAAATCCCTCCGCTACGTGCTGTTCTTTATCAGCCTCTGGGACTTCGAGACCGAGTGGTACGTGGAGGAATTTGAATACAGATAACTTTTAACGATGAGAAAGAAGTATAGAGAGATAATGAAGAGGTTTAAGGGGGAGGGCGTTTCTTCGGAGTCTATGAGGAAGCGGAGGGAGAGGATCATAATCGTCGTCTCCGTCGTGGTAATCCTCATCCTGACCCTTTTAGGCAATTACCTCACCCAGAAGAACCTCGATATCGGGATAGGCGAGAACCTCCTTCTCATCGCCCTTGTGGACATTAACATTATACTTCTCGTTCTCGTTATATTCCTCGTAATAAGAAATTTCGTAAAGCTTTTCTTCGAGAGAAAAAGGCAGCTGAAGGCCGCAAGATTGAGGACGAAATTGGTCCTCGGATTTGCCGGCCTGACGCTGTTTCCGACCGTTATAATGTTCTTCGCCGCCATCCTCTTTTTCTCGGGGGGCATGGACAAGTTCTTCAACGTCAAGGTCGAGAGCTCCCTCGAAGATTCTCTCGATATAGCAAAGACCTATTACAGCAGCTCCACGGAAAATGTGCTCACCTCGGCAAAGGAGATGGGGGAGACGGCCGAGAGGTTGAATTATCTGAAAAAGGACAGCCTTGGAAGGCTCAAGAGGTATATAGAAAGGGAGCGCAGGGCAAGGGGACTGGATCTCGTCAAGGTTTTTTCCCCCAAGATGGAGGAGCTCGCCTCGTCGGTGGGGGAGGATATACCGGAGAGATCCCTCGAGAGGCTCAACATGTCGATCTTCGAGGAGGCGCTCAAGGGAGAGTCGGTGGCGACGATTCAGATAGTCGGCTACGGGGACGTTATCTGGGCCCTCTACCCGGTAAAGAGGGGCGACTCCGTCGAGTCGATCGTAATGACGGCGAATTTCGTGCCGAAATCGCTCATGGCCAAGATGAGGGAGATAGAGACGTTCCTTTACGAGTACAAGAGGAACAAGCTCTACAAGGAGCCGGTCGTTACCAGCTACCTAATTACCCTTGCGGTTATTGCGCTGTTGGTGGTCTTTATCGCCACCTGGCTTGGATTCTATCTTTCAAAGGGGATTACGGTACCGATCTCGATGCTCGTTGACGGGACGAAGAAGGTGGCGGAGGGGGACCTGGACGTGTTTGTGGACGTCGTTTCAAAGGACGAGATCGACAACTTAAAGAAGAGGATGGGAAGCGATGAGCCCCAGCACAAGATAGAGGTTGAGGTAGGGGATCTGGTAAAGATTATAGACGGTCCCTTCAAGGACTTTGACGGAGTGATCGCTGAAATCGACAAGATTAGAGGCAAGATAAAGGTGCTGGTCTCCATGTTTGGTCGCGAAACACCACTAGAACTCGATGCCTTGCAGATAAAAAAAATATAATTACAAATTACAAATT
>CAZIWT010000088.1:0-15053 GCA_964542895.1 uncultured Thermodesulfobacteriota bacterium
GGAGCTGGAGGCGCTGGCCCAGACCTGGTCGGAGCACTGCAAGCACAAGATCTTCAACGCCGAGATCAACTACACCGAAAACAGGAAGGCCGAAAAGATAACCAGCCTCTTTGACACGTACATCAAGGGGGCCACGAAGAAGATCAGGAAAGAAAAGGGGAGCGATGACTTTTGTCTCTCCGTCTTTGTCGATAACGCCGGGGTGATAAGCTTCAACGACGACCACAACCTCGTCTTCAAGGTGGAGACCCACAACAGCCCCTCCGCCCTCGACCCCTACGGCGGGGCGCTGACCGGAATCGTCGGGGTGAACCGGGACCCGTTCGGGACGGGGATGGGGGCGAGGCTCATCTTCAACACCGACGTCTTCTGCTTCGCAGACCCCAACTTCAAGGGGGAAATACCCCCGAGGCTCCTCCACCCGAAGAGGGTCTACGAGGGGGTGAGGGAGGGGGTGGAGCACGGCGGGAACAAGAGCGGTATCCCGACGGTGAACGGAACGATCATCTTCGACGACCGCTTTTTAGGGAAGCCCCTCGTCTACTGCGGCACGGGGGGAATAATGCCGAAGGAGGTGGGCGGCCATCCATCCCACAAGAAGCGCGCAAAAACCGGCGACAAGATCGTCATGACCGGCGGCCGTATCGGCGCGGACGGCATCCACGGCGCGACCTTCTCTTCCGAGGAGCTCCACGAGGGCTCACCGGCAACGGCGGTCCAGATCGGCGATCCGATAACCCAAAAAAGGATGACCGACATGCTCCTCGTCGCCAGGGACCTCGGCCTCTACAACGCCATAACGGACAACGGCGCCGGCGGGCTGTCGTCGTCGGTCGGCGAGATGGCGACCGACACCGGCGGGTGTACCCTCCACCTCGAGAGGGCTCCCCTCAAGTACGAGGGGCTTCGTCCCTGGGAGATCCTCCTCTCCGAGGCGCAGGAGAGGATGACGCTGGCCGTCCCGCCGGACAAGATCGACCAATTTCTCGATCTGGCCGAGAGGATGGACGTGGAGGCGACCGTCCTCGGGGAGTTCGCCGACTCCGGCAAATTCCACGTCCTCTTCGAGGGGAAGACCGCGGCCTACCTCGACATGAAATTCCTCCACGAGGGTAACCCGAAGATGAGGCTTAACGCCAAGTGGACACGCCCCAAACACCCGGAGCCGGGAGACAAAGAGCTTCCCCCTCCCGAAGACCTGAGCGATACATTGCTGAAACTCCTGAGCAGGCTCAACGTGGCCAGCAAGGAGTCGGTCGTCCGTCAGTACGACCACGAGGTACAGGGGACGAGCGTCATAAAGCCGCTGGTGGGAGCCAAGGACGACGGCCCCTCCGACGCCGCCGTTTTGAGCCCCGTCCTGGGAAGCCGGGAGGGGGTGGTGGTGTCCAGCGGCATCTGCCCGAAGTTCTCCGACATCGACACCTACCAGATGGCCAAGATCGCCGTGGACGAGGCGGTCAGAAACGCCGCCTCTGTGGGCGGAAATATCGACTACATGGCGGGGCTGGACAACTTCTGCTGGTGCGACCCGGTAAAGAGCGAAAAAACCCCGGACGGCGAGTACAAGCTCGCCCAGCTCGTCAGGGCGAACAGGGGCCTCTACGACATAACGACGCACTACGGGATACCGATGATATCGGGAAAGGACAGCATGAAGAACGACTACATGATCGGGGAGACCAAGATATCGATCCCCCCCACGATCCTATTTTCGATCATCGGAAGAATAGAGGACGTGACCAGGTGCGTCACCATGGACGTCAAGAACGACGGAGATCTCGTCTACGTCCTGGGGGTCACGAAAGAGGAGATGGGGGGAAGTGAATACTTCGCGGAGCACGGTTTTGTCGGAAACTCGGCCCCGGCCGTGGACGAGAAGGCGAACCTTTCCCTTTACCGCTCCCTTTACAAAGCTATCCAGGGATGCCTCGTCAGGTCTTGCCACGACCTTTCGGACGCCGGGCTCGGGGCGGCGCTGGCCGAGAGCGCTTTTTCCGGAGAGCTGGGGATGGAGATAGACCTTAAATCGATACCGACCGACGGCGTCACCAGGGACGACTACCTCCTCTTCTCCGAGTCCCAGGGGAGATTCGTGGTGACGGTAGGGCCCGATGACGCATCGGGCTTCGAGAAGGCGATGGCAACAACAAGCTTCGCCCGCGTGGGGACGGTAACCAAGGAGAGACGCCTCGTCATTACCGGCCTCTCGGGGAAGGTCGTCGTCGATGCCGAGATAGGGAAACTCAAGGAGGCGTGGAAGAGGCCGTTGATGTTTTAGCTCAAGATTAACCCAATATTGTGAATGAAGACGTGAATAGAGACGCGAAATAGAAGAAAACAGTATTAACCCAATATTGTGAATGAAGACGTGAATAGAGACGCGAAATAGAAGAAAACAGTACCTTCAAACAGCTGAACGAAAAGGATAGCAAAATTTTAGCATGAAAAACGGAGTAAAGGTAATAACGATATCGGGAAACGGGACGAACTGCGAAATGGAGACCGCCTTCGCCTTCAAGCTTGCGGGGGCCGATGTCTCCGACATCGTCCACATAAGCCGGATAGTCTACGGCGAGGTAAAGCTGGACGACTACCACATCCTCGCCCTGGCGGGCGGCTTTCTGGACGGCGACGACCTGGGCGCCGCAAAGGCGATGGCCAACAGGCTCAAGTTCTCGAAGATCGAGGAGACGGGCGAGAGGCTGATCGACTCGATCCTGAAGTTCGTCGCAGACGAGAAGCTGATACTGGGGATATGCAACGGCTTTCAGCTGATGGTTAAGCTCGGCCTCCTTCCGGCGATCGACCGAACCTACGGCACCCAGTCCACCACCATCACCTATAACGACTCGGGGCGCTTCGAGGACAGGTGGGTGTATCTTGAGGCCAACGAGAAATCCCCCTCCGTCTTCACGAGGGGTATCGAGGATCTCTATCTTCCCGTGCGGCACGGGGAGGGGAAATTCGTCGCCGAGGATGAAGTCCTGGACGAGATGGAGAAAAAAAGCCTCGTGGCATTCAGGTACGCCGATGAGAGCTACAATCCCACAATGGAGTACCCGAGAAACCCGAACGGCTCCTTTCGATCGGTCGCCGGGATAAGCGACGAGTCGGGCCGGTTGATGGCGCTGATGCCCCATCCCGAGGGATTCATGTCGTTCACCCAGCACCCCCGCTGGACGAGGAAGTACTCCGAAAAGGACTCGCCCGATGCAGACGAGCGGGAGGGAAAGGGACTCCTCATCTTCAAGAACGGGGTTAAGTACGTCAGGGAAAACCTCCTCTGATTTATCTTATATGCACCCACCGGACGATTAAGCGCGATTCAACCTCCACATCTCTTTTCCAGCGAGTTTTATCAGGTCTCCTCCTTCGATGTGGATGATTGAGGGAGGCAATTTTTCAAAAGAGGGCTCCTTTTGAGAAACAGCCACCTCTTCCTCCACTTCAACTAAAATCCACGCAAAGTTCTTGACAATCGGGTCTTTTAATGATTTAATTATGAAGTTTTATAGTAAAATTCCATTAGCCCCATTTAGAAATATTAGAAATAGAGGTGCAGGTTCATGAAAAGGACGTTTCAGCCGAGCAACAGGAAGAGGAAGAGAAACCACGGCTTTTTAAAGAGGATGAGCAGTCCCGGCGGCAGGAATATCATCAAGAGGAGAAGGGCAAAGGGTCGAAAGAGACTCTCTGCATGAGGGAAAGCTAAGAGCGGCTTTTGATTGACGGTTTTGTGGGGTGAGGAGAAAAATCCCCGTAGCGATATCTCCCTAAAAACCGCTTTTTAAATACGCTTTTCATATAAAATAGTATTAGCTTTGATCTACAAAATAGTACAAAATATTTTTTGTTTCATCTTAAGCAGGCGATTAATACTGCTTTAAGAACTATCACGCCCCGGGTTATTTTTTTCAGGGGCGGTTTTGTTTTTACAGAGGGGGAGGGGGCAGGTAATACTCCAGTAAACTGTCTTTTATGAGGTTGAAAGCTCGGCTCAATTATCCGGGCAGGATTGGACGGAGGGTCCGATCTTATTTCAAGATATTTTACTTAGGTTTTTTTGCAAACAGAACTGCCGGGAATTCGGTGGAAAAAAAAACTTTTTCCAGAAGCGAGAGAATCAGAAAGAAGAACGATTTTGAAAGGTTCAGACTTTACAGGGGAGAAACCACGAGAGTGTCCCGCGGCCCCTTTGTTATCCTCCGGCTTCCGAACGATCTGGATACCACCCGAATCGGCATAAGGGTCCCTAAAAGGGTGGGGAAGGCGCACGTGAGAAACAGGATAAAGAGACTGATCAGGGAAGTGTTTAGACAAAACAAAAACGCCTTTCCCCCTTCGGCCGACCTCCTGATCATCGTTACGGAAAGGCCGAATGCCGTCTCTCTAAAGTACTTTATGGAAGAAATACTCGGCATCATCTCGAGATTATCGGAGATGTTAAAAACCGACCGTGAAAAAGGTCGGGTTGAGAACGGATTTTGAAAAATCCGATAGTTACTAAAGACGACGACGAATCAAGGGCGAATTGAAAACGCGCTCTTAAATTATAAAATCGAAGAATATCGGAGACCCACTTATGGATAAGAAAACCCTTTTGGCCATCGTCCTCTCCTTCCTTATACTTCTAATCTGGCAGAAATTTCTGGTAAAGCCTCCGGAGAAGCCCGCGCCGACCGAAGAGAGCGCCACCGAGGAGGTTGCAAAAGAAGAAGCCACAAAAGCCGAGGAGCCGGACTCCGAAAAGACCCCCGTGGAGACCGCTGTACCGGAGCCCAAGGTGAAGAAGTCCCCCACCCATGTCGAGGAGGTGGGGAGGGAGATCAAAATCGCGACCCCGAAATACAACGCGGTACTGACCACCGAGGGGGGAAGGATAACAGCCTTCAAGCTGAACGACTACTCGGAGACGATCGAGGAAAACTCGGATCCGGTCGATATCGTCCTCGAAGAGGTGAAGGGCCTCTCCCCGAAGATAGCCTTCGACACAAACCTCGAGGAGTTCAGCGAGAATATATTATACGGCACAGAGGCTGTGGACGAGATCGAGCTGAACGAGGGCGACGAGCCTAAAAGCGTTGTCTTTGTCTGGGAGGGGGAAAATTTCCGGGTGGAGAAGAGCTACACATTTAACCCGGAGAATTACGGGGTCGATTTCGACTTCAAAATATATAATCTCACCGACAACAGGGTCAAGGGAGACCTGAACGTATCCCTCTTTGAATACGTGAAAAAGGAGGAGAAAAAATCGTTCAGCCTCTTCAGGGGATACCAGTTTCCGGCGAGTTTCCTGGTCTTCTCAAACGGAAAAGTGGAGAGGGAGGTCGCGGCTAAGGTAAAAGAGGGGGAGGAAAAAGTCGTAAAGGGCGATATATCCTGGATCGGTTTCGACTCGAAATATTTTATGCTCTCCCTCTTGATAAAGGATGTCCCTGGAGAGACGACGGAGGCGGTACGGCTGGAGACGGAATTGATAGAGGGCGTCTATAAAATCGGTGACTTCTCCCTCTCCGCCGGGGAGTCTTTCGAGGGGGATATGGGACTGTACCTCGGCCCCAAAGATCCAAAGACGATGGATGAAGTCGGCCATTCCCTGAGCGAGGCGATCGACTACGGCTTCTTCGCCTTCCTCTCCATTCCCCTTGTCAAGCTTCTAAAATTATTCTTTCTGATATTCAAGAATTACGGCGTTGCTATAATCCTGCTGACCGTTGTCGTCAGGCTTTTGCTCTATCCGATCACCCACAAGTCGATGAAGTCGATGAAGGATATGCAGAAGATACAGCCGTTGATGAAGGAGATCCGCGAGAAGTACAAGGATGACAAGGAGAAGATGAACCAGGAGGTAATGCGTCTGTACCAGACCCACAAGATAAATCCGCTGGGGGGGTGTCTGCCCCTTTTCCTTCAGCTTCCCATATTTATCGCCCTATACAAGGCGCTCTATGTGGCGATAGACCTGAGGCACGCACCCTTCTGGCTGTGGATACAAGACCTCTCGGCAAAGGATCCCTATTACGTAACTCCTATCGTCATGGGGCTCTCCTATTTTCTCCAGCAGAAGCTCACACCCACCGGCGCCGATCCCACCCAGCAGAAGGTTATGTTGGCTATGCCCGTTGTCTTCACGGTCATCTTCCTCAACCTGCCTTCCGGATTGGTGCTCTACTTTCTGGTGAGCAACCTTTTATCGATAGCCCAGCAGCTTGTGACAAACAAGATAACAAAGGATTAAGGTTTCGTAATGAATTCTAATGATCATGCAGGACTAAACAAGGATTTGGGCGTAGTTGTAACCGGTGACGATCTCGAGGGAGCCCTGAAAAGCGCAGCGAGTCAACTCGGAGTGGACCGGAACCGTATGGAGTATCGGGTTATAGATTCGGGAGCGGGAGGAATCTTAGGATTCCTCGGAAAGAAGAAAATCACAATAAGGGTGTGGGAGACCGAATCTCATGGGGCCTTGAGAAACGCAATAGAGTTTCTGTCCGAGATATTGAAAAAGATGAGAATAGACGCCAAGGTGGAGGGCGTCGAGAACGAGGATGGATTTCTCCTCAACATCAAGGGAGAATCGGAAGGGTTGGTGATCGGAAGGCGGGGACAAACGCTGGACGCCCTCCAGTACATCACAAACAGGTACATACAGCGAATCCACGAGGGACGGATACGGGTGGTCCTCGACAGCGAAGGGTACAGAAAGCGCAGGGAGCAGTCGATCCAGAAGATAGCGATAACCCTCGGCAAAAAGGCAAAGAGGCTCGGAAAGCCCGTTGCGGCCGAGCCGATGGGATCCGTGGAGAGGAGGCTCTTTCACCTGGCGCTGAAGCCGGATAAAGAGCTCAAGACTGAGAGCAGGGGAGAGGGCGAGAGGAGAAAGGTGATCGTCTATCCGGTAAAGAGGTAAGAGTCTTACGGCACCACTTAATCTCGCAGGGCATCAATCCTTAAATCGATTTACCCTTTTAACGGGGAGATGATAGAGAGTCATTCAGGCGGAGCTTTTTTTAACGGGAAAATGTCTTTTAGAGCCAACAGACAGGGATTGTAGCGCACCGCCCCAACATCAATATCGCACAATATCTCGCCTTCCCGTCATGGCCAAGAGGAAAAGCTCAAACCAGGATATAAGGGTAGACCTTAAGAGATATTCCCCCACTAAAAATTCGCCTCCAACTGTTCCATAACAGCCTGTCCTTTAATCAGATGAAAATAGATTTTGACCGGAAGATCGACGCCGACACAATTGTCGCGGTGGCGACGCCCCGGGGAGAGGGCGGAATAGGGGTGGTTCGCCTGAGCGGCTCCGATTCCCTCTCCATCGGGAAAAAGCTCTTCAGATTTCTCCAAAAGCCTCAAAAAATCGAGACCCACAAGATGTACCTCGGCGACGTCCTCGACTCCGATGGGGAGGCGATCGACCGGTCTCTTTTTGTCTTCATGGAATCGCCCCGCTCCTACACGGGGGAGGACGTCGTGGAGCTCCAGTGTCATGGCGGTCCGCTCCTTCTTGAGTCGGTTCTTATGAGGGGTGTATCTCTGGGGGCGCGGCCGGCCGAAAACGGGGAGTTCACGAGGCGGGCCTTCATGAACGGGAAGCTCGACCTCGCCCAGGCGGAGGCGGTTTTGGATATTATAACCTCCGTCACCGAGGGGGGCCTTCTGGTCTCGGCAAACCAGCTCTTCGGAGGGCTCTCGGGAGAGATAGAGGAGATGAAGGAGGCGTTGTTGTCGCTTCTCGCCGATGTGGAGGCCTCGATAGACTTCCCGGACGAGGAGACCGAGATAATATCCCGAGAGGCCGCCCTGGAAGAGTCGGGGCGTATATTGAAGAAAATAGAAGGGCTTCTCTCCACATACCGCCGTGGGAGGATGTTGAAAGAGGGAGCGAGCGTGGTCATCCTGGGCCGTCCCAACGTGGGGAAGTCGAGCATCATGAACAGGCTTCTGGGGGCGGATCGGGCCATCGTCACGGCCGAGCCGGGCACGACCAGAGACATCGTCTGGGACTTTACCACAATCAACGGCATTCCGCTCAAGATAGTCGACACGTGCGGCATCCGGGAGGTCCTGGGCGAAGCGGAGCGGGAGGGGGTCAGGAGGGCGTGGGAGGCGGTCTCGGGCGCCGACATAATCCTCCTGGTGATCGACGTGACATCGCAAATAGGCGGAGAGGAGAGGAGGATGATCAATTTCATCAGGGACGGGGGGTCCGTAAGGGAG
This sequence comes from uncultured Thermodesulfobacteriota bacterium, assembly GCA_964542895.1. GTDB lineage: Bacteria > Desulfobacterota > Zymogenia > Zymogenales > Zymogenaceae > Zymogenus. The sequence continues at coordinate 8,230 of CAZIWT010000088.1, forward strand.
AGAGTCTCAACGCTCGTCGTCCTTAACAAGGTCGACCTTCTCGATGTCAATGAAACAGAGGGAAATAAAGATTTGCGCATAAACGGGGTGGACGACCTCCCCTTTCCCTATCTCTTCACGTCGGCCCTAACGGGTCGGGGAATAGACGATCTGATATCGGAGATCGGGAGGCTCCTCCTCGACGAGGCGGGGGCCGGCGGTCCCGCTTCTGACAGAATAATCATAAACAACGCAAGGCACCTTGAGGCCCTTTTGGGCGCGAGGAGATCCTTAACCGAGATACTGGACGGTGAAAATATCGGCGTTTCGGGGGAAGGGGGCGTCGAAAGACGCCTTGAGCCGGAGCTCCTGGCCGTGGACCTCCGGGGGGCGCTAATGTCTCTAAAGGAGATTACGGGGGAGGTGGGGGCCGAAGACATTCTCGATACCATCTTCTCCCGGTTCTGCATCGGTAAATAGGGGCCATAAAAAGCTGAGAAATGGCATATGGGGGTAATTGTTTCACGTGAAACAATCCCTTTTTTTGTGGGAAATTATCTCCCGGCGATGTTTCACGTGAAACGTTTCGGCGGCGAAATTTCCTCCCCTTAACCTCAACAGGTCGATTTTTTTTCAAATAATCCCCACTTTTGTCCCAATATATTCCATTTTCCACTTCCGATATCGACGACTTTGTGATATATTACTCCGTATTTTTTAGCCGACAGCTCAAACCAGTATTAGGTTTCAGAACGATATGGCCGCAAAGGTAATATGTATCGCAAACCAAAAGGGGGGTGTGGGAAAGACCACCACCGCCGTTAACCTCTCCGCATCTCTGGCAGCCGCGGAGAGAAAGACCCTCGTTATCGATATCGACCCGCAGGCCAACGCCGGAAGCGGGCTCGGTGTAGACAAGAAAAACGTCCGCGAGAGCATTTACCAGGTCCTCATCGAAAAGACCTCCATATCGAAGATATTGCTGAAGCCGAAGGAAGAGCTCCCGTTTCTGATGCTCGCCCCCTCGAACACCGATCTCATCGGCGCGGAGATAGAGCTTGTCGGGGCCATCGGCAGAGAGCAGAAGTTAAAGACGGGGATAGAAGAGGTGTTGGATAAATTCGACTATATCCTGATAGACTGTCCCCCGTCCCTGGGACTCCTGACCGTAAACTCCCTCACCGCGGCGGACAGCATCATAATCCCTCTTCAGTGCGAGTACTTCGCCCTGGAGGGCCTGGGCCAGCTCTTGAACACCATAAATATCATCAGGAAGAATATCAATAAACGGCTCGTTATCGAGGGGATCCTCCTCACAATGTTCGACGCCAGAAACAACCTCTCCCATCAGGTTCAGGAGGAGGTAAACAAACATTTCGGCAGACAGGTTTTCAAAAGCGTGATTCCAAGAAACGTGAGCCTCTCGGAATGCTCGAGCTTCGGCCTGCCCATCATCCTCTATGATATCAACTCCAAGGGGGCGATGAGCTACCTGGAGCTCACCCAGGAAATTATTCGGAGAGAGAGATAATGGCAAAGAGAAAGGCACTTGGAAAGGGACTCTCCGCGCTCATCCCGGACGCCGCACCGGCCGAAGACCTCATCGAAAAGGGAGCGGGAAAGGTCGCCCGCGGCGAGCTCTTCACGGTGAGCGTTGAGGATATCGTCCCCAATCGGTATCAGCCCAGAAAGGATTTCGACGATGAAAAGATAGACGAACTCACAGCCTCCGTAGAAGACAAGGGGATCATCCAGCCTCTGATCGTAAGAAGCGCGGACGACGGTTACGAGCTTATCGCCGGGGAAAGGAGGCTCAGGGCGGCAAAGAAGGCGGGCCTCGAGCGCGTCCCGGTGGTGATCAAGGACGTCTCCGATTCCGAGATCCTCCAGCTGGCGCTGATCGAAAATATCCAGAGGGAAGATCTCAACCCGATCGAGGAGGCCAACGCCTATCTCAGACTCATCGAGGAGTTCGAGATAACCCAGGAGAACCTCGCCGGGCGCGTGGGTAAGGACAGGTCCACAATAGCAAACACCCTCAGGCTCCTCTCCCTCCCGGAAGTCGTTAAGGAGGATGTGGCGAGGGGAGCACTGTCTTCCGGTCACGCAAGGGCGCTCCTCTCCCTGAGCGACGAGAGGTCAATCTTAAAAGCCAGGGAGAAAGTTGCATCAAAGGGAATGTCCGTAAGGGAGACGGAGGCCCTGGTCAGGAGGATGAGAGAGGGGGGCGCCGTAAAGGAGGAGAGGGAGGTGGATCACCTCCTCTTGGACCTCGAAGACGAGCTTACCCGAACCCTCGGCACGAGGGTGAAGATCGTCTCCAGGGGAGCCGGCGGCAAGATAGAGATAGAGTACTACTCGGACCAGGAGCTGGAGAGGCTGACGGAGATATTAAAATCATGAGTGAAATCCTGAGTAAAATCTTGAACCGTTGGACAATTCTCAAATTTGACTAACGATTGCCTCCCTCCGGTGTCAGAGGGGAAATCGTGCATAGATTCATTAGGTTCTTAATGTTCAAAACTTCAATTAGAGGGTGATATTATGTTTGGAAAAATCAAGATTATCGGCGGAAAGAAACCGGAAAGCTTCGACAAGACCTCCGAGCTGAACGCATTTTTAGGGGAGGGAACGAGCTTCGAGGGATCGCTGTCTTTTGAGGGAACGGTAAGGGTGGAGGGAAAGCTGAAGGGCGACATCTTCGCAAAGGATATCCTGATCGTCGGTCATAACGGGAAGGTAGAGGGGGAGATCGAAGTCGATACCATCATAATTAACGGCCTCGTAAAGGGAAATATCAGGGCCGCCAGAAGGGTGGAAATCTCACCGCCGGGGAGGTTCTACGGCGAAATCGAGACCCCCACTTTTGTCATACACGAAGGGGGCGTCTTTGAGGGCAACTGCAAGATGGAGCGTATTAAGGATGAGCTGACGGCGACGAAGTTCTCAACGTCGGCGAGGGAAACTGGCCATTTCATGGTTAAGGAGGTAAATAAAGTAAGCAACGGTGGCTCCACCCACTGACGGTCGATCGCGCCCCGTTGTATTTGCTTTTTCTCTTTATTCTTTTTAAAATTTCCCCTTGACATAGAAAAAGGGCTGTGGTAAATTTTCTTTTTGAATGACTATTCATTCATTTATCGAAGTGGCTTTTTACAGGTGAGCATCAAAAGTGCTGGAGTTAAACTATACTTTTTTTATACAGATTGTAAATTTCCTCGTCTTTATCATCGTAGTAAACTGGGTTCTCGTAAAGCCGATTCTCAAGGTGCTCGATGAAAGGAGAAACAGGGTAGAGGGAAACGAAGAGGAGTCGGAGCGGCTAGCGGCGGAGGCGGAAAAGGTCATCGCCGAATACGAAACGACCTTAAAAGAGGCGAGGATCGAGGCGAACAGGGAGAAGGACCGCCTGAGAGCGGAAGGTATTGAGAGGGAAACCGAGATCATCAAGACCGCCAGGGAAGAGACCAAAAATATGACCGACAGGCTCAAAGAGGAGATCGCCAAGGAATCGGCGGTGGCCCTAATAGAGATGAAACGGGAAGCTGGTCTCCTCTCAAAAGCGATCGCCGAGAAGATTCTCGAAAGGGAGCTCTAAAATGGCCCTTAAGATAAAGTTAACCCTTTCCCTCACCGTATTGCTTGTCTTCTCGATTCTGGCAATTTCTGCGGCCGCCTGCATCACACTTCTGGCAAACGATGTACTTTCCATAGACGCCCTGCTCAACGTCGTAATCATGAAAAATTTGGCCCTCTGGATCAAGGGAGATATCGATAGGGTCGAGGAGTTCGCATGGAGGATTGCGAATTTCTCCGTTTTGATCATCATCCTCCATCTGGCCTTAACGGATAAAGTCATCGACTTCTTCTCCAACCGTAAAAAGGCGATCCGCGAGGCCCTCGACGACGCGGCCCAATCAAAGGTCAACGCAGAAAACAGGTACCAAGAGGTCACCGCGAAGTTCTTAAAAGCCAAAAAGGAGATCGAGGATCTCAAGACAGCATTTACCGAGGAGGGACGGAAGGAGCGTCAAAGGCTCATAGAAAACGGGGAAAAGGAGGCGGAGAAGATCCGAATTCAGGCCGAAAAAAGCCTGGAACATGAGCTGACAAAGGCAAAGCTGGCCATTAAAACCGAGACCGTGGATTTGGCGGTAAATATCGCCGAGGATATCTTGAAAAAAAATATAAAGAAAAAAGATGTTTCCAGAATGACCCAGGAATATATTGAAAAGACCGTCAAGCTGACATGATTCAAGAAACCGTTGCAAGGAAATACGCCCGCGCCCTCATGGAGCTCGCCGTGGAAGACGGCAAGGAGGAGCGATACGGAAAAGAGATACTCTCCTTCTCCACTGTGCTTAAGAGCGACAAAAAGCTCTGGAATTTCTTTATCGGGCCTTCAGGATCGTTGGAGATCAAAAGGGACGCCCTGGAGAAGATCCTGCCGAAACTGAAGTTTTCCAAAGTGGTAAATAACTTCATCCGGCTGCTGTTGGACAAGGAGCGGCTATCGTTCATAGGAGACATCGTTGAAATTTATAACTCCCTATTGGACGAGGCAAAGGGGAGGGTCAGGGCCAAGATAGTGAGCGCCTCCCCCCTGACGAAGGCGGAGGTCAACAAGATTGTAAAGGGGCTCACGGTCGCCGTCGGCAAGGAGATAGTCGCCGACGTCGACATCGATCCCGAAATAATCGGCGGTATCGTCGCCCACGTGGGCGGCTTGGTATTTGACGGAAGCATAAAGACCCAGCTCGAAAATATTAGTTATAATCTTAAAAAGGGATACGTTAATTGATATGGAAATCAAGGCCGAAGAGATAAGCAGTATCTTAAAGAAGCAGATTCGAGACTACGAAAAGAAGCTCGAAATTTCCGAAACCGGTACCATACTCTATGTCGGTGACGGCATCGCCAGGATACACGGCCTCGAAAACGCCATGGCGGGGGAGCTCTTGGAGTTTCCGGGGGAGCTCACCGGCATCGTCCTGAACCTCGAGGAGGACAACGTGGGCGCCGCCGTTTTCGGCGAGGACTGGCATATAAAGGAAGGCGATACCGTAAAGAGGACCGGCCGCATCGCGGAGGTCCCCGTGGGAGACGCCCTCCTGGGCAGGGTCGTCAACGCCCTGGGGCAGCCCATAGACGGGAAGGAGCCGATAAAGACGAAGGACTTCCTCCCCATCGAGGTCAAGGCCCCCGGCATCGTATACCGCCAGCCGGTAAAGGAACCCCTCCAGACGGGGATCAAGGCGATCGACTCGATGACGCCCATCGGGAGGGGACAGAGGGAGCTGATCATCGGCGACCGTCAGACCGGAAAGACCGCCATAGCCATAGACACGATCTTGAATCAGCGGGATATGGACGTGATCTCGATCTACGTTGCCATTGGTCAGAAGCGCTCCACGGTGGCCCGGGTGGTGGATATCCTGAACAAGTTCGGGGCCATGGAAAAGACCATCGTGGTGGCGGCAACGGCATCGGAACCCGCCCCGCTCCAGTTTATCGCCCCATATTCCGGCGTCACCATGGGTGAGTATTTCAGGGACAACGAGAGACACTCCCTTATCATCTACGACGATCTTTCAAAGCACGCCGTGGCGTATCGACAGCTCTCCCTCCTCCTTAGGAGGCCCCCCGGTAGAGAGGCGTATCCGGGGGACGTCTTCTACCTCCACTCGAGGCTTTTAGAGAGGGCGGCCAAGCTTTCGGACGACAAGGGGGGCGGTTCCCTCACGGCCCTTCCGATAATCGAGACCCAGGCGGGAGACGTCTCCGCGTACATCCCGACAAACGTTATCTCGATTACCGACGGCCAGATATTCCTCGAATCGGACCTATTCTATTCCGGCGTGCGTCCGGCCATCAACGTGGGACTCTCCGTCTCCCGGGTCGGCGGCAGCGCCCAGATAAAGGGGATGAAACAGGTGGCCGGCTCTTTAAGGCTTGACCTCGCCCAGTACAGGGAGATGGCCGCGTTCGCCCAGTTCGGTTCCGACCTCGACAAGGCGACCCAGGCCCAGCTCTCCCGGGGTAGCAGGCTCGTGGAGATACTGAAACAGCCCCAGTACAAGCCGCTGCCGGTGGAAAAGCAGGTCCTCATCATCTTCGCCGCCACAAACGGCTTCGTGGACGAATACCCGGAAGAGGTGCTGAACAAGTACGAGGAAGACCTCTACAGCTACATGGAGACAAAAAATCCCAAGATATTAAAAGAGATAAGGGATAAGGGAGCGCTCACGAGCGAGCTCGAAAGACAGCTCTCCAAGATACTGACAGATTTCAAGAACATCTTTATAGTCTAACATTGCTATGAAGCCCGACAGTGATTTAGAAAGCGATTTAAAAACGATATAACGGCGACCTTATGGCAAACCTCAAAGATATACGTAAACGGATACTCTCGGTAAAGAGCACCCAGCAGATCACCAGCGCCATGAAGATGGTCGCCGCGGCCAAGCTTAAAAAGGCCCAGGATAGGATAGAAAGGGCAAGGCCCTACGCCGACAAGATGATGGAGGTGCTGGCGAGCGTCTCCTTGAGGACCAGTCCGGATGCACACCCCCTCCTGAAGCGAAGAACGCCTGAGAAGGTGATGCTTGTAATCTTCACCTCCGACAAGGGTCTCTGCGGCGCCTTCAACCAAAACATCATCAAAGCCACGGAACTGTTCGTCAAGGAGAACAGGAAGAGATACTCCGAGATTCAATTTACCATCATCGGCAAAAAGGGGTACGACTATTTCAAGAAAAGGGACATTCAAATACATAAGGACTATGTAGGTATTTCGGGAAGGGTCGATTTTGATCTCGCAGGGAATATCTCCATCGATATGAAGG
>CAZIWT010000089.1:0-14777 GCA_964542895.1 uncultured Thermodesulfobacteriota bacterium
ATTATAGCACAGAGGATTTAAAAACCTCCTTTTTAAAGTATATATCCACTCTATTAATCTCGTTCAAAATCCCTATAAAAACTTCCCCCTGACTATATAAATAAAAAAATCACCCGAAAAAATACCTTATACTGCAAAAAATTTTTGCTATCTCAATCCCAGCTTCTTCATTTGATACAGGAGCACCTGACGGGGTATCTTCAATAAACGTGAGGCCTTCGATTTATTTCCCCCGGCCTGCTTAAGGGCCTTTAAAATCATCTCGGATGATACCTTGTCTATCGTCCTCTTGAAATCTATCCCGCCTTTAGGTATAACCGCAGGTATGATGGAATCATCAAACGATCTCTTTTCGGGCTCTATGGACAGGTGCCGTGCATTTATCTGCGGTCCGTCGGATACTATCACCGCGCGCTCGAGGACATTTCTCAGTTCCCTGATGTTGCCGTTCCAGGAATAGCCGATGATCTTCTCCATCGCCTCATCGGAAATTCCGTTGATTCTCTTTTTAAGCTTCTTGGAAAACTCCTCTAAAAAGGCCGCCACAAAAAGCTCGATATCTTCCTTCCGCTCCCTCAAGGTGGGCAGCACCAGATACATCACCTTTAGCCTGTAGTAGAGATCCTCTCTGAACTCGTTTTTCGTGACGGCAAGGGCGAGGTCCTTGTTTGTGGCGGCAATAATCCTGACGTCCAGTTTTATATCCGCCGTGCCCCCGACCCTCTTATAGGTCATCGTGTCCAGAAACCTCAGGAGCTTTGCCTGAAGCTGGACGGACATCTCCCCGATCTCGTCCAAAAAGACCGTCCCACCGGAGGCCAGCTCTATCTGCCCCTTCTTTCTCACCCTGGCATCGGTGAAGGCGCCCGGCTCATAACCAAAAAGCTCCGTCTCCATGAGATTTTCGGGTATCGCCGCACAGTTTATCTCCACAAAGGGCTCGTCGCGGCGGCTCGAACGGTAGTGAATGAACCTTGCGAGATACTCCTTTCCCGTCCCGGACTCCCCCTCGATCAGGACCGTGGCGGTTTCCGACTCCGCAACGAAGAGCGCCAGACGGTAAATCTCCCACATCTTCTGAGAGCGCCCAACCAGATAGTTGAACTTGTACTTCTTCCTGTCAACCTCCTTCAGATACTCTATCTCCCTCAGAAGCTCGAGGTGCTTGAGGTTCTTCTTCACGGCTATGAGAAGCTCGTCCTCCATGATCGGCTTTGTGAGGTAGTCGCCCGCCCCAAGCTTCATGGAATCGATGGCGGTCTCGATGGTTCCGTGGGCGGTCATCATCACTACCTGCGGACGCTCGTACATCTCGTTGATTTCCCTCAACAAATCTATTCCGCTCATGTCGGGGAGCATTAGATCCAGCAGAACCAGATCGGGATTGACGCTGTTTATGAGCTTCAATCCCTCCGAGCCGTTAAGGGCGCTGTATACGATATAACCTCTACCCTCCAACGATTCTGCAAGGAACTTGCTGAAACTCCTATCATCTTCAATGATAAGGATAGTTGTATCCATCGACACGACCGTCGTTACAATATATAATTGACACTAAACTATTTTTCAATGTGTCATAATAAAACACAATGATGTATAAATTATGTATAATAATATACAATAACAGATTGAATTACCAGAAAAAAATGCAAAAATTTCATACAATTTTCATTTTTTCCTATTGAAAATTCAATTTTAGGCGAACAGCGGTTGGTTTTATATCCTGAAATTCAAGGGGAGGGGGATTGTACCCACCTCCCCTTTTTAGGATTCTCATACCCTGCGGGTGAGCTGTGATTATTTGCCGCTCCTTCCAATAAGAGGGCGGCGCGGCTCAATATCACAATTTCAATATGAGCCGTATTTGTGGAGGGCCTTTACCATGGCGATGTAGTTTTCCGGCTTGACGCCCGGGTGAATGGTGTTCGACGAGGCCAGGATGTATCCGCCGTTGGGGGCGGCGATCTCTATAGTGCTTTTCACCTCCTCCTCGACGTCCTCGACCGAGCCGGAGACGAGGGTCTCGATGCAGTCGATGTTTCCCATGAGACAGACCTTATCGCCTATCTTCTCCTTTGCCTCGGCGATATCCATACACTGGGGCTGGAAGGGGTGGATGCCGTCGAAGCCGGATTCGAGCCAGTAGTCGATGAGCTTCCAGACGTCCCCGTCGGAGTGTTTGAAGATCATGGCCCCGGCATCGTGAACCATCTTGACTATCTCGCAATAGAGGGGATGGATGTATCTCTCGAAGAGCTCCGGAGCCATGAAGGTCCCGCTGTCGTAAGCGAGGTCCCCGTCCAGCGAGATTATATCGGCACCCATCTTTATAGCGAGCTCGATCTCCTCCATTATGTAGTCCGTGTTGATGCGCATCAGCGTATCGACGAGGTCCGGATTTCTCCTGAAGGCGATTAGAAGCTTTTCCATCCCGCCCAGAAGGTTCCAGCTCAACCGGAAGGGACACCTTATGCTCATGATGACCGCCCGCTTCCCACCTAATCTCTGGACGCAGTAGCTGAGAGACAAAATGTCCGCCTCCTTCGGTTTCGGCACCTTGTACCCCTTGAGGTCGCCCGGCGTCTCGATCGGCCCGTCGACCACCAACGCCTCGCCGCTCGGATCGAGCTTGTAAGTCACGTCCCAATCGTCCACGAATCTCAAGTCGTCTATGAACTTCACCTCCGAAAACAGCCTGACCACGACCCCGTCGACGTCGAGCTCCTCGATGAAGAGGATCAACGCCTCCATGAGCCTTATCTTGTCCTCGAGGCCCATCTTCTGGAAATAACCGACATCGGGAAGGTCGTCGGTGAAGTGTTTGGCGATCCCTATAATCGAAGACTCGTTGTAGGCGAGCTCGAAGTGGGGCACCCTGTCCGGCACCTTGACAGCGAGGGCGGTGTTTGCCCTTTCCAATCCGTTCATTGTAAATCTTCTCCTGTAGACATTTAAAAACAGCCGCAAATTCAGGTCAATAAAGCCTATAGTCTATTAAAGCCTTCTCCTTCACCCCTTTGATATATAGAGTGGACAAACACATTAAAACCTGCGGAATCTTCACTTCCCACCTTTCGGACAACCTACGTCCGCCGAAGGCCTGCACCTCCCCCACCACCGGAAAATCCACTGATTCCAAAACAGAGAGAAGCGAGGCCCCTACTTGATCACGGGCCTTCCCGGGGGCTTGATCCCCCGCTTCTTCAGTATCATCACCCGGGTATAGTAATAGGCCGCCGAAATTACCATGAAAGCAAAAAACATCGCCACGGTAAGAAGAAGGCCTGAAGCTATCATCAACATACAGAGGAGTAAGAAAATGATAGTGTTTATTACCGCCGCAGTCCAGCTGACAATAGCCACCTTCTTCTTCGACATCTTATATCTCGACTTTTTGTAGATTGCATCTATCTTAAATGGAACTATCGCCCCCGCGATGCAAACCACCGTAATGGGAAAAATCAACCCGAAATTTGTCATAGCGCCGAAAATCGTGGTTGGATCCTTTTCTCCCATCGTAACAAACGGTGACGTCAGTATCAGAAGAGACGCAGCGCACACGATGAATATGAACGTCAAGCCCCAGTAGGGTGTGCCCGTTCTTTCATTGACCTTTCCAATCAGCCTTGGAAACAATCCCTCACCGGCAATTACCACGAATCCCCTGGAAATTATCGTAAAGATCATATTTATCGTGGTGGCACATGCCACAAGCGCCCCACAAATGATAAAAAAGTTCAAGAATCCCTGGCCCATGAAGCTCTTCGCAACTTTTATAAGTTTATCCCCTTGCTCAAGAGATCTGTAAGGGAAAACGCCTACAGTGACGATATGGATCAATACGTAGATGATCACGACCATCGCCATTCCCGTTATGAGGGCCTTCTTGTATTTTTTCGATCCGTCTATAACCTCACCCCCCAGGTCGACCGCAAACAATCCACCGGCACAAAAGGTAAAGAGCATCCCCGTTGCGGCCACGAATTTCCCCACGCCGTTGGGAAATAGAGGCGTAAAGTTTTCGGCCCTGACGTAAGGTGTCCCGAGCACCACATAAAAGACCAGAGCCGCCATCATCACGAGAAAGAGGATGGTCTGAAGCTGTGCCGTGAACTTTATCCCCATAAGATTCACAAGATAGAAAAAGGCCAAAACACCTACCCCAATTAAAACCGCGGCAAACTTGACTTGATCAGGATCCATGCCTTCCTTAAAAAACTCGATGAAATACTGGCCGAATGTCAAGGCAAAGAGCGGCTGCGCTCCCACCAACATACAGAGAAGGAGGGTAAACATGGCTACGAACGCTAACTTGGGATTCAAGAGCTGGCAGTAGCGGTAGGTGGCGCTGGTCGTTGGGTAAGCCGTTGAAAACATCGAATATGGGACCAGCGCCAGAAGCGCCGGAATCGACGCCAAAATCATGGCGAGAGGAAGCGAAGGACCGGTAATTCTCGCCCCCACAATGGTTAGAGAAAAGAGCGCCCCGCCGATGTTCATCCCGACGAAGACCGCCACCAGCCCCAGAAAGCTTATCTCCTTTTTGAGCCTCGCTTCCGATTCGTGCATCTCCATGATATTTCTCCTGTTAATTGAAATTATTATCAAACATGATACGTCATGCCGATCATGCCGTTAAAAAATACCCGAAAGAACCGCAAATGTCAAACCTTTACGCCGATTTAATAGGGATCTCTTTTTTACAAAATTGGCCATTGATAGATACGCCTTGCCCGAACATTGAACGAATTATGATGACTAAAATCCGCTCATTAAATCACAGCTCCTGTTCAAAATTTCCGTCCCCAAATCTACGTCATCACCGAGCCTGTCCTGTAGCTCCCCAGGACTTTGACGAAGTCGGTGTTTTCTTTTAACCCCTTTATGATCTTTTTGTAGCGCTTGTCCTTGTCTCCCATCTCGATGTCCACGTAGAACATGAAGTCCCAGTCGGTGTCGAGCGCCTTTCTCGATTCGAGCTTTACCATGTTGATCTCCTCCTCGGCGAAGACCTCAAGCGTCTTGAAGAGCGCCCCCGGCCTGTCGCTTACCGCAAAGATCAACGAGGTCTTCTCCGCCAGCCCTTCGACAAAACCGCCGGCCGATATGACAACGAACCTCGTGAAGTTCTTGGGACTCGTCTCTATACCCTCCTTCAGAATAGATAATTCTGAGATGATCGCCGCCTCTTTGCCCGCGATTACCGCCTCCGCCTCGTCCCCCGACTCCTTCAGGCGGGCTATCCCCGCCGCGGAATCCCTCACCGCGATGAGGTCCCACTTCGGATTTTCGTCCAGGAACTCCTTGCACCGCTCGAACACCTGGGGCACCCCGTAGACGCGCCTGATGCTCTTCAAGTCAATCCCCTTGTCTCCGATAAGGTTGTGGACTATGCGCAACGTCAGCTCGCCGACTATTTTGAGGTCGTGCGTAAGAAGGAGGTCGTAGTTCTCGTGGATGCTCCCCGATAGGGAGTTTTCGAGGGGTATCAGCCCGAGGGAGGTGTCCCCCCCGGCCACCGCCTCGAAGACCTCCCCGAAGCTATCCACGCTCTTCTGCTTCACGTCCGATCCGAAGAACTGGACGCACGCCTTGTGGCTCGCCGAGCCGGGGACACCCCTGTAGGCCACCCTCCTCTCCCCCTTTCCGGCCTTCAGCGGCTCCCGCATTATCTTCGCCTTCTCGATGTAGTCGTAGTCGAGCTGTTTTCCCACCACCGGGGCGATCACGTGAAGGTCGCGCATCAGCTTCTCGAACTGCTCCGGATAGAGGCTCTGGGGGCCGTCGGAGAGCGCCTTTTCCGGCTCCGTGTGAACCTCGACCATTATCCCGTCGGCGCCCGTAGCGATGGCGGCCCTCGCCATGGGGCTCACCTTCTCTCGGATGCCGGTGGCGTGGCTCGGATCGACGATGATGGGAAGGTGCGTAAGGTTCTTTATCACCGGTATGGCGGAGAGATCCAGCGTGTTTCTCGTGTAGGTCTCAAATGTCCTGATTCCCCGCTCGCAGAGGATTACCTTGTCGTTCCCCTCGGAGAGGATATATTCGGCGGCCATCAGCCACTCCTCGATGGTCGCGGAGATCCCACGCTTCAGGAGCACCGGCTTCCCTATCCTCCCGATCGACTTCAGAAGCTCGAAGCTCTGCATGTTCCTGGCACCAACCTGCACCACGTCCACGTACTTCATCATCAGGTCCGCCTGGCTTGGAGAGGTCATCTCGGTCACTATCCCGAGACCGGTCTCCTCCCTGACCTCCGCCAGAATCTTCAGCCCCTCCTCCTCCAGCCCCTGAAACGAGTAGGGGGAGGTCCTGGGCTTGAAGGCCCCACCCCGAAAGAGGACCGCCCCGCTTTTTTTCACGACGCGGGCTATTTCGAGGGTTCTCTTTCTCTCCTCCACGGCGCACGGCCCGGCGATGACCACAAGCCTGTCCCCGCCTACGGCCACGTCGTTTACCATGATTATCGAAGGCTCCGGGTGAAGCTCACTGCTGACCAGCTTGTACGGCTTGGAGATCGGGATCACCTTGGCGACACCCTCCAGTGTCTCGAAGTACCTGAGGTCTTTTTTCACCTTCCCGACGACGCCCAGGATTGTCTCTTCGACCCCCACGATCTCCCTTATCATGCAGTCGTCTTTTTTGAGGACCTTGATGAGTCCTTCCTTCTGCTTCGGAGTTATCTCTTTTTTGAGAACGAGGATCACGACTTACCTCCTGACGTTGATTCTCCACACTGCACTTTACACGAACCACGGGGAAAAGTCAATTACGGTTGTGGGAAAAGGAAATAAATTTATACGAAGGAGACGAGTGGCCTTTCTCATTTAACGGGTAAATAAGATGAAATAAAAAGGGAAAAAGGGCCCCGGGCTCAAGGTTAGGTCCAAGACCGGGATAAGATAATTTCACAGCTGCGGGTTCATCCCGTCTTTAGTCGATAACGGAATAAACTTTTCGATCATACCGCTATAAATATTTTACTGTTGAAAAAGATCCAGAGGTGGAATAATATGGGGAAACAAAATGTCGTCCGGACCCTTAATCCAATGACGGTGGTGAAAGATGGTTAACGAAGATATTTGGATTCCGATCCTGATTACGATCCTCGCCGGGCTCTCCACCGGTATAGGGAGCGTCGCCTCCCTCTTCATCAAGGATTTCAGGCACTCCTATCTTTCCGTGACCCTCGGATTTTCCGCGGGCGTGATGATCTACGTCTCTTTCGTGGAGCTTTTGGGAAATTCCATCGAGGACGTAGGATTTGTGTGGGCAAACCTCGGCTTTTTCGGCGGGATCGCCTTTATGTTCCTCATAGACAGAATTGTGCCCCATAACTATTTCGAGGAGCAGGTGGAGAGCGCCTCCGAAAACAGCAGGCTGATGGATGCCGGGGTCTTCACCGCCGTGGGGATTGCGATTCACAATTTCCCGGAGGGAATGGGCGTCCTCTTCTCGTCGATCAGCGACCTCTCCCTGGGCATCCCCCTGGCGGTGGCGATCGCCATACACAACATACCGGAGGGGATCGCCGTATCGATGCCGATCTACTACGCAACCAAGAGCAGAAAGACCGCCTTTCTATACTCCTTCTTTTCCGGTGTGGCGGAGCCGCTGGGTGCGATCATCGGGTTTTTCATCCTTCGCCCCTTCCTCAACGATTTCGTCCTTGCGATAACCCTGGCGGCGGTGGGGGGTATTATGGTCTTCATCTCATTCGACGAGCTGCTTCCCCTCTCCTTCGACACCGGTGAAGAGCACCTGGCCATAGTCGGGTCCGTCGTCGGGATGGCGGTGATGGCGGTCTCCCTGTCCCTTATTTAGAGTTAGAGGATCGTGATAAATGGAAGATGAAAAGCGAACGAATAAAGAGAGGCGGTTCTGGAGGAGGTTCGCCCCCCGCTACGACCGGTTCATGAGAAGTCAGGTAGAAGAAAGCTATCGGATATTGACCGCCAAGATATTGGAGGAGGTTAAGGGGGGTGATTCGGTTGTAGAGGTCGCCACGGGAACGGGGCTGATCGCCCTCGAGGTGGCAGTAAAAGCGGCCGAAGTAACAGCCGTCGATATAACCCCGGAGATGGTCGCCCTTGCCGAAAAGAAGGCGAGGGAGCGAAAGATAGAAAACATTAAGTTTTTTATCGAGGACGCATATGCCCTTCCCTTTGAGGACCGCTCGTTTGACGTCGCCGTCTGCTCAAACGCCCTCCACAACATGACGGAGCCGAAAAGAGCCCTCATCGAGATGAGGCGGGTCTTAAAGGATACCGGGAAGCTTATGGCACCAACCTACTGCCACGGCGAGGGATTGAAATCGCGCATGATCTCGAGGCTCATGTCCCTATCGGGATTTCCCGGCTACCACAGGTTCACAGTAGAGGCGCTGTCTCGGCTCATAGGGGAATCGGGGTTCGAGGTAGAAAAGGTAGAGATCATCGAGGATCGAATCCCGCTGGCCTTTATCGTGGGCAGGCCGGGGGGATAATAAGATAAGTGCAAAAGGAAAAACCGTGACGGAAAACGAGAGATACATCCACGGGACAGCGAAGGAGGAACGGGGGAGGCTGGGGCTCTTATACTCGGTCACCAACGGCTCCTTTATTGACTTTTTAGGATAATATCTTGGCGACTTTCCGGGCGTTTCCCTCTTCCACTGGAACAGGGCCTCGGCGAGAAAGGGATGATCTCTCTGACTAAATGAGATATTTCATGAGACAGTGCACTACCGTATATCAAAAAGCCATACGGGGCATGACAAGGGGAGCTATCTCTCTTCTCTTTATCCTAATCATTGCAGGCACGGCCCACGCCGGCAAAGATAAGGATATTACGATCGTCATACTGGGGGACAGGACGGCGGGACACCGGGAGGGAATCTACGGGGCCGTAATCGAGAAAGCGAGGGAGGATCGCCCCGACCTCTACGTTACAATCGGGGATCAGATCGAGGGCTACACTAGGGACGAGGCGGTGATCAACGCCCAGTGGCGCGAATATTTCAAGATCGTTAGGAGAATCAGGCGAAGGCTACTAATCCTACCCGGAAACCACGACGTCTGGAGCGGTGCCTCGGAGAAGATATGGATCAAGCGGACAGGGTGGGAGACCAACTACAGCACAGATTTCAGGGGGATCCACCTCGTCTTCTTCGAAAACGGCCGCTGGGCAAAGATCGATTCCCTGCCGGAAGAGAGGATTGCCTGGCTGGAGTCGGACCTCAAGGCGCACAGAAACGCAAAGCTGACCTTCGTCTTTTTCCACAGGCCCTACTGGTATTACACGCTGCCGTCGGGAAAGGCCGACCGTCTCCACGAGATATTTGCGGCCAACGGCGTCGACGCCGTCTTTTCAGGCCACCTCCACCGCCACGGCTCGGGAATATACGACGGGATTTACTACACCATGGTCGGCTCCTCCGGCGGTGTCATGGAAGACAACGTCCCGATCAAGGGGCACTTCTACAACTACGTCAAGGTGGAGGTGAAGGGCTCCGACTTTTCGATAAAGACAGTCCCTCTCGATGGGGATAGGGAGCTTCCCGTGGATTTTGTTACGATAGCGGACCTAAAGTTCTTCGACAGGATTGAAGATCGATACGTAGTCCCCGAGGAGCTGTTTTTAGGCACCGACACATCTAAAAGTAAAAGTGAGTTGAGGATTAGTATAAAGAACATCAGGGATGTCAATCTGCCGTTCAAGATAAAATGGGAGACAGGGGCCACAAACTGGGATATTAAACCGACAGAGGCGACCGTTGAGATTCCGGCGGGAGAGAAAGGAACGGCGACGTTTTTGGCCCTCGCTGCGGATCAACCCTATCCCCTCCCGAGGTTCGAGGTGGCGTATCCCTATCACGAGGGGAGGAGCTACGATTTCAGGGGAACCGTCAGGCTGACGAGGATTCTCGAAGTTCCGAGGATTAAGGGTGTCACGGTAGACGGCCGGGTCGACGGGAGCGAATGGGATGGAACGGTTGTGGCATCCAACTTCTCCGATCCTCAAGGGATGTCGTCCAATATTTACGACACCCTCTTTCTCTTCGGTAGGGATGGGGAAAACCTCTACGTCCTCGCATCGTGCAGGGCGGACACGGAATACCTCGTTACCAACGCCGAGGGGCGGGACGGCGACGTCTTCAGGGACGACTCGATCGCGCTCATCATCTCGCCCGATCCGGATTCGAAGACCACCTATCAGCTTTTCGTCAATCCCCTAGGCGTCATCCTGGATCGGAAGATCGTAAAGGGAAAAGGTAGAAGGAGGAAGGCCGACCCATCCTGGGACGCCGGCTGCGAGGCGGGGGCGTACATCTCTCCCCACAATCCGAGCGGCTTCTACCAGCTGGAGCTCAAGATACCCCTGTCCGCCTTCGGGGCCGATCTGCCCAAAGTCGGCGATGAGTGGGGGATCAACTTCGGACGCCTTTCGGTAAAATCGGGGGAGCTGGCTGAATGGCAGTACCACGAATCGTCCGATCGCTATTTGGGAAGAATGGTTTTTACAAGGTAGGCAGTGTATCTTTAGAATTGTAAATGACTTCCAAATATTCGGTCAGACAACTTAAATAAACGTAATCTTCATATATATAAAAAGCCCCCGACCTGACCGGCCGGGGGTTTTGTTTGCTTTAGATTAAACTTTCAGGCTTAGAACTCATATAGCAGCTGGTTGCTGATAGACCAGATCTCCCCCCAGTCTCCCCGGGTGCCGTCCGCCTTCTCGTAATCCCAGGAGTCGCCGGTAAACAGCACGCCCACGTTCATCGAGTAGGTTAATCCCTCCATGATCTCGTAGGAGAAGCCGAAGTCAAGCTCCCAACCCAGGTCGTCGCTGGCATCCCAAGACTGATAGAAGTAGTTGCCGTAAACTACTGCCGGATGCGGATATGCTGATCCCTTGGCTGTAACGACGGCCGCTCTTGTGCCTAAAATATTCCAACCCACATCCTCAGTCCACTTCGCCCAGGTTACGGAGGCGTTCAGCGTCAGCTTCTCGATTGGGCAGATCTCGAAATAGAGCTTTACCGCCGTGATATTCTCGATCATATCCTGACCGTAGAGGCTGCCTCCCCATATGGAGTTTGTTCCGACACCGCCGTTGACAAGGATGTTGTTAAAGGCGAAGTCGTCCTGGCTGATGTAGTTCATGTTGATGTTCTTCGTGGAGATGTCGTTCCACCAGTGGGCCTGACCGCTCCCCATGATGAACGCCACGCCGACCCTCAAAAGGTCATTGTAGTAGGAGACATCGGCGTAGATGTTCCAGCCGGAGATAGTTAAAGTGTCAGGATCTGTGTCAGGACCCAATGCAAAATTCGGTAAAGAGTTGATATAGGTAGCGTGGCCGTAAACCCAGCTCCCCTCGAGGGCGATGTCGATCATATCAGCGATGGTACCTGTGTAGCCAATCCCCCAGAAACCGACTACCGCCGAGTAAGCTCCATCACCCTGCCCCGTCGCTCTGTATGAAAAGGAATTACTCATCACCCCACCTATGATGATATTATCTGCATTACTGTCAATCAGAACTCCTCCGAAGAGCTCGATCAGGTGATTCTCCACCGGGGTGATCTTTATATTTCCGGCGTAGAGGTCTGCATCCCAGTTATACCATCTGGTTCCGGCAGCCCAGGTTACATTATCCTTAACCTTTGCGTAAAGGGCTGATACCGCCAAAGGGCCCCAGGTATTCGCCCAGCGGAGGCCGGTAAGACCGATGGTTCCGGTTCCGCCGTCGCTGAACGCAAGGCCGTGCCCGTAGGTCTCAGGGAATTTACCCACGGTAAAGGTCCCGATCTTGGGGAGCGTAAACTCGATATAAGCCCAGTCGATGAAGTTGGTAGCGCTGTTGTTGATTCTAAGGTTCCTCTGCTGTCCCCAGGTGTCCTCAACAATATCGAACCTTATCACCGCCTTTAGAAACTCGCTCCTCGTGTGGGTGATGGTGAGCCTGAACCTCTGATCGAACCAGCCGTCGTACTGGGCGTTCTCGTGGCTGATGTTGGTGCCAAAAACGTTTAGCTCATCTTCGATCTTCTTATCAAAGTTGTACTCGCTCCAAGCCCTCACCCGATATTCGCCGTTAAAGGTGGTCTCCGCGGCAAAGGCTGTAAACGCAGTGGCAACGAAAGCAATAGCGAGAGTCAGTACAATAATTTTTTTCATATATACCTCCTCTAAAAAAGATGACTAAAAATGTAAAAAATAGCAATTCTTTGCATTTTTATCATAAAATTTTATATTATGTCAAGAAATAAATTAAGTTGTTCTAATTTTTACTCAATTTATAACTATTTTCAAAAACCGATTTTGATAATCAATTTACAGTTTATTACTCGATTCTCAAAAGATTCTTTTCAGACAGTCAGGGATCAAAGACAAAACCGCAAATAACAAAGCCCCCGACCTGACCGGCCGGGGGCTTTGTTTGCTGTAGATTAAACTTTCAGGCTTAGAACTCATATAGCAGCTGGTTGCTGATAGACCAGATCTCTCCCCAGTCGCCCCGGGTTCCGTCAGCCATCTCGTAATCCCACGAGTCGCCGGTGAAGAGCACGCCAACACCCAAAGTATAGGTCAGCCCCTCCATGATCTCGTAGGAGAATCCGAAGTCGAGCTCCCAGCCCAGGTCGTCGCTGGCATCCCATGAATGGTATGGGTATGTGCCGTATTGAGCCGCCGGATGAGGATATGCCGAGCCCTTGGCTGTAACAATATTCGCCCTGTCCCCCATAGTGTTAGTACCCACCTCTTCGGTCCACTTGGCCCAGGTAACGGAAGCGTTAAGAGTCAGCTTATCCATCGGGCATATCTCGAAGTAGAGTTTCACGGCGGTAATGTTCTCGATCATATCCTGGCCATACAAGCCGCCTCCCCAAATAGAGTTCGTGCCCCCTCCACCGTTGACGAGGATGTTGTTAAAGGCAAATTCATCCTGGCTGATGTAGTTCATGTTGATATTCTTTGTGGATATATCGTTCCACCAGTGGTGTTGACCGCTTCCCATGATGAACGCCAGACCGACCCTGAAGAGATCGTTGTAGTAGGAGACATCCGCGTAGATGTTCCAGCCTGAAATCGTTAAAGAGTCGGGATCAGAGTTGGGACTGGAAACACCGCGAGGGACTTTTGAAATCCATGTTGCGTGACCGTATATCCAGCTGTTTTCAAGCCTGATGTCTATCATATCGGCGATGGCTCCGGTGTAAGCAACGCCCCAGAAACCGATCACCGCTGAATATATTCCACCGCCGTTCCAATTGAACGAATACGAATTCCTCAACGTACCATCTGCAACGCCAAAGGCCACATCGTTATCGTCGGCATCGCTGTCGATAACAGCGCCGCCGAAGAGCTCGATCAGATGGTTCTCGGCGGGTGTGACTTTTAGATTTCCCGCGTAAAGGTCGGCATCCCAATTGTATGCCCTGTTCCACGTACCTACCGCTATTACGTTATCCTTTACCTTTGCGTAAAGAACCGATGCCGCCACAGGACCCCAGGCGTTTGCCCAGCGGGCACCGGTAAGGCCTATCGTTCCGTCACCCTCATCGCTGAATGCGAGGCCGTATCCGTAGGTCTCGTTGAATTTACCCACGGTAAAAGTACCTATCTGGGGAAGCGTGAACTCTATGTAAGCCAGATTGATAAAATCTGTATTACTGTTGTTCATCAACAGGTTTCTCTGCTGTCCCCAGGTGTCCTCGACAATATCCATCCTGATTACGGCCTTTAAAAAATCGCTTCTTGTATGAGTGATTGTAAGGCGGAACCTCTGGTCGAACCAGCCGTCGTACTGGGCGTTTTCGTGTGAGGGAAGAGGAGATGAAATCTCTTCCCACTTCTTTTCAAAGTTGTACTCATTATATGCCCTTACCCGATAAGTGCCGGAAAAAGATGTTTCAGCAGCCATTGCCGCAAAGGAAGCGGCTGAAAACACAACTGCAAGTACCAGAACCAATAGTTTTCTCATTTTTTACCTCCAATTTTTCAAAATTCAATCCAATACAATTTAGAGATATAGATATGCAAAGGACAAACGTTTTGGGAAAATATCAAAAAGCAAAGCAGATGTCAAGAAAAAATATTATAGCATTTTAATATGATATTTGTGTCTATATTTACAGTTTAAAAAATATAGTGACAAACTCATTTCTTATAGAAAACTAAAAATAAATCGGCGATGAGGGTGTTGAGCACAAAAAGTGTGTTCAATAAAAAGCCCCCGACCTATTCCGGCCGGGGGCTTTGTTTGTTTTAGATTAAGCTTTCGGGGTTAGAACTCGTACAGGAGCTGGTTGCTGATGGACCATATCTCACCCCAGTCGCCGCGGGTTCCGTCAGCCTTCTCGTAATCCCACGAGTCGCCGGTGAAGAGCACACCCACACCCAGCGAGTAGGTCAGTCCCTCCATGATCTCGTAGGAGAAGCCGAAGTCGAGCTCCCAGCCGAGGTCGTCACTGGCATCCCATGATTCATAGTTGTAGTTGCCGTAGAAAAATGCAGGATGCACATAAGCAGAACCCTTGGATTGTACAATAGCTGCTCTGGTGCCAAAAAAGTTCTGTCCCACTTCCTCTGTCCACTTGGCCCAGGTGATAGAGGCGTTCAGCGTCAGCTTTTCGATGGGGCAGATTTCGAAGTAGAGCTTTACTGCGGTGATGTTCTCCAGGTTGTCCTGACCGTAGAGACTGCCTCCCCAGATGGAGTTCGTTCCGCCGCCTCCGTTAACAATAATGTTGTTAAAGGCGAAATCGTCCTGGCTGATGTAGTTCATGT
>CAZIWT010000090.1:0-14667 GCA_964542895.1 uncultured Thermodesulfobacteriota bacterium
GTCGGGATGAGAAGATTTGAACTTCCGACCTCCTGCTCCCGAAGCATAGCGACAATACGATAAAGTGCTGACATCATTGTGTTTTTGTGTCCCCAGCTTTCCCTGGAATGCCCCAGAATGCCCTACAATTTACTGGTTTTTGTAACAGTTTTGTAACACTTTTATATAAGGCAATTAGCATATTAACTATCTGAAATAGTGAATAAATACCTTAAATACTATTATTATAATTTAGAGGATCGAGTGAAAAAAGCAGGTAAATAAATATCTTTTTTAGAAAGTGTTGTTTTGATACAATTGAATTGGTTTTTCAAGGAGACCATGTGTGAAGCTGATTCTTGTGGTGACCGAGAATAATGATCACTCAACCGTTATCGGAGGGAGCCTCTCTTCCGACTATCGCGTTGAGTCGGTTACTACTATAGAGACCTGTCTTGAAAGGCTTAAGAAGAAGAGATACGAGATCGTCTTTGTGGATATCGGCATCCTTCGTGAGTTGATGGAGGATAATTCCTACAAGGCCGCCCTTCAGTCGTTCTGGCAGGTCTACCCGACGATTGAGATCGTTGTCATGTCGCAGGTCGACATGATCAGGGAAGCGGTCATGGCCGTGAAGGCGGGGGCGAGCAATTACATCACGTATCCCATCGACGCGGAAGAGGTGAGATTTGTAACACAAAACGTTTACGAATCGGTGAAAGTAAGGCTTGAGCTCGACTATCTGAGGGATCAATTCTGGGAGTCGGACGCCCTCGAGACCATACAGACGAAATGCGCGGGGATGGAAAAGGTCTATGAGAAGGTTCGCGCGGTTTCTCCCACAAAGAGCACCGTTTTGTTGATAGGCGAGACCGGTACCGGGAAGAGCATTCTGGCGCGGCTCATTCATCAACATAGCAACCGCAGGAACGCCCCTTTCATCAGCGTCCACCTCGGCGCCGTGCCGGAAACGCTGGCGGAGAGCGAGCTCTTCGGCCACGAAAAGGGGGCCTTTACCGGGGCCGAGCGGCGAAAGCTTGGAAAATTCGAGATAGCGAACGAGGGGACCATCTTCCTCGACGAGATAAGCACTATCTCTCCCTCGGTTCAGATCAAGCTCCTCGAAGTCCTCCAGGACGGCACCTTCGACAGGATTGGGAGCGAGGTAAGCATCCACACGAACGCCCGGGTGATCGCCGCCACAAACACCGACCTAAAAGCGATGTGTGATGACGGGAGATTCAGAACGGACCTCTACTATCGGCTGAACGTCTTTCCCATCGAGGTCCTACCATTGAGGGAGCGGAAGGAGGACATCCCCTTTATGGTGGAAGTCATTTTAAAGAAGTTGAATAGATTTTACATGAAACAGATAAAGACCGTTCGTCCGGAGATACTGGAGGCGTTCGACAACTACTCGTGGCCCGGCAACATCCGGGAGCTGGAAAATATCATCGAGCGGGCCTATCTGCTGGAGACATCGTCAATAATCGAGACAAGGCATATCCCCAGGGAGCTCTTCTCGGGGAATTCTCTCCCTATACTGTACAATGTGGAATCGAAGATGACCCTCTCGGAAGCACGAAAGAAGGGGGTCGAGGAGATTGAAAGGGAGTATCTCGCTCGCCTGTTGGAGTCGACCCGAGGCAGGATAGACAGAACGGCCGAGGCCGCCGGAATAACGACGAGACAGCTCAACAAGCTCATGAAGAAGTACGGACTCAAGAAAGAGGAATACAAAAAGGGTTCGTAACCCGCCCAAAAGAGAACTTTTAGTTCCGATTACCCCTTTATCGGAATTTTCGGTTCCCATCTCCAAAACGTAATAAAAACAGATAGTTACACAAATTTTTAATCCTACCAGCGCCAAAAACAGGAACTTTTAGTTCCGACTTTACAGGTCTTCATTAAAAAGAGTAACGATTCCAACAACTTACAAATATGGCACGGTAGTTGCTATTTATGAATCGGATCGTGGAGTTTTAAGGACACCTCCCAATGAAAGAAGATATAACGCTGAGGGGAATTATAGTTCCGGCGGATTGGAATCGCGACGGAGAGATCGTCGACCTTGCCCTCCTGACCGACGATGAAGGGGAGTTCCTTGTCGAAAGGGGGGGCGTGATCTGGGACAAGCTCTTGGATTATATTCGAGAGGAGATCGATGTGACCTCCTTTCAGCTTTCGAGCAAATACACAAAACAGGCCGTTGCCAAGCAGACCATTGCCATAAAGTCATTTAATAAAGTGGAAAATAGAAAAGCCAGTATCGTGCCATTGCCATAAATACTGCTGGCTTTGCAAACGAGTTTTTAAAGAGGAGCTTAAATGAAAGTTGGAATTACCTACGACCTCAGAGACGAGTATCTGAAGATGGGCATGTCCGAGGAGGATACGGCGGAGTTCGACCGCGTCGATACCATCGAAGCTATCGACTCTACGCTTAAACAGCTCGGCTATGTAACCGATCGTATCGGCACGATTCACAATCTAATAAGAAGGCTCACAGCGGGGGATCGATGGGATATGGTCTTCAATATCGCGGAGGGGGTGTCAGGCTTCGGGAGGGAAGCACAGGTCCCGGCGATACTCGATGCATTCGATATACCCTACACCTTCTCCGGCCCCATGATCCTGGCCCTCACCCTCCACAAGGGGATGACCAAGCACGTCATAAGAGACCTGAAAATTTTGACCCCCGACTTTGTGGTGGTCGGAAAGCCTTCCGAGGTAAAGAAGGTGTCCCTTCCCCTCCCCCTCTTCGTAAAGCCGGTGGCGGAGGGATCAAGTAAGGGCATCGACTCCCAATCGAAGATCACCGAAAGGGGGGAGCTTATGCCCAGTTGCTTGAGGCTGATGGAGCTTTTTAAGCAGCCGGTGATTGTAGAAACCTTCCTTCCCGGGAGGGAATTCACCGTGGGCATCCTCGGAACCGGAGAGGCGGCGCGGTCAATAGGTGTCATCGAGGTTTTGAGCAGGGATGATGGGGACGACGTCTATTCGTACGAAAACAAGGAGAACTATCAGGAGTTAGTGGAATACCGCCTGGCCGAGGGCGATATCTCCGCGGAGGCGGAGTCGGTGGCTCTAAGGGCGTGGAGGGGCTTGGGCTGCAGGGATGCGGGCAGGGTGGACGTCAAGGCGGACGAGAAGGGCAAGCTGAGCTTCTTGGAGGTAAATCCCCTGGCCGGGCTCAACCCCGTCAGGTCCGATCTCTGCATTATCGCAAAGAAGGTAGGAGTGTCTTACGAAGCGCTGATCGGCGAGATAATGTCGTCTACAATGGAACGGATAACCATAAAGCCAAAGATGGCAAAAGGTGCGTAAATATGGACCAAAAAACAATAGGAATAATTCACAACGTGCCCCTCTCCAACGGGAATGCGTTTTACAAGGCCTCCCAGGATGTGATAGTTCAGGTCAACGCCGTAAAAGTGGCGACCGAGGAGCTGGGATATAAGACTGCAACTATACCGTTTACGAAAGATATTAACGCCTTTCTAACGGACATAAGAAAGAATTCAGTCAATCTCATATTCAATCTGTGCGAGACGGTGGACGAGGATCCGAGACTCTCTTGGCAGCCGGCGGCAATCCTTGAATATCTCAACATTCCCTTTTCCGGCTCATCGTCCAATGCTATTCAGACCACCACCGATAAGCTCTACACAAAAAAGCTCCTCTCCTCTTCCGGTATTAAGACGCCCGAACATTTCATCTATTCCGGGTCTCCAATATTCATTCCTGAGGAATTCAGTTTTCCCGCCATCGTTAAGCCCCGCTTCGAGGACGCCAGCATTGGCATAGATCAGGAATCGATCTTTGAAAACGAGAGCCGGCTATTCGAGCGAATCCACGGTCTATACAGAAAACACGGCCAGGTGGTGATCGAGGAATATATAGAGGGAAGGGAGTTCAACGTCTCCGTATTCGGATATCCCGATCCAAAGGTCCTCCCCGTAGCCGAGATCGTTTTTAACGACTATCCGAAAGATATGTACAAGGTGGTGACCTACCGGGCAAAGTGGGAGGAGAGCTCTTTCGAATTTCAAAACAGCACCCGTATATTTCCCGAAAATGTAAATTCCACTTTGCTCGAAAAAATAACGGAAACTGCTTCAAAATGCTTTTATCACCTGAATGTGAGAGACTACGCCCGGGTTGATATTCGTGTGAACGGAGACGAAAACGTTTTTGTCCTGGAGATAAATGCGAATCCCTGCATAAGCCCGGATGCCGGCTTCGCGGCGGCCTGTGAAAGGGCGGGGCTGTCCTATACCGATATGGTCGGTAAATTCATCGAATTTTTGATTTATCGCTCGGAAAGGAGGGGGGGCACAAGGGAAAGCGGGAAGAGGGTTCACAAAGGAGGCCTACGACTTTCCGGTTAAGTATAATATAATTGTATTGTCATGGACCCAGAACGGATTATATCAATGTGCCTTACCCTATCCGCAGCTGAAACCAACGGAGACGATAAAGGTCGATTTATCCGCCTCCTCTGGAACCGGCGAGGCCCAAAGATGTATCGGAGCGATTGTCGGTTGACATGGGAAGACCGCCTGTTTCAACAGGATGATTTGATCTTCAGTAGACATGCCGGCTTCTTGTAAGTAATTTTTAAAAATCTTTACGGCATGGGGGAGACAAACCTTTTATAAGGATTTGGAGCCTCCCTTTTCTACATTATTTTTTTATAAAGTGATTTTTGAAAATGTTAAATACAAAGAAGGTGGACGCGATTCATTCCCTTCAATCCCTGCACTTGACCCTGGAGGATAACTTCGATGGGCATCTTAAAACATGCCGCGATTTCTTGAGGCAAAAGAGCGTCTCGGCAACAGGTGAGGGGATCAGGGAGACCGCCGGGATAATTAGGGAGTTCATCAAAGAGGTGGGAGGGGATATAAGCTTCGGGGGTGATCCGGCATATCCCATAATCCACGGGCGGATAAATCGAAACAAAAAAAAGACGCTTATCATATACGGGATGTACGACGTCCAGCCGGCCGAAGAGCAAAACTGGATCAGCCCCCCCTTTGCCGCCGAGATACATACCCTTCCCGGACTCGGGGAGTGCATCATCGCCAGGGGCGCGGTAAACTCGAAAGGGGCGCTTTGCGGGGTTTTCAGCGTCCTGAGGACGATGAGCGCCCGAGGGGAGATCCCCTTAAATATCATATTTACCATAGAGGGGGAAGAGGAGATCGGAAGCCCTCACTTTGAGGAGTTTATCATCAACCACAAGGATGAACTTTCCGGGAGCGGTGCGGTAGATTTTGACTTCTCCCAGGATTCGGTGGGCAACGTCTCCATGCACCTGGGACTGAAGGGAATCGTCTACATGGACCTCATCTGCAGGGGGGGAAAGAGGGGGGGGCCGGGGGACACCTCCCTCCACGGCTCCGACAGCGCCTGGGTCTCGTCTCCGGTCTGGCGGCTGATCCACGCCCTTGGCCTCCTTACTGACGAGAAGGAGAATATCAAAATCCCCGGTTTCTACAAGAACGCATCCCGGCCGAGTAAAGAGGATGACATGCTCCTGAAAAAACTGGCACTGACCTTTGACGAGAAGCGCTTCCTCAAGGAGATGAGGAGCGCGAGGTTCAAATCCGCCTATCACGGCTACGAGCTCCTAAGGCAGGGACTCTATTCCCCCGTTCTCAATATAAACGGATTCCACTCCGGATATACAGGACCGGGGACTAAGACGATCCTTCCGAGAAAGGCGACGGCCAAGGTGGACATCAGGTTTGGCCCGGGAATGGAACCGGAAGAAGTTATTCGTAGTCTTAAAGACTACCTCGCAGAGCAGGGGTTTGACGATATCGACGTTATGGTAAGGGAGAAATACACCTGGTCGAAAACCGATTACTCGGAACCGATCGTCCAGAAGATGGTCTCGGCGTACCAGGCGCACGACATAGAGCCGGAAATATGGCCCATTGCCACGTGGACGGCCCCCTATTTCGTTTTCTCGCGGATATTGGGACTGCCAGTGGTGTCGGGTGGCCTGGGTCACGGCGGAAAAGAGCACGTCGCCAACGAATATATGACGGTCAGGGGGCTTTTGGACTTCGAGAAGTTCGTAGCCACGTTTCTATATAAGATGGCCGAGTAATTAAGGCTTCTATTAATCTTAAACCTGTGAAATCCGGAGGCCGTATTGAGCATCCGGTTTTTACGACGAGCTAAGTTTGTATAATCATAATAGGGTTCTATCTGCTTCTACAGAATTCTTATCACTTAAAAAGTTGAAATGACCATAAACACCTTTATGATAGATTAATATAATGATATAATTCTTTGAGATGAAAGAAAAGATCAAAATACCGAAATGTATGAGTACCCAGCATCCGGACAACGTAACCCCGCCCTTTTTTTCGGAGAACATTGAGCTGGGGGGTGAGGACGAGGTCCAGGAGGCGTACTACGCCTTCTCTCATTTGGGGTGCGACGAGCAGATGTGGGACTGCGAGGGGAAGGAGGTCGATAACTACGTTGTTAAGAAGCTCCTTACGCAATACCCTACCTTTTTCAACAACAACATTCTCGGACGGGATTCCTTTCTCACGCTCAGGGTCCCCAACCCCACGGTGGAAAAGGGAGAGGCGAAGATACTGCTGGAGACCCTGGAGAGCATCCCCCGGTCGTTCGACACCTCGAAGCTCTTTTACAGGGAAGATATTCCTCCCATATTCGAGGTCATACTTCCCATGACCGCCACGTACAAGTCCCTCAACAGGATTTACAAATACTATACGGATTTCGTCATTGGGAAGCAGGACAGCCCCTTCTGCGAGGGGGACATCACGGTCGCGGACTGGATCGGGGAGTTCAAGCCGAAAACCATCAACGTGATACCCCTCTTCGAAGACATGGAAAGCATGCTCAACGCCGATTCTATAACGAGGGAGTACCTGTTAAGCAAGGACGTCCGGCATCAGAGGGTATTTCTGGCGCGATCGGATCCCGCAATGAATTACGGCCTGATAAGCGCCATGCTGATGAACCGGATCGCCCTGAAGAAACTCTACAGCCTGTCACGGGATATCGGCGTCGAGATTTATCCCATCGTCGGCCTCGGGTCGGCGCCGTTTCGGGGAAACCTCACGCCGGACAACGTAAAGAGGATCGTAAGGGAATACCCGAGCGTTCACACCTTCACCATCCAGTCGTCATTCAAATACGACAATCCCCCGGATAAGGTGAGAGGCGCGATAGACGAGCTGATGAAGAAGGAAAGGCAGGAGCCGGTGGAGGTAGATGAAGAGAGGTGCCTGGATATAATTTCGAGATACACGAAGAGATACCAGGAGCAAACCGTCGAGCTGGCCGGAGTTATTAACCGGGTGGCAAGGCATGTCCCGGAGAGGAGGAAGAGGAAGCTCCACGTCGGCCTCTTCGGGTACGCCAGGGAGGTGGGGGGCATCCATCTGCCCAGGGCGATAAAATTCACGGCGGCCCTCTACTCAGTGGGGCTGCCGCCGGAGCTTCTGGGCCTCGACGCGCTGACCGGGAATGACCTCGATTTTTTAAAGGAGACCTATTTCTTCCTTTACGACGACCTGAAGGATTCCCTGAAGTTCTTCAACAGGGACACGCCATTCGTGCCGAAAAGATTGAAGAAAGCCATAGACGACCTCCCCGTATCATATACCCCGGATGAAGCGTATAAGGAAGCAACCGATTCAATTATCGCGTCGCTGGGTCGGGACGGCGTTAACAATATCGGTGAAAGAATCCTTGGGGCGGCCCACATAAGAAGATTTCTGGGATGAGTTGACAGAGGAAGATCACGTTTCATCGAGGCGTTATGGGGAAGAATGTAGACTGATATCCAAAGAAGGTCTTTAGAGGGATGGATGATTGTCCGGGGAATGCTAACGTTGAATCCATTGACCCGAATCGGCATGATCTCGAGGATAATTTACCGAAAGGTTGAAAAATCGACATGGTTTTGGAAAAAGTCTGTTTCCCCAGTATAACAGGATTGTCATGGAAAATTAAAGGATCATATCTGACATGAAAATTGCGGTAATATACAATCGTGAGAGCAAAAACGTCATCAACCTTTTCGGGCTTCCCAACCGGGAAAGGTACGGAAAGAAGTCGATAAAGAGAATCGTCGATGGGCTTAAACAGTACGGACATCAGGTTAGGGCCTTTGAAGGAGATAAAGACCTGATAGATAACTTGGAAGAGTTCATGCCCCGGGTCTTGAAGGGCGAGCGTCCCGGGCTCGCCTTCAACCTGTCGTACGGTATCCAGGGCCAGGCCCGATACACCCACGTTCCGGGGATTCTCGAAATGATCGGAATCCCCTATGTGGGATCCGGCCCCCTTGCCCACTCCCTTGCGCTGGATAAGGTTGTGGCCAAGATGATCTTCATCCAGAACGACCTCCCGACCCCGCCGTTTGTCGTCATCAATCCTCCGGAGGTTAAGGGTCCCGATCTCCCCTACCCGCTCATCGTGAAACCGAAGAACGAGGCGGTCTCTATGGGAATCCGGGTAGTACACAATGAGGGTGAGCTTTACGAGGAGGTACAGGAAATTTTCGACAAATTCAAACAGGCGGTCCTCATAGAGCGGTACATCGAGGGGCGGGAGATAAACGTCGGAATTATCGGCAACAACCCTCCGGAACCACTGCCACCCTGTGAGATAGTGATCTCTGGAGACGGCCCGAATATCTACACCATCGAGGACAAGAAGGGGAAATCCGGCCGCACCATAGACTGGATATGCCCGGCCCCCATCGGAGAGGATCTGATCAAAAAGGCCCAGGAGATTTCCGTCGGAGCCTTTAACGCCCTGGGCTGCTACGATTGCGCCCGGGTGGACATGCGTCTCGACTCCAAGGGCAATCTATATATTTTGGAGATAAACAGCCTCCCCAGCCTCGGAGAACACGGCTCCTATACGATCGCGGCAAATCATGTAGGTCTCGATTTTCCCGCGCTGATCAACCGTCTCGTCGAGGTGGCGAGCGCCAGATATTTCGGCACCCCCAGCCCTCCCGTTATCAAAGGGGGAAGAAAAAACTCAGAACAGAGGGTCTTTGAATACATAACACAGCGGAGGGACCTGATAGAGAAAGAGGTCTCCGAGTGGTGCTCCGTATACAGCCGAACGTCGGATCCGGTCGGCAATTCCATGGCGATTAACTCCCTGGACACGAAGCTTCGGGATATCAGGATGAGGCCCGTGCCCGACCTGACCGATGAGCGGTTTGCGTTGACCTGGGAGACGCAGGCCGGAATGGAGGGGGGTACGCTTCTTATCGGCCATATAGACGTGCCATTCGAGCAGGATGTCCCCATTCAGGGCTTCCGGCGCGACCCGGAGTGGCTCTACGGAGAGGGTATTGCCATGTCCCGCTCCCCGCTGGTAATGGTGCTGTTTGTGTTAAGGGCTTTGCGCCATATACGTGTCCTGAAAAACCTCTCCCTCGGCGTCCTCTACTACCTCGACGAGGGGCAGGACTGCCGCTACAGCGCAGATATCATTACTTCGGCCGCATCGAGGGCAAAGCGCGTCCTGGTGGTTCGCCCCGGCAGTCCCCCCGCCAACGTACGAACCCAGCGAAGGGGCCAGAGAAAGTATCAACTCATTATCGAGGGAGCGACCTTGAAAATCGGCCAGCAACAAAAGGTTCCCGATGTGGTGAGCTGGTGCCTGGATAAGCTGGGAAAGGTGACCGCCCTGTCATCGAGAAAGGACTACCTCACTGTGGCGGTGTTGGATATAAAAACGGAGTCCTTCCGGACGACCCTGCCCCACCGGGTCGAGGTCATCCTCGTGATCAGCTTTATCGATCCAAAGCTCGCCGAAGATACCGAAGAAAAAATCAATACCATATTGTCGGAGAAGAGTTTGAGATGGTCTCTCAAGAAAATCTCCGAAAGACCCCCAATGAAGCAGAGGAGGGGAAACGTCCAGCTTGCCAAGGCATTGGAGGGGGTATCCAGAGAGTGGGACATCCCGTTCGGTGTGCAATCGTCTCTTACTCCGTCGGTGGCGGGACTGGTCCCGGCCAAAGTTCCCGTCGTATGCGGAATAGGCCCGGTGGCCAGGAATCGCTACACCCCCCAAGAGGCGGTAAGCCGCATAAGCCTTATTCAGCGCTCTCTTCTCCTGTCTGAGTTTCTGGTAAAAGAATTGAAAAAGGGGTAAACGCCCTCTGCTTATCGTCGTACTGTAATCTATGAACAATAAAAAAGCATTAATGATAAACCGATCGAATAGGTATTATGACTAAAAAAAGGGATGTCATAAATTCCGATTTCATTGAGCCGGAGCCGACGGTTATTCCGGAGCCGCAGAGGATCGCCGCCTCGACTAAGGGAATGGTCGCGACGGCTCATTTTCGCGCGACAGAGGCGGGAGCCGAAATCCTGCGGCAGGGTGGTAACGCCGTAGACGCCGCCGTTGCCTCTGCCTTCGCACTGGGCGTATGCGAGCCCCAGTCTTCGGGACTGGGCGGTCAAACCATGATGATGGTTCACATTAAAGAGGAGGGAAGAACTATCGCCCTGGACGGATCCTCCCGGGCGCCCAACCGCGCGGTAAAGGAGCTCTATGCGGACAAAAAGCCGAGGCTCTACGGCCACAGCGCTTCGACCGTGCCGAGCACCCCGGCAACCCTTAAGTACGCCCTTGAGCGGTACGGCACGATGGATCTTTCTCAGGTTTTGACGCCGTCCATCTCTCTTGCCGAGGACGGGTACCGGATCACCAAGCTGCAGCGCAAGCTCCAACGCAGGGAGCGAAGCTCCCTGAAGAAGCGAAGCGGCGGCTCGTTTTTTCTGAAAGAGGGCGAAAAGCCCTTCCCGGTCGGCGCCGTATTCCACCAGCCCCACCTTGCCGAAACCCTCAAGCAGCTGAGAAAAAGGGGGATAGAGGACTTCTATCTGGGGGATATCGCCGACATCATCCACCGGGATATGGAAGAAAACGGCGGCTTCGTCCACAGAGACGATCTGGCGAAGATTCCCTACCCGATAGAGCGTGAAGCCTTATCATGTAAGTTTGGATCACTAATGATATACACCATGCCTCCTCCCGGCGCCGGCCGGTCCCTCATCGAGATTTTCAACATCCTGCGTAAATTCCCGTCAAAGGAGAGAAACCTGGACACCCCCCGGGGTGCGCTCCTGTTTGCCGAGGTGATGCGGCGGGTGCAGCTGGATCGGCGCGACCGCCCATTCGACCCCAACTTCTACCCCCAAGTTCAGGACAGGAGGATGCTCAGCGACGACTACGCAAGGCTCGTCTCCGCCCAGATCGGAAAAAGGATCGGGACAGGAGGTGATACAACTCATCTCTCCGTAATGGACAGGGAAGGCAACGTCGTTTCACTCACCCAATCTATCGAGCGCGTATACGGAGCCAAGGTGGTTTGTTCCGACCTCGGTTTCCTGTATAATAACTACATGAGCGCCTTCGAATACGAGGACATATCACATCCATACTACCTCAGACCGAACGGGGTTCCCTGGGCAAGCGTGATTCCAACGATTATCTTCAAAAAGGGAAAACCGTGGCTGGCGATCGGCTCTCCCGGGAGCGAGCGGATCGTCTCCACAATCGCCCAGGTCGTGATGCGACTGAACAACCAATCGCCGTTCGACGCAGTGGCCGCCCCCAGAATGCACTGCTCCCTTGACGGCAAGATCTCTCTTGAAGCCGCCTATTTTCGTGACGATATAAAACCCTATCTCAAGAATCACGGATTTACGATAGATATCCGGGAGCCGATGTCCTTTTACCTCGGATGCGTCCAGATGGTTTTGAGCGAGGACGGCTCGTATATAGGGGTTGCCGATCCCCGAAGGGACGGCTCGGCGGGGGGCCCGAGATAGTGGCGCTGCCGTTTCTTTTGAGCGTCCCCCACGCGGGACTTGTGGTGCCGCCGGAAGTGACAGATATTTGCACCTTGAGCCGGGACGAAATCGCCAGAGACGGCGACGTGGGGGCGGCGGAGATCTACCTCTCGATGGAGGAACACGTCTATGCCCTGGCGACCACCGACATCGCCCGGGCGATCGTCGACCTGAACCGCCCGGAAGACGATCGAGGCAGGGATGGGGTCGTCAAGACACACACCTGTTGGGATGTCCCCATCTATCGGGAAACACCTTCCGATGAGTTGATCGAGATCCTCTTGAAACTATACTATCGTCCGTATCATAAAAATCTGAGCGGGCTTTCAAAGGATGTAATCGCAGCCATAGATTGTCATACGATGGCTGCCGTAGGTCCACCCGTCGGCCCGGACCCGGGGATGGAGCGTCCCCCGATCTGCCTCAGCAACGGAGAGGGCACCTGCCCTGAAAAGTGGCTTCTTTCTCTTGCGGAAATCATCGAAAAAGTAATGGGGATATCGGTATCGATCAACAATCCGTTTAAGGGGGGGTACACGATTCGACGCCATGCGGTCGAAGTCCCCTGGCTTCAGATAGAACTGTCGAGGGAGTCTTTTTTAAGTAACAGGGAAAAAGGCGAGCTCATTATTAAATCGTTCGATAAGTGGCATACGATTATCAAGTGATTGGAAAGTTAAGCACAGACTTTGCGAACAACTTACTTATCCCTGGGAATAAGTCCATGTAGGAATTATAGTAGCCGAGAAGCTATTTTAGCTTTATAGTATTATTCGTTTTGGAATAAAAAAGCTGAAGAATGATAAAGGGTATCGAATAGTTTTTATCATTACTTTGACAAGGCTTAGATATGTGTCCCCCTGCCTTTTAGACAGGTGATCATGACGACATTTGATTGACATCATTGTGTAATAGTAAATAGCGTGTCCCTGCGGGATAATTACGATTCCCTCTGTTGTACCGGAATTTCCCTGGATTCTTAAAAATTTCTTATAGAATTACCTTTTTGTAACACTTCGGCAAAATGCAAAAATAAAGGAGTTAGCTCATTATGCAACTCCCTTATATCAATAAAAATATGGTCGGGATGAGAAGATTTGAACTTCCGACCTCCTGCTCCCGAAGCAGGCGCGCTAACCAGGCTGCGCTACATCCCGATAATCTAATAATATATCAGAAACCACATCCGTTTTCAATAGACGTTTTAAATAAACTATTTCGACAATCTTTTATAAATCGATCTTAGATCTTCGCCTTCAGCTCCGCTATGGCGCCTTTGTAATCGTCCGCCCCGAAGACCGAAGACCCGGCCACGAATACATCTACTCCGGCCTCTGCGGCGTCGGCAATGTTTTCCGCTGTAATCCCCCCGTCGATCTCTATGATGACGTGGTCGAGCTCCCTTTCGGTCAGCTTCTCCTTTAAGGCCCTGACCTTGTTTAAAGTGTATGAGATGAACTTCTGGCCGCCGTACCCCGGGTTTACGCTCATGATCAGAATCATGTCCACGATCCCGAGGATGTCGTATATCGTAGTCACGGGAGTCCCCGGATTTATGGATACCCCGGCCCGCTTCCCCATCGACTTGATCTGCATGATGGAGCGATCCATGTGGGGGGTCGCCTCCTGGTGGATTGTGATGATGTCGGCGCCGGCGCTCGAAAACT
The DNA here is from genome assembly GCA_964542895.1 of uncultured Thermodesulfobacteriota bacterium. Classification (GTDB taxonomy): domain Bacteria; phylum Desulfobacterota; class Zymogenia; order Zymogenales; family Zymogenaceae; genus Zymogenus. Next base: position 13,535 of record CAZIWT010000090.1, read on the forward strand.
CCTCGATGTATCGCTCCGGCTCCGCGATCATCAGGTGGACGTCAAGCGGAAGGCTCGTTACCTTCCTTATCGATTTCACCACCGGTATCCCGATGGAGATGTTCGGGACAAAGACGCCGTCCATGACGTCTATGTGAATCCAGTCCGCACCTGCCTCCTCCACGGCACCAATCTCCTCCCCAAGGCGGGAGAAATCGGAGGCGAGGATGGAGGGTGCAATCAGCTTTTTCATGGTATTTTTATTCCTTTTATCGAGCGGCTTCCCAATACGACCCCGCTCCGGTGAATGCCTATATATACAGTATTTCTGCGGCGTTGTCAATAAGTCTTGACTTATCTCCTGTTATCCAATATAAAAAAGATCAGGTATCAAGTTTAATTCAAATTTCAGGAAAGATTTCTTAATGGAAAAGCTGTACGATAAATTTGGAAAGTCCCTGCCCAAAGGGACGGTCATATTTAACGAGGGGGAGTCCGGCAGCGAAATGTTTATCATCCACCAGGGAAAGGTCAGGATCTCAAAAAAGGCGCGGTCCATCGAGACCACGCTGGCGGAACTTAGCAAAGGTGACTTCTTCGGCGAGATGGCGATCCTCGAAAAAGGCCCCCGGTCCGCCTCGGCCGTTGCGGTGACGGACCTCAAGGTGCTCGTCCTTGACGAGAAGACATTCGAGTCACTCCTGATGAGCAACCCGAACGTGGCGTTGAGGATGATGAAAAAAATGGCCGAGAGGCTGAGATCCGCCGATCAGCGAATCGAGACGCTCTTGTTCAAAGACGCCACGAGCAAGGTCGTGGACATGATCAGCAAGATCGCAAACAAGAAGGGTAAAGAGTCGGACAAGGGGATGGTCGTGAAGATAACCGTCTCCGACCTTGCGGGGCGCGTGGGGCTTGACGTGGACAAGACCAGGAGCGTTTTGGATTCGCTGGTCGAGAGGAAGTTTTTGCTCCTGGCCGATGACCAGCTGACCATAAGAAAGCCAAAGAGCTTGGGCAAGATTCTGAGCTATATTGAGCTGAAGGAGCAGTTAGGGGATATTATTTGATAAATGGATTTAGGTTGATATAATTCCCACTCGATCAAATTTCTGTTAGACCAGTATTTTTAAAATAGTTGAGTCTTGTAAATC
>CAZIWT010000091.1:0-14635 GCA_964542895.1 uncultured Thermodesulfobacteriota bacterium
AGCCTGTTAGAACACTTTAAAGAAGAGAGGAGGACATTTAAAATGATTAAGAAAAAGTGTTTTATAGTTACATTAATTGCCTTTGCTTTGGTATTCGCACTCTTCACTCAATCAACGCAATATATACAAGCACAAGAAAAAAAATTGACAGAAGGGGCAATGGAGCTTGGTGCCGCAGCTTTTTTTCTATTTGTATTCGAGGGAGATTTAGAAGATGTGCAAAAAATACGCTCTACAAGTTGGATGAAGGATTCTCCTGATAGTTATGTATTCTGTTCCATATTTACTAGTTGGCTTGATCCGGAATGGTCATTTTTACCGGGAACTACTTCATCCGAAATGATTGATGATGGGGAGGGACGTAAAATCGAGTCTGTGGTACCTCACCTTCAACCTATTCTGGTAGATTGCGTAAATCCATACCACTACGGTGAAGATAAACCAACTCCTCGAAAAGTTGAAGATATAAAAAAAGATAAAAGAGTAGGTCGAGTATTTAAGTCTATGGAAGATATCTACATGGATTATATTAAGGCCGGTTTTGGCGGAAACGGGGGTGGCACCTGCTTTGCCCCGGACACCCCGGTCCTTATGAAGGGTGGGAAGCTGAAAAAGATAAAGGATATTGTGAAGGGAGAATATGTTGTCGGCTACGACTTTGATCTCGGGAAATCTGTTGCCCTTGAGGTTTTAAAGGTTACCGGCACACCCCACGAGAATATCTATTATTTGAACGAGAGCATAGAAGTCACAGGCGAGCACCCTTTCTACCCTAAGGCGAACAATCCCGTAAAGCTAAAAGATTTTTCCAGTGACGTAAAGACCATTCTGGGCGATACCGACGGTGACGCAAACACCCTCGAAGAGACAGAGGTTAAAAGCATTGAGGAGGTTAAGCCAAAAGAACTCTATTACGACCTGAAGTTTGAGTTGGTGCACAACTATTTTGTCTCAGACGGTGCGGGAAACCTGTACCTTGTGAGGGAGTGTGATTGATTGATAAAAACTGTATGCCTTATAAGGCAACTATTTAAGGAGAGAGTGTCATGAGAGGCAAAAAAGCGTTGACATTTTCGTTGATCCTTGCGGCAATTCTCTTTATATCTCTTGCGTGTTCCGCCGAAGAGGTGTTAAAGGGTACTATTATCAAGATCTATCGCGATTCATATCTTTTTGATTTCGAAAGCGGTACAAATTTAAAGACCAAGGAAGGGATGCGGGTGACTCCGGGGGATATGATCACAACCCTTGGCAGTGCGACAGCAATCGTCGACTTCAACTATGACCTCATAAAGCTTGATCCAAAGACGTCGATAAGGCTCATAAAATATGACGGGGGAAACAAGGGAGAGGGAAATACCGAGATATTTCTCCTGTCGGGAATGATTTATGTAAAAGTAGAGGAGCGCACCGACGATTCCTCGTTCAAGCTGGCAACGGCCGGGAACATCATAGAGACAAAATATGCGGAGTTTACCGTGGAATCAATAATCGGCGATGTTCCTACAGAAGACGCTGATACACAGGAGTTTTTGAAAACCGTTGGGAAGCACAGCGAAGTTGATAAGGATACAAGGGTGTTTTCCGTGGATGTTATAACCACAGTTTATACCGGCTCCGTCACCTCGAGCGTCATCGATGCCGCTACAAAGTCCACCCGCTCTCCGGTGAATATAGGAGAAGGGGAGGAATTGGCAAATCGTTTTAGGCATGTCGTTTTTGGATTTTGGGAGATGCCGGAAAAGTAGAAGATTAGATTTGGAAATATTCCTTTAAGATGTTTAAGCTATAGGATGTATACAAAATTCGCCGCCGCCCCATAAATTGTGTGTGCCATCCATATACTATTAAAGTCTCTGCAAGGACCGCTCGGAAACAGAAATACTATTCCATCCCCTTATCCAACATCCTGTAAAATGCCATGTATCCCTGAACCCCCAACCATCTGAGGGGCTCCGGCGGCAAATATGTGGGCTTTATATCATAAAACGGCATATCGCTCCATTTCTCACCATCCCCTGCATAGAGATCCCTGATTATTTTCCCAAAGAAAAATGACAGGTTGACACCATGCCCGCAAAAGGCCAGGCCATAATAAATATTCTTATTCCTCCCCATCACACCCACCGTTTGATTAAAATCAACCGTGAAACCGAGAACACCGTTCCAGATAGAATCGAATTCTACGTCGGACAACGCCGGATAAATCCTTGAAAGTTCATCCTTCAAAATTGCATAAATCTCGTTTACGTCTCTCTTGTAAGCCAGGCCATTATTAAAGTAATAATCGGCATTCCCCCCCCCGATAAGTATTCTATTATCATCAGTGGTTCCCAGATGATATAGATAATTCAAAGTATCCGAAAAGGGGATTCTGTTTTTCCACCCGATCTCCGTAAAAATATCATCGGAAAGAGGGGGAGTTATTGCAACCTGAGCATGAAAGGGGAAAACCCTGTTTTTAAAGTAGCCCAGCTTTGATGTATACCCATTGGTGGCGAGAACAATTGCCTTTGATTCGACTTTATATCCTTCTTTCCCTACCGATAGCTTATTTACTTCGCCCTCCTCAATCTCAAACACCGGGCTGTTTTCGTAGATTTTCACGCCCAAATCCTCTGCGGCCTTTTTCAAAGCGTGTACAAGCTTCATAGGGTGAACTTCACCGCCGTTGGGCTCAAACAACGATGCATGGTAAACATCGGTGCCAATCGCATCGACAGTCTGTTCTTTGTCCCAAAATTCTATTGGAATTCCCAAGGATTTAGCCGCTTCTGAATACTCCTGGAACTTCTTTACCTGCTTTTCGCTTATAATCACAAGGATGATGCCATCGAGGCGAAAATCACAATCAATATCTTGAGCGGATATAATATCCTGCAATTCTTTCATGCTCTCGACAGTAACATCGTAGGTTCTTTTATGGGTTTTGGGATCAGAGAAAATCTGCATATATTCATTGAATGGCTGAGGCAAAATCATCCCCCCATTCCTCCCCGATCCCCCATGCCCGACCTCCATTGCCTCAAATAAAACGACATTTTTTTCTGGAAACATTTTTTTGATGTAATATGCGGCAGAAAGCCCCGTATATCCACCACCAATTATTGCCAAATCAACCTCAAGATTTTCCCCAAGGGCCGGGTTTATTGGTGGTTGATCTGACGCCCAGATGCTCGTGTTTGGTTCAAATACCATTTTTTCTTTGACAACAAGGGGTGTTACAATTTCGGCGCCGACTGTTGCACCCACAACTGAACCCGCAGCAATTGCAGAACCTTTTAAAAAACTTCTTCTTGTAGTTTTTCCAGACATAGTATTACTCCTTATAAATAGTTTTCCCTTCAATCTAAAGCCTTTGACAGGCTAAAAAGGACGTTTAAGTAAGTTACTAAATAAAAAGGCGCTCTTATGTGCTAAAAATTCACAAACCGCGGCAGACTACCGCCGTTAAACGTTTTTTGCCTCCGCCTCCCTTTTTCTCTACATAAAGCCGAGGAGCTTTTCAACGGTAAACTGGGCGTACCTCATGCACTTGTCCTTCCATATTTTCGACTCCAGGAATTTCTTGTACTCCCCGGGCTTTGAGAAGTCGACTCCGAGGAGAGAGCCGCACTCTACGCTCCCGAACTTCTCCTTGAAGAGATACACGAACTCCGCGGCGTTCTGCCTCGCCCTTTTACGCGCCCGCTTTGTCGCCTCCTTTTCCATGCTCGGCTCTCTGTGGATAAGGCCCAGGCACATTGCCGCGGCGCTCACGGCGCCGCAGGGGGCATCCTGCTGGCCCCCTATCCCGCCGACAAATGGGGTGCACGCCCAGAGGATCTCTCTGCCTCCCAGATCAAAAGACTCCCACATGACCTGCAGGACCGAAGGGCCTCAATGATAGCCCTTCAGCATCAGCTCCTGGACCCGCTCCTTTGCCTCATCTACGGATACTTTTTTTATCATGGCCGAACCTCCTTTATTTCAATTGGCAATTGGCAATCGGAGATCAGAAATTAAGAACTAATCACACCCTGTTTTTCATCCTCCACCAGCGGACCATGTTGGCGATCGTCCTCCCCGCCTTGTGGGGGCTGTTGAACGTCGGGGCGCCGGCCTCGTCCGCCGCGGCCCGCTCCTCGAAATGGGCGTAGGGCGCCATCAGGCAGATGACCGCGGGTTTGTTGTGGCTCCTCGCTATCTCCGCGTATTTTCCGGCCGGAAACGCAATCCCCACCTCGGAGCCTCCGCTGTAACAGGAGCAGGCTATGTGGACGTCCGGCTGCGACAGGGCGAGGTCCGCGGCCTTGAGGTACATGTCGGTCATAAACCATGCGTGGGCGAACATGTCGAGGGGATTGGTGGGAACGGTGAACTCCGGGGCGAACTCCACTATCTCCTCCTTGCTCTTTTCGGTGAAGTCCGGGAGGACAGCGCCCGCCTTTTCCGCCGTCTCGGCGACGATGAGCGCCGGCCCCGCCGTGTGGGTGAAAATCGCAACGCCGGGTTTTACCCCCGGGGAGAGCTTCGGAATCGGTAGGTCGGAAAAGGCAGAAAGGGCCTTCGCCGTGTCCACGAGCTCCTCGTAGTCGTTGACGAACAGCACCCCGGCCTGTTTGTACGCCGCCCTGTAAATATCCTCCGATGCGCTCATGGAGCCGGTGTGGGAGAGGGAGAGCCTCCTCGTGGTGTCGGTAAATCCGGCCTGGTAGGCGAGGATCGGCTTCTTTTTGGAAGCGGCTCTGGCGGACTCGAAAAACGCCCTCCCGTCGTCCATCCCCTCGATGAAGAGGCAGATGACGTCGGTGTCGTCGTCGTCCGCAAGGTAATCGACGATCTCGGCAAAGTCGAGGTTGACCCGGTTTCCGATGCTGATGAATTTCGAGAGCCCCACATTGTTGTCCGCCATGGTGGTAACTATGGCGGACCCCGTCCCCCCGCTCTGGCTGACCACCGAGACCTTGCCCTTCTTCAACATCGACAGGGGATGGGCGAACGTGGCGTTAAGCCCGTGGTGGATGTTCACAGTGCCGACGCAGTTCGGCCCGATGATCTTTATCCCGAGGCGGTCTGCCGTCTCCTTCACCTCCCTCTGGAGCCTGAGGCCCTCTTCCCCTACCTCCCTGAAGCCCCCGGCGAATATCACCACCCCCTTCGCCCCCTTTTTGGCCGCGGACTTTAAGGCGTCCACGATCCTGTTGTGGGGGATGGCAAAGACCATAAGCTGGGCGTCTTCCGGGATATCCTCTATCGACCCGTAGCCCGTAAGCCCCATGATCTCCCGTCCCGCGAGGGAGGGGGAGACGGGAAAGACCTTACCCTTCAGCCCCCCACTTACGGCGGCCGTCAGGGCGTGAAAGCCGAGCTTGGCGAAATTTTCCGTGGCCCCCACCACGGCCACGTTCTTGGGGTAGAACACGTCCTTAAGGCTTGCTTTTTTGCCCATATTACCTCAACTCATAAAACAGCTTAATTAAAATACCGTAACCGATTTATTTTTACGCCCACTTTTAAGTCCGGGTAAGACTTACTCCCCTTAGGGCCCATCCTCGGCAAACTCCGGCGGATATTGAATAGTGCCGGATATCCCGTTTAATGCCCCGGGGGTAAGCTCCGCCGCCATGACCGCCTCGTCCGGCGCCTCGAAGGGGACGGAAAGCCCGTAACCCGATGCCGGTACGAAGCCGAACCGGGGATAGTAGGAGGAATGGCCAATGACAATAACGACGTTGTGCCCCAGGCGCCGGCACTCCTCAAGGCCCCTTTTTATCAACTTCGTCCCTATGCCCTTTTTCTGGTATTCGGGGAGCACGGAGATTACCGAAAGGGCGAGGACGGGAATCTCCTTCCCTTCCGATTCAATGGTGATAATGCTGAAGAGGAGGTGTCCCACGATCTTGTCTTCGTTTACCGCCACGAGGGAGAGCTCCGGGATGTAGTTCTCCGTGGCTCGGATTTTTCCCACGAGCTCCGGCTCTACCTTGCGGCCAAAGGCAGTAAGGTGCAGATCGTATATTGATTCTTGCGATTCTTGCTCCTCCCTGTCGACCGCCGTCTCGGTGCGTATATCAATTTGCAATTTCACTTTTAATATCTCGATTTCACCTGAATTTATCGTTTCCAGTTTGTCCGCTTCTCAAGCGGGGGCCGACACACGGCCCCACATTAATATTACCATATTATTATTAACGCCCGGATTCACGCCCTTCCCTCGGTCTTGAGATTCCTCACATCGCCCACCCAAGATGAGGGTAAAAATTGATCAGGCGATCAGGCGTGAAACCGGCTCTTTCTCTTCTCACGAACCGAGTCGGTGGGCCTTAGCGTCTGGGCCTCCCCGGTGAAGAGCTTCTCGATGCCGATTCCCTTCTCCCCCTTTTCCAGCCGCTCCCTGCATATCTCGCACTCCTCGGGGCCTATGGCTGGCTCCGTGTAGGCGCTGATGAAGCCCTCGTAGTTCCTCAGGATGATCTTGTGGTCGCTCCTCGAGATCATATACTGGGGCATGACCGGGATCTTCCCGCCGCCGCCGGGGGCGTCGACGACAAACGTGGGAACGCAGAGGCCGGAGGTGTGTCCCCGAAGGCGCTCTATTATCTCTATCCCCTTTCCTATCGACGTCCTGAAGTGCTCTATCCCCACCGATAGGTCGCACTGATAGAGGTAGTAGGGGCGGACGCGGATCTTGACAAGCTCGTGGAGGAGCTTTTTCATCACATGGATGCAGTCGTTTACACCCCTCAAAAGCACCGATTGGTTTCCGAGCGGTATGCCACCCCTGCTCAACAGGTCGCAGGCCTTTGCCGATTCTTCCGTTATCTCCTTCGGGTGGTTGAAATGGGTGTTGAACCATATCGGGTGATAGCGGCTGAGCATATCCACCAACTCAGGCGTGATCCGCTGAGGAAGGACGGCCGGCGTCCTCGAGCCGATCCTGATTATCTCGACGTGGGGAATCTCTCTCAGCTTTCCCACTATCTCCTCCAGCCTGTCGTCACTCATGGTCAGGGGGTCGCCGCCAGAAATGAGGACGTCCCTCACGTCGGTTGCCTCCTCTATGTAGTCGATGTCCGCCTGAAGCTCCTCGGCTGAGCGCATCTGGTCGTTTATGCCTACAACCCGCCGCCTCGTGCAGTGACGGCAGTACATGGTGCACTGGTCGGTTACCTGAAAGAGGACCCTGTCGGGATACCTGTGGGTGAGGCCCGCCACCGGGGAGTCCTCGTCCTCGGAGAGGGGATCCACCAGGTCCTCCGGCGCCTTGCGGGTCTCGCGAACAGAGGGTACTGCCTGCATCCTGACCGGGCACTTCGGGTCGTCAGGGTCCATGAGCGACGCGTAGTATGGAGATATCGCCATCCTGAAGAGCTCGAGCGTCTCCTTTATCCCCGCCTCCTCCTCCGTCGATATGTTGACCACCTTTTTAAGATCTTCAAGGTTTGTGATCCGGTTTTTTACCTGCCACTTCCAGTCGTTCCACTGGTCGGGCGCTGCATCCCTAAAGAGCTCGATCTCTTTATAGTCTCTCATAACGCTACCCCTCTGTTCACTTTGTCAAACGTTCAGAATATATATCTCTCTCAAAATATCGATTGGATCGATGCCGTCCGCGGCTAAAGCCTCCCCCCATCAATATTGAATCAATACTGACTCATTATTGACTCACTATTGACTCATAATCGATTCCTCGACCGCATCCGAAAAGACGGAGATCCCCTCCATTAGGGCCTCCTCCTCGATAACGAGAGGCGGATTCATCTTGACCGTGCCGCCGCCAGGCCCCAGGGGGGCGTATAACATCAGACCTTTTTGGATGCATTTCTCGACGACGGAAAAGGCAAGCTCGTGGTTGGGGGTCTTGGTGCCCTTCTCCGAGAAGAGGACCGCGGCGAGAAGGCCCTTCCCGTTAACCGCCCCGATCAGGTCGGGGTGTTTATCCTTGATCTTCTTCAGCTCCCCGTGGAGGATATCGCCCAGCTTCCTCGAGTTCTCCACGAGGCCCTTCTTCAAGATCAGGTCGATCGAGACGAGGGATGAGGTGCAGGTAAGGGGATTTCCGCTGTGGGTCGAGGTCATCTCCCCCGGGCCGTATATGTCCATGAACTTGGAGTTCCCGATAACGGCCGAGATCGGGAGGCCGCCCCCCATCCCCTTGCCGAGGCAGATGATATCGGGGACAACGCCGTAGTGCTCTATGGAGAAGAGCCTCCCGCTCCTGCCGAAGCCGGCCTGTACCTCGTCGTCTATCAAAAGCGCCCCGTTATTCGTGCACCACTCCCTCAACGACTTCATGTAGGCTTCCGGGTAAAACCCGGCAATCCCCCCCTGGTACGACTCGATCATGACTCCGGCGACCTTACTTCCCTCCACTCCCTTCTCCTTCAGGGTATCGGTAAAGGCCGAGAAGTCCGTGTTTGGATTGAAGTACCCGTCCGGGAATGGAACCTGGATAAACGTCTGGTCGAGCGCCCCGATCCACTCCTTGAGGGAGGGTATCCCCCCGGCCAGCTGGGAGCCCATCGTCCTTCCGTGGAAGGCACCCTCGAAGGTGACGACCACGTTTTTCTCGTCGCCCCCGATCTTTCTCCCCCAGGTCTTGGCGAGCTTGACGGCGTTCTCGGTCGCCTCCGCCCCCGTGGTCAAAAGAAAAACCTTGTCCATCCCCTCGGGCGCGATCTCCACCAGCTTCTTTACGAGCCTCGCCCTCGGCTCGTTCGGAAAGCAGTAGGAGTGTATCATTCCCGACTCAATCTGGGAGATAAGTCCGCTCTTCAGCTCCGGGGGGAGGTGCCCCGTGTTGGTCACCAGCACCCCGGACGAAAAGTCTATCCACCTGTTGCCGTAAGGGTCGGAGACGATAAAGCCCGAGGCATTTTCCCAGACGACCAGCGGCTGTCCGCTCATCGAAAGCGGCTCGTATTTCCTCAAGTCCTCAAGTATAAAAATCGACTCCGGAACGGGGATATCGGTCGCGATCCTCCGGTACTTGGTCTCGATCTTTTCGGTCTTTTTCGGTATAAGCTCGAAGTTCTTGTACGCCATCTTTTTATCCCAACTCAGGATTATATTTAGTTCTCATTTGATATTTACAGCAGCTCCACTGCAAAACCCGCCCGAAGGTTGAATTCCATCGAAACAATGTCATCGACCCCTATCGACATAACTCACGCAAACATCAATCCCCCCTGCGCTGAAGCTCCTCCGGCGTTACGCAGACGCCGGTCGCCCTGGCGACGAGAACCGGCTTCTTCAGCAAATCCGCCGCCGAGGGGGCGACATCCCTCCTTGCGGCGATCACCTTTTTCGCCTCGAACTCCATCGTCCTCGAGGTATTCCCCGACTTCGTTATCCAGCCCCTTGCCTCGATATAGTCCCCCTCGAAGACCGGGGCGGTAAACTCCACCTCGTCGTAGCGGAGGAACAGCCCCTCGTCCCCGTCCATCCTTATCAGGAGCTCCGTGGCCACGTCGCCGAAGAGGGAGAGCATCTTCGCCCCGTCCACGAGGCCTCCGCCGTAGTGGGCGTCCGACGTGCTCATCCTAATACGGATTAAAGACTCGATTTTCCCCACTTTCTCCGCCATGATCACCCCCAAAAATCCAAATACCAACCATGTCTACGATCAAACAGAAGAACTAAAAAACAGTGCCGGATACAATGGACTTCCTCCTCGACCATCTCTCCTATATATCGGCCAGGAACTTGGAGAGCGCCGACACGCCCCGCTCGAACTGTTCCGTCTTCGTCCCCACGCCTATCCTGAATGAGGCCGGATCGCCGAATACCCTCCCCGGGAGGATCAGGACGTCCTTCTCGCGGATAAGCCTCTGACAAAAATCGTCCGCCGTCAGCCCGTCAACGTTCAGCCTCACGAATCCGGTGTATCCCCCCCTCGGCCTTATCCACGAGAGTCTGCCGCCGGAGCCTTCGACCGCGCGCTCGAACGTCTCGATGTTACCCCTCGCTATGTCGATGTTTCTTTCGAGGATGGGGGCCTTGTGCCTCAAGACCTGCGTGGCGAGAAACTCGGAGGGGGCCGCCGCGCACATCGTCGTGTAGTCCTTGAGGGTCGAAGCACTTCCAAGGATGTCGCGCCTCCTCGAAGCCAGCCACCCAACCCTCAACCCCCCCAGGCCGTAGGGCTTGGTCATGTCCCCTATCGTGACGACGTTCTCGGAGAGATCCGCCGCGTGGGGAATTTTGTCCGCCTCGTCGTAGAAGACCCCCCAGTACACCTCGTCAGACAACAGGAGTGCCCCGTGCCTCTCCGCAAGCTCCACGATCTCCCGCTGAAGGTCGGCGGTGATTACCGAGCCTGTGGGGCTGTGGGGGTGGTTGACGACCACCATCTTGACTTTGCTCTTTACGAGGATCTTTTTCAACATCTCCGGGTCTGGTACGTACCCACCCTCGGCATCAAGGGGTAGCGTCAAAACCTCGACCCCCATGTCCACCGCCAGCTGATAGAGGGACTGGTAGATCGGTCTCTCGGTAACTATCCTGTCTCCCGGCTCGAGGTAGGTCCTCATCAAAAGATAAATCGCCTCCGAGCCACCGGTGGTTATCTGGACGTCGTCGGCACCAAGTTTTTCGTACTCGCCTGCCACCTCCTCCCTCAGCTCCACGTCCCCCTTGTTCTCCCGGTAGTCGAGGCCGAGCTTGAGATATTGCTCCTTTGCCTCCTCTCCCGAAAGCTTCAGGATGTCTTCCGTCGTTGTCTCGGTGCCGCACGAGGCGCTGATGTTCGTTCCAACGTCGAACTCGTACTCGACGTAAAACCTCTCCAGCTCAAAGGGTCCTACCTTCACTTTTCCTCCGCCTTGTCAAGAAGTTTCTTGTAGACAAAATACGCCACCTGAGACGGGAGTGTTCCCCCGCCGTAGCCGCGGTCGAAGCCGAGCTCGACCGCGATCTTGTCGGTTATCCTCGGCCCCCCGGCGATCAGAAGGGGTTTCTCCCCTTCGTACCTCTCATCGAAGAGGTCGACGAGCTTCGACAGGTTTCCTATATGGATATCCTTTTGCGTCACCACCTGCGAAACGAGGACCGCGTCCGCCTTCTCTTTTAACGCCCTCTCTAATATCTCTTCTGCCGTTACCTGCGCCCCCATGTTTATCGCCTCGATGTTTTTGTAGCGCTCCAGGCCGTAGTCGCCGGCGTACCCCTTCATGTTCATGATGGCGTCTATCCCCACCGTGTGGGCGTCGTTTCCGATGCAGGCCCCCACGACCACGATCTTCCTCTTGAGGTTTTCCTCGATCATCCCGTCTATCGCCTTCATGCCGGGGGCTTTCTCCTCTTCCTCCTCCGAAACCTCGATCCTCGTTAAATCCACGTCGTGGATAATCCTGCCGTAGAGGACGATAAACGTCATGTCGGAGCCGATCTCGGTGGCCGAGCTGATGTACGGGTCGTCGACCCCCATCTTCTGGGCGAGCCTCTTTGCCGCCTCTACGGCGAGCTCCCCGGTAACCCCCGGAAGTGTGAAGGAGAGCTGCACCGCCCCATCGTTTATCGTGTCGCCGTACGGCTTTATGTATTTCCTTTTTTTGGTCTCCGACTTCGTTTTTGGCATCGATTACCCCTCGAAAAAGGCCCCTCGAAAAAGACCAATTACTCAAAAAAAGGATTAAAGTACTCCCCTTTTGCCTTCTCGAAGACCCCCGCCGCCCCCTTACCCTCGTCGGGGGCGCGCTTGATATCGGCGAACATCCCCCTCGCCAGGGCCTCGACCAGCCCGATATCCTCCACCTCCCCGAGCATATCGTGCGCCCTCTTCAAGACCTCCTTGGCCCGCATCTCGACCCTCCCCCCCCTCTCGAAGGATATCTCGGAGGCAATGTTTCTCATGTTGTTCCTGGCGTATCTCGCCCCCTGAAGCGACAGGAACCTGTCCCCCACGTGGGGGGTGTGGATCGCCTCGGTCAGGATGCCCAAAAGATGAATCGACTGGCCGGTCATCATCGAGGCCACGTTGAACATCATGTCGACCAGGTGCGCTCGAAATACGTTTCCGGTGATATGCTTAGTAGGGGGCATGTACTTTATCGGCGCGTCCGGGAATATCTCCCTCATCATCTGGGCCTGGGCGACCTCCATCAGAAATCCGTCCTCGATCTCCGGATCCATCTCGAAGGCGTGGCCCAGCCCCATGAGCCTCGGCGGGAGGCCCGCCTTGATCGCGAACTGCTCGTTTATGAAGTCGCTGGCCAGGACCGTGTGGGCCTGCTCGACCGCGTCCGCCGTGGTGAGGTAGTTGTCCTCCCCGGTGTTGATGATGATATCGGCGTGGGCGTTTATCGTCCGGGAGAAGTGCTGATCCACAAACGTCCTCATGGTGTTGATGTTCCTGAAGATTATCCCGTACATAGAGTCATTGAGCAGCATGTCGAGGCGCTCGAAGGCGGCCATAACAGCGATCTCCGGCATACAGAGGCCGGAGGCGTAGTTGACGAGGTATATGTATCTCCCCGCCTTCTCCCCGGCACCGTCCAGGGCCTCTCGCATTATCCTGAAGTTCTCCTGGGTGGCGTAGGTTCCGCCGTAGCCCTCGGTGGTGGCGCCGTAGGGGACGTAGTCGAGGAGGCTCTGGGCCGTGGAGCGGATGACCGCGATGCAGTCCGCCCCCATCTCTACGGCGCTTTTCGCCTGAATTACGTCCTCATGGATGTTCCCGGTGGCGACGATGACGTAAAGGAGCGGCCCACTATCCATCGGGAGCCTCTCCTTCAGCGCGTTTCTCTCGTCCACCCTCTTTTTTATCCTTTGAAGGCCCGATTCCACAAGGGGCCTTAAGACCTCCCTCCTCTTTTCTGGCGGGAGCGGCTCGACGCCCTTTACCTTGCCCTTGACTTTAATATCCCCCTTGGATATACCCCCTGCTAAAGATTGAATATCGCCATCGCCATCGACATCGACATCGAAAGCGGCCATCAGGTCGGCGACCACCCCGGCGACCCCATAATTGAGCTTCCCGGCAGCCTTCACCGCATCGACAATAATATTCGCGAGCGGCGTCCCCTTCCTGTCGACGCCGTCAAGCCCCATGAGCCTCAGGACGCTTCGCTCCACGCTGTCGGTGGAGTGGGAAACGATAAAACCGTGAAGGCGGTCGGCGATCCTCTCCGCCATGAGCCTGCATTCGTCAACCATCTTCCTGTCGAGGTCAAGCTTCGATTTCAAATGCCCGCTCCAGATACGATCGTAATATATAGCTAACCGTAGAGGTCTTTAAATATCTCCATAAGCACCGGCGACTCCCTGAGGACCTCCAGGGCAATCTCGGCGTGGCCGGTCGCGTAGCCGTTTCCGATGATCATCGTGGCATCCGACCCCACCCCCTCCGCCCCCAGGGCCGCCTTCGTGAAGCTCGTGGCCATCGAGAAAAAATATATCAGCCCGTCCCTCTTGGTGGCGAGGATCGAGCCCATCTCGGTGTTCGTGACGTTTACACAGTTTATCGTAACGTCCGCCATCGAGCCACAGGTCAACTTGCTCACCTCCCGCTCCACCTCGAGGGGGTCTGCGGCGTCGACCTTGATCACGTGATTGCATAGGCCCAGGTCTGTGATTCTCTTTGTGCTCGCATCGCTGTGGCCGGTGCCGATTACGGTACCCGTAATCCCGGCCCTCTTCTTCGCCTCGAATGCGACCAGCATCCCGCTCTTTCCTCCGGCGCCGATGATAAAGACGGTGTCACCCGGCTTGACCAGCCTCGCCGTCTGGGCGGGCGCCCCGGCCACGTCCAGTACCGCCAGCGCCACCGACGCCGGCATGTCGGAAGGCAACTTTAAAAATACCGTCCTCTCAAACAGGATCGCCCTTCCCACCACGTCCACCTGGTCCCGGTCTACCTTAACGCTCACGATCTCGTCGATCTTCAAGGGAGTCAGCGACAGCGACACCAGCGATGCGATCTCGTCCCCTACGGAGACGTCGTAAATATTTTTAAGCTTCGGGCCGATCTCGGAAACCGTCCCTATGAACATCCCACCGGAGCCGGTGACAGGGTTGTGCTGCTTTCCCCTCTCCCTTACCGTTTTCAGGATGATCTCGGCGATTTTCTCCTCGTCGCCCTTCGCCTCCTCCTTTATCTGGGTGAAGGAGGCCGAGTCGACGTTGAGCGTTTTTACGTCGACCAGTATCTCGTTGTCGTATATCTCCATGTCGTTGTCGACGACGTCCGCCGCCTGGGGGAGCACCCCCTTCGGCCTTATCACCCTGTGGGCGCCGTACTTGTCCCCCTCCCTGTATTTCTTCAAGCCCCCCCCCTCCACCATCTATATTTACCATAATATATCTTTATCACCGCCGGGCGATTAATTCAAGGAATTTCGATGCGAAAAAAGGGCGCAAAAAAGGCCCCTTCCCGTCGGGAAGAGACCTCCCTTATCATGCCTTTGCCGACCTCCCAGTGCTGTCACCACCCAAATTATTGCCTATTCCCCTCGGCTACCGCCCCCCCGACCCAAAACCAATTCGCTACGCTGTCTCATTACGCATCGGCGCTCTTTCCGTTGCCCTCCTTCGGCTTTTCCGGCATCTTTTCAGACTTTATCTCCTTTGTCGTATCAGATTTCGCGGCTCTGTCTTTTCCGTTGTCCCCCTTCATGTTGGCCTTGTCTTTGCCGCCCGCGCCGTTACCTTTTCC
>CAZIWT010000092.1:0-14539 GCA_964542895.1 uncultured Thermodesulfobacteriota bacterium
AGCCAAGATTATAAACAACAGAAGAAGTATACCAAGGGCCTTAATGGTCAAAATCGCCCATAAAGCGGCAACGAATTTGCTTAAAATGTAAACGGTGTTGCCCAAAATGGAGCCGATGAGGATTATTAGTCCCTCAAGGATAGTCAGGAGATAGATCCTGCCGGCCCCCCCTTTGAATTCAAACTCGACGCTCTTTCTAAGGCCGATAACGTTGAAATATCTCGCAAACCAGGCAACCAGTCCCTTAAAGACAAAGGGGAATATCAAGAGAATCAAGGCGATTAACATCCCGAAGATATACCACAGGAGAGAGCCGCCGGTGCCGGAGAAGGACGGGTGATACTCCTCCTTTCCGACAGTTACGATTGTCGATCTGGCATGCCACTTGACCACCGCCACGATAATCCACGGCAGCGGAATAAAGAGGAGAAATGCGGACAGGAGGGCAAGGACGGAGTAGCCGAAAAGGGGAAGCCCCTTGCCGTTAAAGGCCATCTTCGCGATATCTTCCCCTCCGCCCCCACCGAGGTTCAGGCTGAGATTCTTCGTGATGTACTTTCTCTTTCCGACGTAGAGCCAGGGGAGGGGGGCAAGGGCCAAAAGCCCCAGATCGGTCAGGAAAAAGCCGACGAGAAATCCCTTTACGCCGGATACCGATTTCGAAAGACCTATGGATAACAATATCACAGCGGCTATTATGAGGACAAGGGACGGTATCCAGTACCTGAGAAGGCCCGATCCGCTCCCCGTAAAGGATACCCCCACCTTCCTTCCCTCAACTTGGATATCGAGGCTCTTATAAAACCAGTTTCTGATGGAAACCGTAACAAACGGAACGGGAACAAAAAGCAACAGGCCTGTAAGGGGAAAGAGGATGAAATAGAGAAACATCTGAAATCCGTTTCCGTGAAACTCCATTTTTCCCTGAGGCTCTCCCATTTTACGCTTAGCCTTGATCTTCTTCTCTTCCCCTTTTTTCTTTTCCCCCTCTTTTTCCTCCCCCTTTACAGTCACCTTGGTGAGCTCATCTGAAACTGTCACGGTTTAATCCTCCCAATCTTTTTAATTAAAAGGAATGCGGACAACAGCTACCCATCAAATCCACGGCTGATCTCGATCAGTTAAAAACATTGTATCAAGAGACCCTTTAATTGGAAAGGGTCTCTATCCAAATCGACCAGCATCTCCGCCGGCGATAAAAAGCCCCCCCCTTTACACTCATTTACTCTCATTGACACCGATCGACCCCAACCAATCAAATTGGCCCCGGCTATTTCCCCCGCTTCTCTTTGATAACCGCCTGGGCCGCGGCGAGCCTCGCTATGGGAACCCTGTAGGGGGAGCAGCTCACGTAATCGAGGCCGACCCTGTGGCAGAACTCCACGCTGGAGGGCTCTCCCCCGTGCTCTCCGCAGATGCCGACCTTGAGGTCCTTTCGGGTGGACCTACCCTTTACCACCGCCATCTCGACAAGCTCCCCTACTCCATTTCTGTCTATTGCAACAAAGGGGTCCACATCAAGGATTCCCAACTCCACGTAATCCGGCAGAAATGAGCCGGCGTCGTCCCTGGAGAGGCCGAAGGTGGTCTGCGTAAGGTCGTTGGTGCCGAAGGAGAAGAACTCTGCAACCTTCGCGATCTCGTCCGCCGTAAGGCAGGCCCTGGGAAGCTCGATCATCGTCCCGACGAGGTAGTCCACCTTGATACCCTCCTCATCGAAGACCTCCTCGGCCGCTTTAATGACGACCTCCCGCTGTAGCTCCAGCTCCTTCACGATTCCCACGAGGGGAATCATAACCTCCGGGTGGACGTCGATCCCCTCCTTCTTGACCACGCAAGCCGCCCTGATTATCGCCGTGGCCTGCATCTCCGAAATCTCCGGATAGATGACGCCGAGGCGACACCCCCTGTGGCCCAGCATCGGGTTGAACTCGTGGAGCTCCTCCACCTTCTCCTTGATCCTCTCCGGCTTCACCCCCATCTTCTTGGAGAGCTCCTTGATCTCGTTGTCGGTGTGGGGAAGAAACTCGTGGAGGGGCGGGTCCAAAAGCCTGATCGTAACCGGACGCTCCTTCATAACCCTGAATATCCCCTCGAAGTCCCCCTGCTGCATCGGCTCGATCTTCTTGAGCGCTTTTCTCCTCGCCTCTCTGTCGTCGGCCAGGATCATCTCCCTCACGGCATCTATCCTTTCCCCCTCGAAGAACATGTGCTCCGTTCTGCAGAGGCCGATCCCCTCGGCGCCGAAGTCGACGGCCACCTGGGAATCGTTGGGGGTGTCGGCGTTGGTACGGACCTTGAGCCTCCTTATCCCGTCGACCCATCCCATGAGGGTCCCGAAATCCCCGGAGAGCTCCGCCTTGACGAGGGGCATCTCGCCTGCCATCACCTCCCCGGTGCTACCGTCGAGGGTAATGAAATCCCCCCTCTTGATCGTCCTGTTACCCGCGGTGAAGGCCTGCTTCTCGTAGCTGACCCTGATGTCGCCGGCGCCGGCAACGCATGGGGTTCCCATCCCCCTTGCTACGACCGCCGCGTGGGAGGTCATCCCCCCCCGGGCAGTCAATATCCCCTGGGCGGCGTTCATGCCGTGGATGTCCTCGGGCGATGTCTCGATTCTCACCAGGATAACTTTCTCCCCGTCCTTAGCCTCCTTCTCCGCGTCGTTGGCGGTAAAGACGACCTTTCCCACCGCCGCCCCTGGGGATGCGGGAAGCCCCTTGGCAACCACGTCCCTCTCCGCATTCGGGTCTATCATCGGGTGGAGGAGCTGATCGACCTGATCCGGGTCGAGACGAAGCACCGCCTCCTCCTTGTCTATCAGACCCTCGTTCACCATCTCGACCGCTATCCTCACCGCCGCCTGGGCGGTCCTCTTTCCTGTCCTCGTCTGGAGCATCCAGAGCTTTTCGTCCTGGATCGTAAACTCGATGTCCTGCATCTCCCTGTAGTGGGACTCTAGCTTCTTGTATATCCCGACCAGCTCGCCGTACTGCACCGGCATCTCCTCCTCGAGGGAGTCCATCGACTCTTCGATCTTCTTCGCCCTGTTTATCGGCTGGGGCGTCCTGATGCCGGCGACGACGTCCTCCCCCTGGGCGTTCTTCAGGTACTCGCCGTAGAAGACGTTCTCGCCGGTCGAGGGATCCCTCGTAAAGGCGACGCCGGTGGCGCTGTCGTCCCCCATGTTCCCGAAGACCATAGCCTGGACGTTGACCGCCGTTCCCCAGTGGGCGGGGATATTGTTCAGGTTACGGTACGTTATGGCCCTTGGGTTGTTCCACGAGCCGAAGACCGCCCCTATCGATCCCCAGAGCTGATCCATCGGGTCCTGGGGGAAATCCACTCCCAGCCTCTCCTTTATGGCCTTGATGAAGCGATCCGCCAGGTCTTTCAGGTCCTCCGCCGTGAGGTCAAGGTCCAGCTCTATCCCCAGCTCCTCTTTCTTCTTCTCGATTATCACCTCGAAGGGGTCTTCCTCGTCCTCGCTCTCCGGCTTGAGACCCATCACAACATCGCCGTACATCTGGATCAGGCGCCTGTAGGAGTCGTAGGCGAAGCGCTCGTTGCCACTCTTCTTTATCAGGCCCTTCAGGGTCTTATCGTTCAGCCCCAGGTTTAGGACGGTGTCCATCATCCCGGGCATGGAGGCGGGCGCCCCGCTCCTGACGGAAAAGAGGAGGGGATTTTCCGGATCGCCGAACTTCGCCCCCATGGCCTTTTCCACCTTTGCGATGTTATCCTTTACCTCCTTCTCGAGCTTCGCCGGGTATTTACGGTCGTTCTCATAGTAGTAGCTGCAAACATCCGTCGAGATAGTAAATCCGGCGGGAACCGGGACCTTGAGGTTTGTCATCTCGGCCAGGTTCGCCCCCTTCCCCCCCAGGAGTATCTTCATAGAGGCGTCTCCCTCCGCCTTCCCCTCGCCGAAAAAGTATACGTACTTATCAGCCATTTTTATTGCTCCTTAACGAAATTTACTATACAATTATTAATGATTCCCATCTAATCCCTATCGAAAATCTCTCCTTCCCTTATAAATTTTCTCTCCAAACCCCTTATAGTATTCAAGATCACTTCTCCTGCTCGATCTTCTGAAAATCGCATATATTCACAAACAATGATTTTATCCTGTTGAGGAGCGAGAGGCGGTTTTTACGAACTTCCGGGTTTTCGTCCATAACCATGACATCGTCGAAGAAGGCGTCCACAGGCGCCTTGAGCTTGAGAAGCTCCCCAACGGCCTCCTTGTAGTTCTCTTCCGTAACCAACGCTTCAACGTCCTTCTCTACCTCCGCCAACTTTTTGAAGAGATCTCCTTCCGCCCCTTTCTCAAGGAGCTTCTCATCCACATCCCCTGCCTCCCCCTCCAAGTCCTTCCCCTTGATGATATTCCCCACGCGCTTTATGGAGGTTGCCAAGTCGCTGAATTCAGGGCGGTTTTTCCATTCCGCCACTGCCTCCGCCCTCTTTTTTACCAACACAAGATCGTCGATAGAAACAGTAAGGACGGCGTCCACCACATCCTGGGGATAACCGGAATCTTCAAGGAGGACCGCAAGCCTTCCCCTGAAGAAGTCGATCACATCATCCTTCAGCTCTTCCCTCCCCCTCGTTGCCTTCCCGTCGAGGATCTCGATCGATTTATCTATGAAGTTTAGAAGCGAGAGCCTGATATCCTTTCCTAAGATAATATTAATAATCGCTATAACGCTCCGCCTCAGGGCATACGGATCGGCGGTTCCGGTGGGGGTCATCCCCACGCCGAAAAAGCCGCAGATGGTGTCCATCTTGTCGGAAAGCGACACGATCGTCCCGATCTCACCCCTCGGTATCTCGTCCCTTGCGCCCACGGGAAGATAATGTTCGTAAACGGCATCCGCAATCTCCGGGGCCACGCCGTCCCTCAGGGCGTATTCCCTTCCTATCTTCCCCTGGAGTGACGGGAACTCCTGGACCATCCCCGTGTCCAGGTCCGCCTTGGCCAGATAGGCCGCCTCCATCACCGCCTCTTTCTTTTCCGCGAGCAGCCTCTCTGCGAGCCAGCCGGAGAGCTCCCTGAAGCGCATCACCTTCTCGTAGGAGGTCCCGAGCTTGGAGTGAAACACCACCCCCTTGAGGTCCTCGACCCTCTCCCTCAGAGGAACCTTTACATCCTCCTCGAAGTAGAACTTCGCGTCCTCGAGCCTCGCCACCAGAACCCTCTCGTTTCCCCTGGAGACCACGTCGTTGTCCTTCGCCTTGGTGTTGCTCACCGTGATGAAGTGGGGCAGGAGCTTTCCAACTTTATCCACCACGCTGAAATATCGCTGGTGGGAACGCATGGATGTGACCAGCACATCCTTTGGAAGCTTCAGGTACTCCTTCGGGAACGAACCCCCAACGGCGACCGGGTACTCTACTAAATAAACCACCTCGTCGATCAGCCCCTGGTCGGGGAGCGGCACCCCCCCGAAGGACTTCGCGACTTCATTAACCCCGTCCTCGATAATCCTCTTTCTCTCCTCCGGGTCGCAAATAACAGACGCCTTTTCCAACTTCTCGAGGTAGTCCTTGAAATCCTTTACAGCTATCTCTTCGGGCGCCATGAACCGGTGACCCCTCGTCTTGTCGCCGCTCTTCACGTTTCCGAATGATACAGGAATGACTCCGCCGTCAAAGAGGGCCAATATCCAGTGGACCGGCCTCCCGAACCTGACGTCCAGTTCCATCCACCTCATGCTCTTCTTGAAGGGGATCTCACCGATCAGCCTCTCGATTATCTCCGGCAGAAGCTCTACGGTCGGCTTTCCCTTATCCTCGATCACCACCGCGAGATACTCCCCCTTATCCGTCTTCATCCTCACGAGGTCCTCGACCCTGACGCCCTGCCCCTTTGCGAATCCCTCCGCCATCTTGTTCGGCTTGCCGTTCTCGTCAAACGCTTTTGCGGCGGGCGGCCCGATCTTCTCTGTTTTCCTGTGGCTCTGGGATTTGTCGAGCCCAAAAGCCGCAACGGTAAGGCGCCTGGGAGTCCCGAGGGTTCTTATCTCTCCCGTGATGCCGATCCTGTACTGGGAGAGGAGATCTGCCAAGATCCGCTCCATCGCCTTAAGCGCCACCTGCACGAATCCCGCCGGTATCTCCTCGGTTCCAATTTCTAATATTAGTTCGCCGCTCAAATCGTTGTTCCCTATAATCCTTAATTATTTCAACTATTTATCAAATCAACATCTATTCCCTTATCACAAATGCCGTCGGCCTCAGCCCCCCCGCTACCACTTCAGATTTGCCCACCTGTCCATCATCGGGTAGCCCATCTCCTCCCTTACGGCGAGGTACCCCAGTGCGCACCCCCTGGCCAGGTCGCGGACGCGGCCGATAAACCTCACCCTCTCAGCCACGCTGATGGCGCCCCGCGCGTCCAAGAGGTTGAAGAGGTGGGAGCACTTGAGGCAGTAGTCGTAGGCGGGGAAGACGAGACCCTTTTCTATCATCCTTGCCGATTCCGCCTCGCACATGTCAAACATCTTAAAGAGCATATCCTGGTCCGACTCCTCGAAGTTGTACGTGGAGTTCTCCACTTCCCCCCGGTGGTGGACGTCGCCGTAGGTAACGCCGTGGGCCCACTTAAGGTCGTAGACGCTGTCCACCCCCTGTATGTACATTGCGATCCGCTCGATCCCGTAGGTCAGCTCGACCGAGACCGGGTTAAGGTCAATCCCCCCCGCCTGCTGAAAGTAGGTGAACTGGGTGATCTCCATCCCGTCCAGCCACACCTCCCAGCCGAGGCCCCACGCCCCGAGGGTGGGGGACTCCCAGTCGTCCTCGACGAACCTGATGTCGTGAGCGAGGGGATCGATGCCAAAGCTTTTCAGGCTTTCGAGGTATATCTCCTGCACGTCCATGGGGGAGGGTTTCAGGATAACCTGATACTGGTAGTAGTGGGCAAGCCTGTTCGGATTTTCGCCGTAGCGGCCGTCGGTGGGGCGCCTGGACGGCTCCACGTAGGCCACGTTCCACGGCTCCGGCCCAAGGACCCTCAGAAAGGTCGCCGGATTCATGGTGCCCGCCCCCACCTCGATGTCGTAGGGCTGCTGGATGATGCACCCCCTGTCACCCCAGAAGCGCTCCAGGGCGAGGATGAGCCCCTGAAATGTCAGGGCCGAGTCTTTTACCATTGACGATCTTCTCCACGGGAAGGTCAGCTCCGGCAAGAGCGCGAACCTCCCCAAAATAAGATTAAATTTAATTAACTATCATCAATGGGAGGCAATGTCAAGAAAATTGAAGTAGGGTAGGGAAAAAGTACAAAAAGGGGGAGTCGTCATGTTATCGTCGGCTCCCCTAAAATCTACTGTCTTTTATCGTTTTTCATTCCACTCAACTCATCTAAGTGTGCGCCCGGTGCTGTTCCTGTGCTCGCGTACTATCCTTATGCAGAGATTATCGTAGATCTGATCGAACGTCATGGCCCTCTTTTCAATAAAATTGATAAGCTTGTTGAGGAGGCTTTTGATTTCGGCAATATCGCTTTTCACGGAGCGCTTCGAGTCCCTGATCTCGATACCGAGGTCCTCGTGGGATACGGCCTCTTCGTTTTTTCCCGGGGAGTCTACCGTTTTTTCACCCTGTAGTTTTGCAAAAAACTTATCGACGATCAGCTCGGCATCCGCCTCGCTTATGGTTGTGGACATTGCAGTGTCTGAATCATTGGGAAGTTCCACGGATGTCTTTACAAATTGAAGGGTTTCCATAACAGTCGTCATCTTTGTGGCTACTTCTCTTACTTCGACCATAAGGTTACCCTAGTCTTTTGTCGGGATGTAGCTTGTTCTTTCAACTTCTATACCATAACGGGGTTCCTCACGAGGGATTGACATATCCTCTATGCTTTCTTTGGTTCTCTCATAGTTCTCATTAATGAGTTTGTCTATAACACACTTGAGAAGCTCTTTGCTGTCTTCGTTTAATTTTTTCATTTCCTCTAACTTCTTTGCTTCATCCTCATTAAGTGAATCTTCTTTAGTACTATACATTTCTAGTTCTGTTTCTGTTGGAATTTTCATCCAAACTAAATCTGGGAATACTTTATTTACAAATTCGTTGTATTTGTCAAAAGCCCCAGAACCGAAATCTTTAAAAATCCCTCCAAACCAGCCCCTTTCCTTAGCCTGCTTTTCGGATATGCTCAATTTGTCAATTTCATAAAGCATATTGAACATGGCATCCAAGTCTTTGCCCAGCGATACCTTGTCTTTAGAAATATTTTCGTAGGTTTCTCTAAGCCAGGATTGTGGAACTTTTTTTTCATGCCATTTTCCATATTCCGTTCCAAGTTGCGCTGCAATTTCTTTGAGACCTTCATCCATACTTACCACTCTTTTATATATATCATGAATCTCCTTTGATGTAATATTAAACATTGAAACAAGCAGTAATGAGATGACATTAACGATTGCTGCAACGATTAGGCCAGAGTAAATGGACTCCTTTGTAATTCCACCAAGTTTTTCCAACTTTTCCGTGATCTCTTGTTGTTGTTTATTTAATTTCATTCTTTCTTGTCAATCTCGCCATACTTCGTATCCCTTTGTCATTTTTAACTCCTTTTATGAGGATTGTTCATTTTGAGATTAACCGCTAATCTCATTTATCTGGATTTTCTCATAAAAGAGTCAACACTATAAAAAATATTAAAAAACCTATTCCTTTTTTATCTATTTTTCGATCTCGAATTTTCCTTCCTTTTTTTCCTTTAATATGATTGATTTAAGGCGATCACACGCAAAACTATTTCCAAGGTCACATTCTTTATAGTAATCTTCTCTTGCCTTTTCTATATTACCTGATTTTTTATATGCATCGCCTCTGGCATCATAGTATAATCCATATTCGGGAACTAAAGAAATGGCCTTGCCGTAATCCTCTATCGCCTTCTTGTATTCCTCCAATTCAAAATAGATATTGCCCCTGTAGTAATAGCTCTTTGATGAGGAAGAGTTCAGCTCAATCGCCCTTGTCAGGTCTGAGATGGCATCATCGAATCTTGCCATCTCTAAATATATTTGAGATCTGTCTCTGTAGACAATCTAGTATTCGGGATCAATTTCTAATGACTCATTGAAAAATTTTAGGGCTTCAACTCTTTCACCTTCAGATATACTGGATATAGCTTTTTCATATAGTTTGACTTCTTTAGGCAAAAAGAGATATCTAACAGATACAGCTACCAGAAGAACTATATGAAGCACTATATACAATAATAGAAGTATTGCCAAAAAAAGAAGAAAGTATTCAAGCCACCCCATAAAGCTTTTTGGCATTTTTTCTTTCAGCTTTTTCAGCTTCATTTTATTCTCCGGTAAGCAGATTAACTATATTGTACACAATATTATATGTTAATGTTGATATAGTGTCAATGTTAAAAGGGAAATGTAGAAACTTACACCAATTTTATTCGGAGCATATAAAACTGAAAAATCAATCTTCGTTTGTAAGTTTTCCCACGATTTTTGTGGAAGTATTAAAGATATGAATTAGTTCCTTTAAAAAAATAAAACTGCAAAGACAATGTAGATTATCCTCTTTGTTACCTTATTTGCAACTTTTCTTGCAATCTCATTCTTCTCATCATCTTTCATTTCTCGCCCCCAACACATATTAACCGATATTTTGCCAAATGTAATTGTAATTAATTTCTGTTTCTGTGTCAAGGGTATTTTTAATTCCCAAATGGACTTTTTGCAAGCAACCGCAAATGATGTCGTTGGAAGCAACGCCGATATTATCCCCTTTACAAAACCCAAAAATCGATATATAAAGTTCATGGTACCCAAACCTAAATAGATGTCAATAATTTATTTGGATTAAAACAGTGAGAAGATTCAAGATTTCCACGGCAATTCTCTTATCCCTACTCGTCGTATCGGCCGGCGCATTTTCAACCGCGGCGTCGGCCGAGGAGGTCGAGGCGGTTAAGGTAATAACTCATTTCGACGAGGAGAAGGGGCTTTCCTCAAACCAGATCTTCGGCCTGGTGGCGGAGTCCCTCGGCAAGGGGTGGGGGATCTTCATCGCCTCGGTGGGCGGCCTTCACGTCTACATCGACGATGTCTTCCTCTCGATATTCCAGGGAAGGAAGGCGGTAGTTCTGAAAGCGGAATACGCAACTACAAAGGAGGGAGACCCAACCGAGATCCTCTGGACCTACGCCGCGGGGGAGAAGGGTGAGGACGACCTCATCTACCGGATCGTATCAGAGAGCGGCCTCTGGACGGCGGAGAGGCTCAATCCCCCTGAAGAGGAGGTCACGGCGCTCTCAGCCCGGCACAGAACCCTCTACATCGGGACGGGCAGCTCCCTTTTCTACATCGAAGAGTCGGAACTCGAAGGGGATTTGAATGTCGAATACAGGGAGATATTGACCGGCGTGTCGATAAACGCGATCGCATCGATGGGGGACGGAACCCTGGCCCTCGGTATGAAGGATGCGAAATCCAACAGGTACGGCCTCAAGATCATCGGGGGGGAGATATTCGGCGTGACCGGCTGGGTCGAGGGGCTCTCGGGACGCGAGGTCACCGTCCTCCTGCCCACAGGCAGAGGCCTCGTTATTGGCACCGAGTCCTCGGGGGTATATCTGTTGGGAGAGGGGGGGGAGGTAAGGAAGATAACCACGACCGCCCCTACGGCCAAGATAAACGACATCCTTCTGGACAACGGAAGGCTCTGCGTTGCGGCGGACGGCGGGCTCTTTGTCGGGGACTTGACGACGCTTACGAGATGTAAGCTGTCGGGGTTTGGCGGATCTGTCACGGCTCTGGCGCCCGGCCCCGGCTCCCTCTTCTGGGTCGGCACAAAGAACAACGGCCTCTACCTGGTCGAATATCGCGGGGCGAAAAAGTGATTTTCCCTATTTTTTTACAGTCCTAACTATTTTAACAGACTAATGTTTAACGAAACCGTCATAAGGGACACCAGGGCCGTCGTCGACCTCGACCGCATCAGGCAGTCCGTCTCCGGCATCAGGAAACTCGTGGGGAACGGCGTCGAGATCATGGCGGTGGTCAAGGCGGACGGCTACGGCCACGGGGCGGTGAGGGTGGCCAAAAAGGCGCTGAGATCGGGGGCGGACTCTCTCGCCGTGGCCTACCCGGAGGAGGGGGCGGAGCTTCGGGAAAACGCCATAACGGCGCCGGTACTCCTCCTGGGGCTTACTCCGCCGGAGATCAAGGGGGCGGTGGAGAAGGTCGTGGGCTGTGGCCTCACCCAGACCGTGGCGGACGCCGAGCTCCCCAGGGCCCTGAACGCGGCGTCTCCCGATGGAAAGAGGATTCCCGTCCACATCAATGTCGACACCGGTATGGGGAGGATCGGGATAGGGATCGAGGACGTTATCGAGTACATCTCATTTCTCAAAAGCCTCAAAAATATCGAGATAGAGGGGATATACACCCACTTTCCCTCGTCGGACGAGGCGGACAAAGAATTCACGAGGCGACAGGTCGACGCATTCCTGGGCCTCCTGAAGGAGCTGAAGGGAAGGGGGATCGACATCCCGAAGGCGCACATGGCAAACAGCGGCGGGATCCTGGCCCACCGGCAATCCTACCTGACGACCGTCAGGGCCGGGATAATGCTCTACGGCCTCTACCCGTCCGGGGAGGTCGAGCGATCCGTGCCATTGACCCCGGCCATGAGCTTTGTCACAAAAGTCAGGTACGTGAAGAGGGTTCCCAGGGGAGCCCCGATAAGCTACGGCAGGACCTACGTCACGGAGAGGGAGACGACGGTCGCCACGCTCCCGGTGGGATACGCGGACGGCTACCCGAGGATCCTCTCCAACAAAAGACACGTACTGGTCGGGGGAAAGCCGGCCCCGATCATAGGGCGGGTCTGCATGGACATGACCATGGTCGATGTGACCGATATCCCCGGGGTCGAGGTGGGAGACGAGGTCGTCCTCTTCGGCCGCCAGGGAGAAAGCGAAATCCATATAGACCGGATGGCGGAGTGGCTCGACACCATCAACTACGAGGTCACGTGCATCGTGGGAAAGCGCGTCCCGAGGGTATATATCAATGAGTAGGAGCAATGAGTAAAAGGGGAAAAGGCCGCAAAGACAAGAGCGAAAGGGTAAAGCCCCGAACCGGTGTCAGGGCCGACTCTTTTCTCCCCTTCGGCTTTAAAAAGATGAAAGAGGGGGAGACGAGCTACTATCTGAGAGGGGATCTTATTGATCCCATCCTGAAATCGGGCGTGCTGTCACTGGACAAAAGAGGCTCCCTCAAAAGCCCGACCGCACCCCTCGGGGGGGGCAGAGGGAGCGCCTTCAGGACGGAGATTGCGGAGGTTGGGGGCGTGGTGGTCAGGCGCTACCGCCGCGGTGGGCTCTTCGGGAAGATCATAAAAGATGGTTACTTCGTCCCGCACCGCGCCCTTGGCGAGCTCTTCTCCCTCACCACCGCAAGGGCGAGGGGGGTTTCCGCGCCCGATGCCCTCGGGGCATCGGAGAAAAGAAGGCGCCTCTGGTTTATCCCCTCCCCCCTCTACACCGCCGCCATCGCAACCACGGAGATTTCGGGCAGCGTAAACCTACCGGAATATCTGAGAAGAGAGGATAACTCGAAAACAAAGGAGGAAACCCTCGTACGGGCCGGCGCGGCGATAAAAAAGATGCACGACGCCGGGATATACCACAGGGACCTCAACATGAATAACCTCCTCGTCGTGAGCGGAGAGGGAGAGGTCTATATCATCGATTTCGACAGGGCCGGGGTCTGCGATCTTCTCTCCCGGCGCAGGCGGGAGAGAAACCTGAGGCGGCTTCTGCGCTCGGCGAGGAAGCTGGCGGGCTCAGGTCTGCCGACCACGGACGACGACTTCGGCCATATCCTTACTGGCTACGCTGGCGGCAACGAGGCGGGTCTCACAAGGCTCGTCAGGAAAACAATATCCTCCCGCCTCCTGAAAATCAGGGGGGGCATCAGCAGGGCGCTGAACGGTTTGTTTAAAGGCAAGAAAGGGGAGCGATATTCTTCCAGCGTCAAATTTTGAGTGTCGCGGATCTCACCCGTCCTCCTTTGAAGCTTCATCTCGCTACACCCTAAACATCCGCCACATTATCCGGGAGGAAGACCCTCTCAACGATCTTCTCGACCTCCTCCAGCCACTCCCTTCGCTCCTCAAGCGAGCTTGTCACAACCACGTTGAACATCTTCCTGTGAAAGTTCACCACGCCGCAGAGATCGAAGATGCACCTTTTTCACAATGTTTCGATGGGATCGGAGAAGACCTCCACCTCCCTCTCGTCCGGGGTGTTGGACGTATTTAAGACCAGGGCGGCCTTCGCCTTGAGCAAACCTATCGGGACGCCGTCTCCCGCGTCCCCCATAACAAACCTGTAGGCGACGCCGGGGCGAAAGACCCTGTCCACCCACCCCTTCAGGACGGCGGGCGGCTGTCCCCACCAGTTCGGGTGGATTATCACTATTCCGTCAGCATTGTGAAGCTCCGAGCAATGTCTCTCGATTAGATCGTCGAGGGGGGCGTCGTCCGGGATCTCGGCGGAGGGGAGGATTGGATCGAACCCCTCCTTGTAGAGGTCGTGAAAAACGACCGAGTGTCCCATCTCCTCCAGCACCTCTACAGCCCTTTTCGAGACGGCGTGGTTGAGACTCTCTGGATCGGGGTGGGCTAAAATCACCAATATTTTCATGGTCTTATTTTTATTCCAACAGCAAAAACCGGCGTTTACGTTACGATCAACCGCGAAGGGCCGTATAGATCGCCGTGGGGGGCAGGTCCTCCCTGACGCTCGGGTCATCAATCTGTTTAATATTGAATCCCCCGAAGACCTCATCCAAAACGCCTTCGATCTCCCCGTCCGGCCTGTGCGACCAGAGGGCGAAGACGCCGCCCGGCTTCAGCGCCCTTTTGACCTTTTTCATCCCCGAGGCGGTGTAGAGACAGCCGTTCCCCTCGAGGATAAGAAAGGAGGGGCCGTTGTCCACGTCCATGAGGATCAGGTCGAAAAAGCGCTTTTTCTTTTCCATCAGCCCCATCACGTCCCCGTGGTGGATTTTGACCCTGCGATCGAAGAGGGCGCCGCCGTTGTAACTTCTCAGGTGCGTCCTGTTCCAGCGAATCACCGCCTCCTCGATCTCGGAGACCCACACCTCCGATATCCCCACCTCCTTCAGTATCTCGCTCAGCGTCTGGCCCAAGCCGAGCCCCCCGACAAGGGCGGTAAACCCCGCCCCCTTCGGGGCAATCCTCACCGCCTCCCTGGCGAGGATACGCTCGGTTTCCCCGTCGGTGGCGGCCATTGCGTAGTGGCCCCCCACCACGAGCTCGAAGCCTTGTCCCCCATCCGCACCCTTATGCTTCAGCATAACGGTTCCGCCGACTCCCTCTTCGCTCTCTATCACCCTTGGGATCCTTTTTCCATTCATAGTCTATATCGGGCGGCAAAAAGGTGTCTGCAAAATATGAACATCGAAAATGTTACGCAACAAAAGGTCTGAAATGAATCAAATATATACACAACAGATTCTGG
>CAZIWT010000093.1:0-12398 GCA_964542895.1 uncultured Thermodesulfobacteriota bacterium
GGAGTGACCGGCTGGGAGGTATGCGCCAACAAGACCCTGACCGAGTCAGCCCGGGCCTTCCTCACAGGCATCCCCCTCCACTACTTCATAATCTGCGGGGCGCTCCTGGCCATTACCACCACCCTAAACGCGACCTTCATGTGGGCACCAAAGTCACTGATGATAGTGGCCAAAGACGGGCTTTTACCCCCGGTACTAACACGGGTAAACAAGAGATTCGGGACGCCCCACAACATGCTGACTATGATCTGGGCCTTCTCGATCATAGCGATAATCTGTAACATCGACCTGAAATCGCTGGCGATCTGCTCCTCCATAGGAGGCCTCTTCATATACATCCCGGTTCAGATCTCGGCCCTCCTCTTGAAGAAGAAGAGGCCCGAGGAATACGCAAGGTCCCAGCTAAAGATCCCCGGGTGGATCCTATACTTCGCCGTGATCTTCGGGATACTCCTCTTTCTCGCGGCGATAGCCTCCCTGGCTAACGACCTTTATAAAGAGAGCAAGGTTCTTACGATCTTCCTCGGCGTCTGGACAGTCCTCGGCTTCGTCTACTATGGCGGGATGAGATTGTGGCTTAAAAGGAGGGGAGTCGACTTCAAGGAGATAACAAATGATTTTGCCGAGTAGCGAGAAGCGGATTTGGTCTTTTTTCGGCTCATGGAGCTGCCGTGCATTGAGCCAAGGGGTCAGGGGGCGGATAAACGGTCGTCACGGTTGGTGACCCCGATATTTTGCGAATTTTTTCAGATTCTTTTATATAATAGATACAAGAGCGGCCTGAATAGCTATAACAGCTGAGATTGGCGGACTGATGGATTGAGCGGAATCAGGAAAATTAATATTCTGATAAACCGGAAATGATGTTTTCTGCCTTTAGAAAACTATCTGGATGTCCGGAAGCGGAAAAAGCCGTGCTCTTTCGATTAGGTTAACGGCGTCGAAGCCGTTTTTACCGAATCTCGCTTGATCGGAAATCTTAATCTTAAGACAATAAGATGGATAAAAGCTCTTACGACCACCCCCTCTTTTCGGCGTATCCACGGCTGAAAGGAAACATCCCCTGCATCCGCTTCGGTGACTACCCGACCCCGGTCGAGAGGCTCAAAGGCCTCGAGAAGGAGCTAAAGGTCGAAAACCTCTACATAAAGAGAGAGGACGGGGTCTCCAAGCTATACGGCGGAAACAAGATAAGAAAGCTCGAGTTCATCCTGGCGGATGCCGCGGCCAAAGGCGCGAGCCACGCCGTAAGCTTCGGCTACGCCGGGTCGAACCAGACGCTGGCAAGCGCCGTCTTCTTAAGCGAGGTGGGGATAAATCCGATATCGATGCACCTCAGACAGCCGAATGCGAAATACGTCAGGAAAAACCTCCTGTACCAGAATATCCTGGGGGCGGAGTTTCACCACTACTCGGGGATGGCGACGATCTACCCGGGCCTGGCGTACGTCTACGCAAAGCACCTCATAAAGACGCTTCGCCCCCCCTACATCATACCCCCCGGCGGCTCCAACGGGATCGGGGCGCTGGGGACCTCCGGCCTCGTCTTCGAGCTTAAATCCCAGATCGACAAAGGGGCGATTCCTATGCCCGATCTGATATATCTGCCGTTCGGCTCGTCCGGAACGGCGGTCGGCGTGGCGCTGGGGGTCCTGGCCCTGGGACTGAAGACAAAGGTAAAGGGGGTCAGGGTCTCGGAAAGGACCGAGTGCGGCTTCGGCACGGCGGTAAAAGTCTTTACCGAGGCGATAGATATCGCCGGCAGATATGTCCCGGATTTCAAGGAATTCGAGTTGACCGAAGAGCTGCTGGAGGTCGTGGAGGGCTACGTCGGCCCCGGCTACGCCCACTTCACTGAGAGGGGGATGAACGCGGTCAGGCTCCTTAAGGAGACGGACGATATTTCGCTTGACGGCACATACACCGGAAAGGCGATGGCGGCGATGATCGACGACGCGGCCGGGGGAAGGCTTGAAGGGAAGAACGTACTATTTATAGACACCTACAGCTCGGTCGATTTTTCGGAGAAGATAAAGGACGTCGACTACCGCGGCCTCCCGGGGCCGTACCACCGCTACTTCGAGGAGGAGGACCAGCCCCTAGAGACGGTCGATTGAGGAAACGCTGAACGATAAAGACGGGGCCGCCCGTTGTCCGTCGCCGACCTATTTGAGGGTTAAGATAGTTTTTTTAGTCCCTTGCTATTATCACTTACAGTGTATATAATTTTAACAAATATATTTCGGCCGAGGATTTCCAATGAACGGAAGCGAAATTTACGATAACGCAGGGAAAAATCCAATCTTTGTCGCCTATACCGCCCTTCAGGGGAAGATTCCCCACGTCTCTCTGGGTAACTACCCGACGCCCGTCGACCGCCTTAAGGGGCTCGAGAAGGCGTTGAAGCAAAAGGCCCTCTTCATCAAGAGGGAGGACATGTCGTCGGATCTATACGGGGGGAACAAGCTGAGGAAGCTCGAGTTTCTCCTCGCGGACGCGGTGGCGAAGAATTTCAAACACACGGTCACCTTCGGCTACGCCGGCTCAAACCACACGCTTGCCACGGCGATCTTCGCTAATAAGCTGGGCCTGAGGCCGATATCTATGCACCTTCCGCAGCCCAACGCCCGCTACGTGAGGAAGAACCTCCTATACCAGAAACTCCTTGACGTCGAGATGCACCAGTACGGGGGGATTCCGACCCTATTTTGCGCCTTTGTATTGAACTCGATAAAGCACCTTGTGATCTCCGGCCGCACCCCCTATTTCATACCGGCCGGCGGGTCGAACGCCCTGGGGGTCATCGGAACGGCGAGCGCCCTCTTCGAGCTCTCGGACCAGATCGAGGAGGGAGTGCTCCCAAAGCCGGACCTCATCTACCTCCCGACCGGCTCCGCCGGCACCACCGCCGGAATCGCCCTGGGGATAAAGGCCCTGGGGCTTGACATCAAGGTTCGGGGGGTTGCGGTCTCCCCTCCTAAATACTCCGGCTTCGAGAGCGTAAAGAAACACTTCAACGATGCGAATGGGCTTTTGATGAAGTGCGACCCCTCATTTCCGGACGTTAAGATCACCGAGGATGACGTCGAGATAGTCGACGGCTACCTCGGCCGCGGCTACGCCCGCTTTACCGAAGTGGGGATGGACGCCGTAAGGCTTATAAAGATCAGCGACAAGGTTCAGCTCGAGGGTACATACACCGGAAAGGCGATGGCGGCGATGATCGACCACGCATCGAGGGGGGAATTCGACGGGAAAGTCGTCCTCTTCTGGAACACCTACAACTCCCACGACTTCTCTGACAAGATAGAGAGGGTCGACTACAGGACGCTCCCCAAGAGTTACCACCCCTACTTCGAGAGGGACTTCCAGCCGCTGGAGATCGAGCATTGACCGCCGTCGGCTGATCGTAAATGAAGGTGGGCCTACTTAAACGATATTTTCGGGAATCGATGTTGCGGATTTTCGTTTGTGCGGCGTTGAAGGGCGTTACACTTGTCGGTTTAATGCGGTGGACATCTTTTTTATCTATTCCGCATCGTGTGGATAGACTGTCTGGAGTCTCACGGATGGGGGCGGGGGGCGATCTTGAATCGACTCGGACCGACCGTCCGCATAACGAGGTGGGTGGTCATTCGTCGTGATTTAAAACGGCCTTTCTCCAACCGCCATCCCACTACGCCATCCCCCTGACATTGGAGATGGACGCCGAATATCAATTCTCCTTTTTCCCGCTCTTCTTCACAGATTTTATAGTCGTCCCTTCGGAGTCCTCTTTGACCGTCTCCTTCCCTTGACGCCTCTCCTTTACCCTTTTCAACACCATGGTGACCTTCTCGGTCCTCCTCTCGATCTTGTCCTCTGAGGGGACCTCGACCACATCGCTCATCAGCCTGGCGACGTTCTGGGTCTCCGGGATATACTCCATGATTATCTTGATGGTGGCGGTAATGGGAATTGAGAGAAACATCCCGACAAGACCCCAGAGCCACCCCCAGAACGCCAGGGAGATCAGGACGACGACGGGGCTCAGGTTGAGCTCCCTGCCCAGGAGCTTCGGCTCCACGATGTTTCCCATCACCATCTGAATCGCGAGGAGGATAATCAGCACTATCAGGGCCGAAAGGGGAGAGAGGAGTATCAGCGCCACGACGACCGGAAAGGCCGTGGCGATATACGATCCGATATAGGGGATATAGTTCAACAGGAAGGCCAGGAGCCCCCAGAGGAGAAAGAAATCGACCCCGGCGATCCACAGCACTATCGTGTATGCCGCACCCGTAATGAGGCTTATTATCGTCTTCATTACGAGGTATTTCCTCACACTCTTATTCACCTCGTCGATAACCTCGACGATGAGGTCCGAGTCCTCCCCGTAGGCGTACTTTATTCTGGCGGGAAGCCGATCTATCTCCAGCAGCAGGAATATCATGAAGAAGGCCACGACGAGGATATTGGCCACGATATCCAAGAAGGAGCCGAGGCTCGACCCGATATAGCCGGTCGCCTTGGAGAGGTCGAGTTTGGAAAGGACCAGCTCCTGGAGCTTCTCTAGGGGGGAGAACTCCCCGAAATCTATCAGGTCGGAGTCGAATCCGAAACGCTCCAGTATGCTGTATTTTTGTAGAAAGGCTGTAAACTGGGTGATTATGTCGGTGAGCCTCGCCTTGTATGCGTCGAGGTTATCGACAAACTCGTTTACCTGAACCGTTATGATCGCCCCGAGGACGTAAAAGAGGCCGAAGATCAACAGGAAGACTAGCGAGTAGGCCAGAAACTTCGGCAGCTTCTTCTTGACGAGATACTCTATGATCGGATAGAGGAGGTAGCTTAAAAACAGCGCGATGAAAAACGGCTTTAAGATCGGCGCCAGGGTCTTCATAATGATGGTGAGAAGGACCGCGAGCCCCACCGCCATGCCGATGTTGACGAAGGTCATCCCCGGCTTTATGGGAAGGATCGACCTCTCGTCACCCTTTTGCTCTGCACTCCGTTTGGCCATATTTTTGCTCCTTAACGGTCGATTCGCTTATTTAAGAGACATCAAATCCCGCTTTCCCATACAAGAGCTTGGCAAGAGACGGAATCGGCCACCCCGCCGCTTTGAGACGATCAAAAAAATCGCGGGGATCCATCCACCCCGGCCGCCCATTCGCCTCGAACATATAAATAGAAAACACAGCGATCGAGAGGGGACAATGGGAACAGATAAAAATAAGACCCTATCTCCAAATCAACGGCACAACTCTCCTACCACTTCGGCTCCTCAGTGATCTGGTATGAGCTTCCGCAGTAGGGGCAGTTGATGAAGACCGCCCCCGCCTTCACCTTGACGCTGTTCTGCTCGAGGTTGGCCCCGCAGTTCTTGCAAGAGAGCTTTTCCGTTTCAACATCCCCCGAAAGATCGATCTCCTGGACTACTTTCACCTCCATCTTGTCGGGAGTCTTTGTCACTCTCTTGGTTATAAAGACGATCAGCCCCCCGCCCATGAAAAAGCAGATCAAGGCGACAACTATCCTCCCCACCTTGTTGGCCGCCTGGGGCGACGCGAGGGAGTAGAGGTTTATCAGCCCGAAGATGATCAGGAGTATGGCGAAGATGTACCCAACCGCGGCGAGGGCCGATGCGCCCTCCCTGTTTCTCAGTGTTTTCATGGCCTAAATCGTAAACCAGTTTGATGCGATTGTCAATATTAAAAGCGAGATAGGCCGGATAGTGAAGGAGATATTGACAAATCGAGCCAATCTGATAGAATCTCATGTCGGGGCACCTTTCATATCCAACGGGTGCCTTATTTCAATCACAAAGCGGGGGAGAAAAAATGCCCGACAGATGGGAGAGGCAATATGTAATCAACGCCATCAACACCCGGGACTCATGGCGGATGTTTCGGATCATGGCGGAGTTCGTGGACGGATTCGAGATCCTCCCGGATATCGAGCCCGCGGTATCGATCTTCGGCTCGGCGAGGGTTAGGCCCGGCGACAGTTACTACACGTTCACCGAGGAGCTGGCGGCAAAGCTCGCCGAGGTGGGATTTTCGGTCGTTACGGGCGGCGGACCCGGGATAATGGAGGCTGCCAACAAGGGGGCCGCGGAGGGGGGCGGGAAATCGGTGGGGCTCAACATCGAGCTTCCGATGGAGCAAAAGCCGAACGACTTCTCCAACGTGAAACTGAACTTCCGCTACTTCTTCTGCAGAAAGGTGATGTTCATCAAGTACTCGATGGCCTACGTCGTCCTGCCGGGGGGATTCGGGACCCTGGACGAGCTCTTCGAGGCGGTAACACTGATCCAGACCGACAAGATAAAGCCGTTCCCGGTGATCTTGGTGGGGAGTGACTACTGGACGGGGCTCATCGACTGGATCAAGGAGAAGCTTCTTACCGAGGAGAAGGTCTCCGACGACGACATTGAGATCATAAAGTTAGAGGACGACATGGACAGGATCGTCAAGATAATATCCGACTTCAGGGACATCATCTCGTGACGATTATCGAAAAGGGCCTGTTTATATAAATCTTCCCCTCCTTAGTTCGGGTTTGAAAAAACCGTCCCTCTTCCGGTTATCATGGATTTTTTGATCGAGGGAGGGCATTGACATCGGAGGAACGGGGAGGGACAATATTTTTTCGGCAACGACGGCTTTCTTCACAAACCGGCCTTCAGGAGAACTCCGGCGGCTTGAGACTCGACACACCGACCTATATCTCGACCTATATCTATATCCGAACGGCGACCGGTTCCCTCTTCTCGAAGTAGACCACCTCCCTTGCGCCGAAGCCCTTGATCATCTCGACAACCTCCGACAGATAATGGCCCACGTCCTGAACCCTGTGGGCGTCGGAGCCCAAGGTCAGGGGAATCTTTAGATCGACCGCCTCCTTTATAAGCCCGGCCGATGGGGTTAGCTCCTTTACCGCTTTTCTCAGGCCGCCGCTGTTTATCTCGATCACCAGGCCCCTCTTTGCAACCTCCCTCAGAAAGTCCCTGGCGGAGTCAGTGTGGTCCCTCTTCGGCGGGTGGAAATCCCTGAAAACCTTGATTATGTCGAGGTGGCCCACGAAGTCGAAGAGGGAGCTTCCCACCATCTTGAACATGTTCTCCCAGTAGGCGTCGTAAATCGCGTCGACGTCTTTTCCCTTCCACTCCTTCTGGTTGTAATCGAATCCCCACTTCCCTATCATGTGGACACTTCCGATTATGAAGTCGAAGTTGAAGGCGGAGAGCTCGGCGCGAAGGGTGGCCTCCTCGTCCGGGAGGTAATCGATTTCGGTGCCGAAGAGGACCTTGGGCGTGTCGTCGGAACTTGCCTTCAGCCTGTTCACCTCGGAGGCGTAGTCGAACCACCCGGAGGCAAGGGCCTCGTGGTTAAAATCCTCCGTCGGATAGTCGTAGCCGGGGGGCCTCGGGAAGTGCTCCGAAAAGCCGAACACCTTTATCCCCGCCCCCTTGGCGGCGCGGAGCATATCCGCCGGAGCATCCTTGCCGTCGCCGAACTTCGTATGGACGTGAACGTCTATCATTTTGGCTTCAAAGGCCTTATAGCCGACACATTGATATATTAACAAAAGTTTTCAAAAGGAGATGTTTTTTCAATTGAATTTACACCTTTTAACACCGCCTTGTCAAAACAAAAAAAGGCCCCCGAAACACACGGGGGCCCCAAATTCAGTTAAATATTAGATATCGGCGAAGGCGTTCTCGGAGATCTCCATTATGCTCATATCCTCCATCTTGATCGCCTTTGCTATCGCCTCGACGTGGGGAAGCATGTAGGCGGCGAAATATTTAGCCGCGGCAACCTTGCCCTGATAGTAAGAGGCGTCCTTGTTTTCCTTGTAGAGGGCGGCCATCCCGGCCCAGTCGTCGTCGGTGACCCCCTTGTCCTTCTTGATCGCATCGAGCTTCTCGCTGGCGATGGAGGCCTGCCAGAGGAGGAGCCATCCCAGCGTTACGTTACTCATAAGCTCCAAAAACGGCATGGCGTTTCCTACGGGCACGAGGAATTTTCCCTCTTTTCCACACTGGGCGAAGAAGCCCCCGATCTCGGCGAGGGTGTTCTTTGCCTTCTCCAGCTCGGCGAAAGCGCTCTTGAGGGCGCCGTTTCCCTTGTTTTGCTCGATCGTCTTGGTTATCTCCGTGATGAAGTTCACGAAGTTCGCCCCCTTGTTCTGGCCGAGCTTTCTGGCGACGAGGTCCAGCGCCTGGATCCCGTTGGTCCCCTCGTAGATCGACGCGATCTTGCAGTCCCTCATAAATTGATCGATAGGGTATTCGGAGGTGTAGCCGTAACCGCCGTATACCTGGACCGCGTTCTCGCAGACGCGAAATCCCATGTCGCTCCCCCACGACTTACATATGGGGGTCAGGAGCTCCACGAGGCCGTGATACCTTTCCCTCTCCTCCTCGTTTTCCGTTCCCTCGGAGACATCCAGACAATACGCCACCCAGTACATCAGGGCGCGGAGCCCCTCGACGTGCGCCTTCATCCACAGCAGCATCCTCCTCACATCCGGGTGGTTGATGATGGGGACCCGGGGTGCCTCCGGATTTCTGAAGTTCGCCAGGTCGGAGCCCTGGAGCCTCTCTCTGGCGTAGTTTACCGAATGCATGTACGCGGCGCTGCTGTGGGCAAGCCCCTGGATGCCGACGCCGAGACGGGCCTCGTTCATCATGTTGAACATGATTCTCATCCCCTTCCCCTCTTCGCCCAGGAGCTCGCCGATGCAGTCGTCGTTGTCGCCGAAGTTGAGAGTACAGGTGGAGTTTCCCTTGATTCCCATCTTGTGCTCGATGTTTCCGGTGTGGATGTCGTTGAAATCCCCCAGGCTGCCGTCGTCGTTGACGCGGTACTTAGGCACTACAAAAATCGATATACCCTTCGTCCCCGCGGGCGCCCCCTCGATCCTCGCCAGGACCGGGTGGACAATGTTCGGGGTGAGGTCGTGATCTCCGGCCGAGATGAATATCTTAGTTCCTGAAATCTTGTATTTCCCGTCGCCGATCGGTTTTGCTAAGGTCCTTAGCGCCCCCACGTCGGAGCCGGCGCCCGGCTCGGTGAGGCACATGGTTCCCCCCCACTCGCCGGTGTACATCCTGTCCATATATTTGCGCTTCTGCCCCTCGGTTCCGTATATCTCTATCAGCTTGGCCGCCCCGTGGCAGAGACCGGGGTACATGTTGAAGGCGAAGTTCGCGGCGGAAAAAATCTCCCCGGAGCAGATACCTATGACCGCAGGGAAGCCCTGTCCCCCGACTTCCGGGTCGTCGCTCACGGTAATCCAGCCTCCCTCCGCATACTTTTTGTAGACGTCGTGAAAGGCCTTCGGCACGGTCACCTTGCCGTCGGAAAAGGTGCACTCCTCCTTGTCGCCGATCTCGTTTGTTGGCATGATGTCGTTTACGGCGAGCTTTTCCGCCTCGTTTAAAACCGCATCGTAGAGGTCTTTAGAATACTCTGCGTATTTCGGGTATTTGCTCAAGCCCTCGATATCCAGCATCTCGTAGAGGTTGAACTGCTGATCCCTCATGTCAACCAGTAAGTTAGCCATATTATATCCTCCCTTTTTTATACTAATTTATTTTCAAATTCTATTTTCGGCTCCCCCCACATCGCTTTAGATATCGCCGTGGAAATTGGCTGTTTAATAAAAAAACGGGTCCAAAAAATGAATGGTCATTCAGTCATTTACACAGTTTACCACTATAGGTTTTTTTGTCAACAAAAAAATTGTGGAGTAGGAAACAAAATATTCTCCGGTCGACAGCCCTCGGAGCCCCTTGAAATTCAACAAATCGTAACTATATTAAAAACGTGCTAAAAAATAACTTAAAAGAGAGGTAAATAGATATGGCAAAGACAATAGGAATAGACTTGGGCACGACGAACTCCGTCGTGGCGGTGCTCGAGGGCGGAGAACCTAAGATCATCATAAACGAGGAGGGGGGAAGGACAACGCCCTCCGTCGTGGCTTTTGTCGACGACGGCTCCAGGCTCATCGGCCAGGCCGCAAAGAGGCAGGCCGTCACGAATCCGGAGAGGACCGTCTACTCGATAAAGAGATTCATGGGAAGAAAGGCCGATGAGGTGGCCGAGGAGACCGGGATGGTCCCCTACAAGATAGTCAAGGCCGAAAACGGCGACGTCAGGGTAAAGATCGACAACAAGGAGTACTCCCCGCCGGAGATATCGGCCCTGATCATAGGAAAGCTCAAGAAGGCGGCGGAGGACTACCTGGGCGAGAAGGTCAAGGACGCCGTCATCACGGTTCCCGCATATTTCAACGACAGCCAGAGACAGGCCACGAAAGACGCCGGGAAGATCGCGGGGCTGAACGTCCTCAGGATCGTAAACGAGCCGACGGCGGCGGCGCTGGCCTACGGGCTCGACTCCAAAAAGAGCGAGAAGATAGCGGTCTTCGACTTCGGCGGCGGTACGTTTGACATCTCGATTCTCGAGGTGGGAGACAACGTGGTCGAGGTCATGTCCACCAACGGAGACACGCACCTCGGCGGCGACAACATCGACCAGGCCCTCATAAACTACTTCATCGAGGAGTTCAAGAGGGACCAGGGCGTGGATCTCTCCGCAGACAAGATGGCCCTCCAGCGGCTCAAAGAGGGCGCGGAGAAGGCGAAGATCGAGCTCTCCTCCGCGATGGAGACGGAGGTGAATCTCCCCTTCATCACGGCGGACGCGAACGGCCCCAAGCACCTTCTGATGAAGCTCACCCGGGCGAAGTTCGAGGCGCTGGCGGCCCCTATCATAGAGAGGACGATCGAGCCTTTAAAGAGCGCCATCAAGGACGCGGGGCTCACCGCAGGAGAGATCGACGAGATTATCCTCGTGGGAGGCTCCAGCAGAATCCCGATGGTTACCGAGAAGATAAAGCTGATCTTCGGAAAGGAGCCGAACAAGGGGGTCAACCCGGACGAGGTTGTGGCGCTGGGTGCTGCGATTCAGGCCGGAGTCCTGACCGGCGACGTAAAGGACGTGCTGCTTCTCGACGTGACGCCG
Source organism: uncultured Thermodesulfobacteriota bacterium (assembly GCA_964542895.1). Classification (GTDB taxonomy): domain Bacteria; phylum Desulfobacterota; class Zymogenia; order Zymogenales; family Zymogenaceae; genus Zymogenus. The sequence goes on from CAZIWT010000093.1 coordinate 11,022, forward strand.
CTCTCCCTCGGAATCGAGACTCTGGGCGGTGTGATGACAAGGCTCATCGAGAGAAACAGCACAATTCCCACAAAGAAGAGCCAGATATTCTCCACAGCCGAGGACAACCAGCCGGCCGTGGACATCCACGTCCTTCAGGGCGAGAGGGAGATGGCGGCGGGAAACCGGACGATCGGAAACTTCCAGCTGAGCGGGATATCGCCCGCCCCCAGGGGCCTGCCGCAGATCGAGGTGACTTTCGACATCGACGCAAACGGCATCGTCAACGTATCGGCAAAGGATATGGCGACCGGAAAATCCCAGGCGATCACCATCACATCCTCTTCCGGCTTGAGCGTGGAAGAGGTCGACGGACTGGTCAAAGACGCCGACGCCCACGCCGAAGAGGACAAAAAGAGGAGGAGAGAGGTCGAGACCAGAAACGAGGCTGATATGCTGGTGTCCCAGATGGAAAAGCTCCTTACTGAAAACCGCGACAAGCTCTCCCCTGAAGACGCTTCGGAGCTGGAAAAGGCTATAGGCGAGGCGAAGGACGCCATCAAGGCGGAGGATACGGCGAGGATCGAGCGCTCGGTCGAGGCGCTCAAGGGCGCGTCCCACACGATGTCGGAAAAGCTATATGCATCAAACACGTCATCGAACTCGGCATCCGGCAACGCAGCAGGCGGAAACCCCGGGTACGATGCCGGAGATAACGTTTCTTACGGCGGCGGTTCCGATGACGACGACGTAATCGACGCGGAGTTCACCAAGGCGAGCTGATAAAAGAAAGATATACAGCCTTTGTCAAAGGCTTAATATAAATCGCTGAAAAACGTAAAGCGAGATAAGGGCCGTGGGGTCAAAAACCCCCGGCCCATTTTTTTGTCGACGACTCGACCCTATTTCTGCGCCCGCCTCATCAGCTCCTCCTTGTTCCTCGGGAGCCTCACCTGAACGCCCCTGTCCTTTATCATGGTCATCGCCTTCGGCGGGCAGATGTTCACACACAGCCCGCACCCGATGCACCTCTCGTCGTCGATCCTGGCTATGTTCCCTATCCTTATGGCGCCGACCGGGCACACCTCCCTGCAGGTCCCGCAGCCCGTGCAGTCCGCGGCCGTGACCCTCACCGCAAACCCGGAGTTTATCGCCGTGCCCGGAAATACCGACTCCCTAACACCTTCAAGGAAAATGCACGAACCGGCATCGGCGCAGCAGAGAAACTCAACCCCCTCGGCAAATTTAGATGTGATAAGGACGACCCCCTCCTCTATCCCCTTCCCAACGGCACTGAGAAGTTCACTCCCCTTTCCCCCTTTGACCTGCGCCCCGAGGCCCGCGTCCTCGGCAAACCGGGCGGCGTCGCCGAAGAGAAACGTCGTCCCACCTTTTACA
>CAZIWT010000093.1:12498-14409 GCA_964542895.1 uncultured Thermodesulfobacteriota bacterium
TATGAGGGGAAACATCATCAGCCCCGGAAAAGGCTCGTAGAGCGAGTAGCGGACGACACCTCCCCCCTTCTCAAAGTAGATCGATCGCTTGCGAAGGAGCTCCCTCACCACCTCCCTTACCGTATCCTCCCGAAGGCGGATCGCCTCCGATATATCCTCCACGGTCCGGGGATCAAAGCCCACGGCGGCAAGCAGCCCCGCCTCCTCCGGGGTATAGAGGAGCTTCAATATCTCGAGGAGCAGATCCCCATCCCCGCCGCCCAGGGGGTGCCCCAAGTACAAATCCAAAAGCCTCGCGTATCTCTCCATTACCTATCCATAACCGATCTCGATCCTCTATATAATATCCCCGCGGGGAAAAACGTTCAAGGAAAAAGGGGGGTACTCTATCAATAAAAGATTGATGGAAGCCGGCGCATCTGCTATTATATCCATTTTTTGAAGGCTGGAAAAAAGGACAATATATACATGACTTATTCTGAAAACGATTTCTTGAACTATCGCTACACGAGGGGAATTGTGAGGGAGGTATCGGAGGAGCTTACCGGGGCGCTCTCGGAGAAGGGGAGGTCGGCCGACATATCGATCGAGGAGGCAAGGCGGGAGCACGAACAGTACATCGAGACCCTGAAAAGCCTCGGAATCGAGATCACGGTTCTTCCGGCGGACCCGGCATTTCCGGACGGCGTCTTCGTCGAGGACACCGCCGTGGTTCTTCCGGGGCTTGCGGTGATAACGAGGCCGGGGGCCGAAACGAGGGCGGGAGAGGCGGACTCCGTCATGGCGGCGATCTCCCCAATGATCGATATCGATACGCGGCGGATGAAAAGCGGCGGCACGGTGGACGGTGGGGACGTCCTGAGGCTGGGCAAGAGATACTTCTTCGGGCTCTCCTCGCGGACCGACGACGCCGGTGCGAAGGAGCTTATCGCGATAATCGAAGAGCGGGGTCTCACGGGCGAGACGGTGGAGTTCGCCGGCGCCCTCCACCTGACGACGATTATTACGCCGCTCTCCACCGATGCCGTCGTGGGTACGAAAGAGATTCTCGAAAATCCCGCCTTTGAAAAGATCGAGGGGCTGAGGAAGATAGTGGTCCCGGAGAAAGAGAGGCCAGCGGGAAACGTCCTCGTTGCAAACGGAAAAATCCTCGTCCCCGCGGGATTTCCGGAGACGTCAGGGAGGATCAGTGAAGCCGGCTTTAAAGTAATCGAGGTTGACAACTACGAGTTCATGAAGGCGGACGGCGGGCTTACGTGCCGGTCGGTGTTGTGGTGGGGGGATGGTTGGACAATTATATTATGAAACTTTCCTTTACAAAATTTATTTAGAACGCTACTTATTTCTTATTGAAGTATTTTATTTCAACTCACACCATGTAAACTAGACTCACAATTATAAAAAAACCACCTTTAAATAGTATAAACATGGACGAAAGTCTTTTAACAAGGGCTTGTGGGACACGGTCAGGAAGAGAATAGGGTGAAAGAAATAAAATCAGAGGCTAAAAACGGCCTCTCCTTTTCATTCGGGCATCTGGAGCTTCCCACTGGATTTTATTTACCTCTATTCCGTTATAATTAATCTCCTTGACAAAGAACAGAAAATCCATTATAAAATAGACAAAGAAAGGCAAAATAGGGTTTCTTATTCAAACATTGAAAACTGGGCGAAAACGGGACATATCAGATTTCGTCTCCAGTTGCAGTTGCTTTTTTTACATCATCCACTACCACAGAAACGATATTCCTCACGTACAAAACTCTCGCACTGATTTATTAAAACACAGCACAACTTGTTGACTTGAATCAAACCACTCACAAACAGCACACTAATTTTTTAAAATCGGATTAGATCTCCTTTACTAATATCTATCCATCCGGTTTTGGCTTCCCCTTTCTTCACAGCAGA
>CAZIWT010000094.1:0-14397 GCA_964542895.1 uncultured Thermodesulfobacteriota bacterium
TGCCTGTCTTCTACGGCCACAGCGAATCGGTAAATATCGAGACAGAAAAGAAGCTCTCACCCGATGAGGTAAGGGAGATCCTTAAGGATGCCCCCGGTATCCAAGTTGTGGACGATCCGAAAAATAATATATATCCTCTGGCCACGGTTGCCGCGGGCAAAGACGAGACCTTTGTCGGCAGGATCAGGGAGGATTTCAGCATCCCCAACGGCATCAATATGTGGATCGTCTCCGACAACGTGAGGAAGGGAGCGGCGCTGAACGCCGTGCAGATAGCGGAATATCTTATAGAGAACCATCTGTAGTTTTCTAAAAATGACCATTGCAGGCATAGAAAAAGAGTATCTCAAGCTTCTGCAGAAGGGAAGTGTTCCCTCAGACGAACGCCTTGCCCTCTCCAAAGGGCTTCTTCCCGACGGCACACCCACCCCCCCCCGTGTCCTGGCAAGGCTTTTTCTTGACGAGGTGGCCAACGTAAGGGAGGAGGCGAGAAAATCCATCTTGAGGCTGAAGGAGGACGCCCTTTCGCAGATCGCCTCGGACCACTCCACCCATCAGTCGCTCCTGCTGTTTCTGGCCAAACACTTTAATGAATCCCCCATCGTGGGGACCTCGATTATTGCAAACAAGAACACAACGGAAAAAATCCTCTATTACCTTCAGGGGAGGGGTGAAGAAATCGAAGATGAGCCGGACGATGGGCTGGTCGACAGGGGAGAGCTTTTCCGAAGCGGGAAGTTTGACGATTTTGAGATAGGCGAGGAGGTCGATATAGAGGTATCCACGGAGGAGGAGATTATTCTGGAGGTCCCCGGGGAAGAGGAGGAGGTGGAGATCGAGCGTAGATCGGTTCTGGATTCTCGGCGTGAGGCCCTCTCGAAAAGTCAGCCCCCCTCGGGAGTCGAGTCGAGGGCGGATAAGGGTGAAGCGGGGTTCGAGTTTGTTTCCGAGAGATACACGGAAAACGATAAGGAGGTAATAATCGAGTTGGAGGAGACGGATGAATTCGATGATGAGGAGGAGATATTAATAGGTGAGGATACGGTTTCAGCTTCGGAGGAGGAGAGCGCCCAGGACATACAGCGAAAAATAGATGACATAGGAGTTGCCCCCCGCGGTGGAGATCAAATAGTAACCGGGATGGAAGCATCTCCGGAAGAGAGAATCCCCTCTGATGATGAGAAAAAGGAATTCGCATCTACGGTTGACCGGATCGAGGACAAGGTCGGCGATATATTCGACATCGATCTCGGGGATGTTCCGACGGGAGGTTCCCCCGGGACGGCCGGGGTAGGGGGAGGAATCGAATTTGAGGCACAGAAAGAGACCTCGGGATTTGGGGCTTTTACGGAGGAGCATGAGACGGCGGGTGGCGGAATCTCGACCGATTTTCCCAAGTGGGATATGGATGAACAACCGGTTGATGTGGATAAAGATAAGATGGAGGTATCCCTCGCCTCGGACAGGTTTGTTACACGCCTTCCCATGGGTAAATACATACAGAAGGTATCCCCTTTCCACCTGATTAAGAGATCGATAAAGATATTTATTCCCGTCGCCGTATTTATTTTGATCTGTTTCGTTGTTTGGGTCTCGCTGCCGAAGGGGGAGGTTTCCATCGAGGAGTTTGACAACGGTATCAATCGAATCCTGGTGGAGGTTAAGAAGGAGGGCTTCAATTCCAAGCTGAAAAATCCTTTTCCTGAAGGGGCGTCTCTCTCCAACTGGGAAACGGTAAAGGCAGAGGATGAGCTGGACTTCGATGTCGGTGACGGTATGTCCGGGGAGAGGAGATTAAGGGAAAACCTCGCCAAATTTAAGGTCAAATACACAAGAGAGCTCGAATACGATGAGGTCACGGAAGATATTGCGATAAAAAAGAGGTCATATGCAAGGGTTTCAAAGAGGCTCAAGGCAATAAATAAAGAGCTCTCCGCCTTTGATAAAGAGAAGGAGGGATATATTGAGAGATTTAAGGGGAAGAGTCTCAAAAGGAGCGTTGTGGTTGATGAGCGTGAAAAAGAGATAGGAAGTTTTAAGGAAAGCTTCAATAAGGAGAAATCGAGGATTGAGAAGATAGAGAAGGATATTGCCGGCGCCAGGGAGAGGATCGCGGAGTTCGAGAGATATAACGTGCCGACGGCGGAAGATCACGGTTATTATGCAAATAAGCTCGAGCTGGAGGAACTGACCAATCAGTATAGAAAACTAAAGCCGAGATTCGATAGATTACAGTCGAACTACAAGGGAGCCCTTAAAAGGTTGGAGGACAAATACGATGAAAGGTTGAGCGCTATTGACAGAATAGCGGTGATCAATAAAGAGGTTACCAAGCTGGAGGGAGAGAAAATTCAACTCGATATTGAGAAGAGAATTTACGGGGAGGAGATAGAGGGGTTGGAAAAGAGGCAGGGCAAGCTCGAGAAGGCCAAGGCGTCCGGGGAAAAGATTACAAGTGAGGGCCTGCCCGTCTTCCTTGTAATGAGCAATTACATCAGGGAGAATGAAAAATCGCTTGACGATGAAGAGTTAAACGGCAATGGGGAGATATCGTTTTTTGAAAAGTATATGATTAGACGGAAGGGGGCAATTTTAGACGTTAATATGGTGAATAAAGATGGGAATGAGGAGAAGAAAAGATATTCCACCACCCTTATGAGGATGATAACCAAAAAGAAGTTCTTGATATTTGAATGGGATATGAGCACCACAAAGTGGGTTCTCACCTCCATAGATGAAAAAAAGAAATAATCGATATCCATGAAATTCCTTCAAGACATAACCCTGGGCCAATATATGCCCCAGGATTCTTTTATTCACAGGCTTGACCCCAGGGTGAAATTTTTTATTCTGTTGATCCTCATGGTCACCCTGTTCTTTATCGAGGCCCCGCTCAAGTTTTTACTGATGGGGCTTATCGTTTTTCTGGCGATAAGGTTGTCCAGGATCCCTGCAGGTTACGTCTTGAAGGGGGTGGCCCCGTTTATATGGCTTTTTCTCTTTGCGGCCTGCGCCCATTTCTTCTTCACGCCCGGAAGATCCATCAGGCCCTTTCCCATCGGGTTCGTGAACGTGACCGTCGAGGGTGTGGTTAACGGAACCGTCATCACGTTGAGAATACTCCTTATTATAGTCCTCTCTTCGATGCTGACATTGACCACGACCCCCCTGGAGCTGACAACGGCCTTAAAGAGGGTGTTGTCCCCCCTCAAGCGATTCAAGGTCCCCGTCAATGACTTCGCCATGATGATGATGCTGACGATAAGGTTCGTGCCGATCCTGCTCCTCGAGGCCCAGAGGATCATCAACGCCCAGAGATCGAGGGGGATCAACTTCGAGACCGGGGGCCTTGTCCAGCGCGCGAAAAAGCTCGTGCCGATATTGATTCCGCTCTTCAACCTCTCTTTCTTGAGGGCGGACGAGCTCTCGGTCGCGATGATCTGCCGGGGGTACGCCACCGGAAAGGAGAGGACGAGCTTCAGGGAGGTCCGTTTTTCAACCCCAGATTTCTTCGCCCTTGCAACGGTAATAGTTGTATTGCCCTTCTTTTTCATTTAAAATGAGGAACATCAAGCTAACCATCTCCTACGACGGCACCCATTTCTATGGATGGCAGATGCAGTCAAGGGAGAGGACGGTGCAGGGGGTTATTGAGGATTGTCTCGGCATAATGCTTAAAGGCAAGGTGAGGATTACCGGATCGGGGAGGACCGATGCTAAGGTTCACGCCCTGGCGCAGGTTGCGAATTTCAAGACCGAGAGCGGGATAGACTGCGGCAGCTTTTTGAGGGGCTTAAACTCCCTGTTGCCGGGGGACGTGAGGATTACAGGCGTTGAAGATGAGGAGGAAGGTTTTAACGCTAGGAGATCCGCCTTGTCGAGGAGGTATCGGTATCTGATCTACAACGGTAAGGTGCCGTCCCCCTTTTTGAGAAACTACGCCTGGAGCCTCTTCAGTCGCCTCGATGTGGATGCCGTCACCGGGGCGGGGTCTATGCTCCTCGGCAGCCACGACTTCTCCTCCTTCGTCGGGGGGAAGAACGAGACGGGAAGCACCGTGAGGGACGTGAAAGATTTCAGGGCGGAGAGATTGAACGGCGATTTTATTTCGATAGAGATAGAGGCCAACGCCTTTTTGAGGCACATGGTCAGGAATATCGTGGGGACGCTGGTGGATGTGGGTTGGGGAAAGATCGGATCCGGGGAGTTCGGAGACATCTTGAACGCAAGGGACAGGGGCGCGGCGGGGATTACGGCGTCTCCCCAGGGATTGTATCTTGTTGAGGTGAGATACCCGTGAAGAGGACGAAATCACTTAAGATTTATATTTTGGCCTCGCTATTCGCGGCACTGACGGCGGCGTCCGCCTTCATCAAGCTCCCCACGCCGTGGGTTCCCCTGACCCTCCAGACACTCCTGGTCTATCTCTCGGGACTTATGCTCGGTCCATGGGGAGGGGCGGTGTCACAGATCCTGTATCTGTTCATCGGCCTTGCGGGGCTGCCCGTCTTTACCGGTGGGGGCGGCCCGACCTACGTCCTGTATCCCACGTTCGGCTATCTGGTCGGTTTTGTGCCCGCCTCGTTTGTAATGGGTTTCTTTGCCGAGCGGGGGAGGTACCTCCGGCCCGCCCTGGGCGTCTTGTTGGGCGTTTTGGTTATCTACGTTTTCGGAGTTCCCTATCTATATTTCTCGGCAAACTATCTCTTGGGAAAGGAGATGGCTTTTTTGTCCGCCTTTAAGATAGGCTTTCTGATCCCGATAGCGACCGATATCTTCAAGGGGGGCGCGGCCCTGGGGATATTCTATCTGATCAGGATTAGGATGCCGTTTCCCGTAAGTAAGCGATGATTGACGACAATCCGACATTGTTTGATGTTCCGGGGAGGAAGCTCAAGGGGGTGATGGAGGATATCGCGGTCCTTAACCTCAAGGGGGCGAAGACCAAGATGGCATCCCTCCTCAAGCAGTACCCGGAAAACGGCGATATAGGGAGGGAGGCGGAGATATTGAAGATCATCGAGTTGCAAATAGACGAGGGGACCACGCCCCCACGGCTGCTGGCTGGCTTCAACTCGATCAAGAGGCATTTAAATTCGATATCGTACCTCCCCGAATATCTGGGCGATCTTGAGCTCTCCTTTTTCCAGAAGATCGTGGATGCCTTCGGGGAGGAGGAGATAAAACCGGTCCACGGCTATCCGGTTGGGTTTTTGCTTACGAAGGCGGGAAGGTTCAAGGATGCGGAGGAGTCGCTCTTAAGCGAGCTCGACGACCCCTCCCTCCCCTCAAGCAAGAGGGCGCGTCTTCTCGGGTACCTGGGGGATCTCTTCTTTATGGTCGGTGACACCGACGGGGGAAGGTCCCACTACCTCAAAGCGGTCCTTACCGATTGGCGGGGGATCGACAAGAAAAATATCGCCGATGAGGATGTGCTGTCCCTTATTATGGGAACGTATATCCCCGAGGGAAAGGGCGGGATATGGGCGGCCCCCACGGGTCATATGCTGATGGTGTTTCAATCGGGATCGTTTAAGGGCCCGGATGACCTTATGGATTTCTACAACGAGTTTATCCGCCTGAAGGATGTGGCAAAGGAGGACGATTCGGAGGAGGTGGGGGGAAAGCTCTTCTACCACGCCCTCGTCATCGAGGAGAACGAGGACGTCTTCAGGTCCCTCAAGGGGACGGACAGGATGGGGTTGAGAAAGCTGATGAGGGAGCTTAACTCCAAGCTCTTCAAGCTCCATACGAAGCTGTCGGTATCCAGAAGGGACGGGGAGACCGATTTGGGGGAAGACAGGGTCGGGTAGCCCCCTTTGGCTCTCCTCTCCGGCTCTCAAATATCTATTCAAATATTTATTAAAAGAGCTATTCAAATATCTATCCAAATATCTACTTAAAAAGTCCCGGAGGGCTTTGACCATCGTCCGCGATAGTCGTCGAGTCGGAGAGGATGTGAACCACATCGACCCCCCTCCTCTTCAGCTCCCGGGAGACCAGGTGTTTTCGGTGGCACCGATTTGGGTCTCTCTCAGAACACATTATTGCGGTCCTCTTTTCGCCCGCGATCTTTATAAGCTCCTCTATCCCGGCATGAAAGCTCTCTCTTTGGGAGATCTCGTGGAAAGTGAGCGGTTTTCCCTTACCCGAGTCCGCTCTACCCCCGAGCCGATCGCCCATAAAAAGATACTCCATCCCCTGATCCTCGAGGGGCGCTGTTATCCTGTTCTTGTTGAAGTGGGGGACGTATCTGGAGTAGGGCGTTGACCTTACATCCACGATTATCTCTATCCGGGAGCCCTTGAGGAAAGAGACAAATTTCGCAAAATCGTGGTTGCTGTGTCCTATAGTGAATACCTTCAATAAGGCCCCCGACTTTTTTGTGATAAGGCAAAATCTCCTTCACCATCTCCGTTGTGAAGAAATGCCCCTTCTTTTTAATGCCATAGACGGGGGGAAAAACGGACGAGGTAATCGCATCTAATATATTATGAGTGAGTGGAATGAGGCGTCCACCGCCTTTTTGTATTCATTGAATTTATCCTCGGTGCCGAAAAAGGTCAGGGAGACCGTGTGGGTGGGGGTGTAGTATTCCACAATCCAGATGTTCTTCCCTCCGAAGAGCTTGTTGGACTCCGTCCCGAGGGCTACCAACATTACCCCCGGGTATCCCCTCAGCTCGACCGGCTTTATCTCGATTAAGGAGTAGTTGGAGGTGGAGAATGTTCTCTTGTACTCCGACAGCTTCTTGTCCCTGAACGCCGCAATTTCGGCGTTAGGATCGGCGTCTTCATCCCCTTTGCCGCGATTCACGTCTTCGGACAGCCCCTTTTCCCCTTCGGGATCAGATACCTTCTCCCCCTCCGCTCCTTTTCCGCTCTTGTTTTCCTGGACCAAATAGGCTATCCGGGTATCCTTGTCATTTACCGGCGAGTAGAGGGACTTCCCGTAGAAATCCCACTTGACCCAGCCTTCCGGCGGCAAAAAGGAGGAAATGTTCAGGGGATCAGATACCCTCGAAACCCTGTTTTTTGTCGATTCCTCGCCGGTTGTGGCTCCAATGAAATAAGCTGTGATAAATAATACGATTGCCGTCACTGCCAAGCGCCTTTTTGTGTTGAGGAGCCGCTTTTTGGGCGGGATGTGTGTCCTTTGTGGTAATATCATTATATTCTATACTATCTTATTCAATTTCTCTTTCATCTATTTTCACTTTAGGTTCGTTGGGATGTTCGCAGTATAAACATTTTAAATCATTTCTCCCCCTTTGGCAATAGATTCTTCGGGAATATTTTGATTGGAGCCTCCCTTATCCTCTGAGCGTCCAACGACGGCGCTGTTTATCGGAAGGCTCGTTGACATCCCTTTTCGTTCGTGGTACACTTCTCTTTTATGAATAAAATTCGATTGGACTGATCATTCTACTTGAAAATATCGGGCGAAAAGTTTGAATGAAAGACGCCGGGAGCAAATATCGAGATTCTTCCCCCTTCAAATCCATCAGGAAGTCGGCGGGCACTATTAGAAAGAATCTAAAGTGGAGGGGGATCGTAACGAAGTTTTTCGAAAGCATCGAGGAAAAAAAGAGGCGGATTCTCATTGCGGCCTGTTGTCTCCTCTTCGTTTTTCTATTGGTAGTCGGATTTGCCCTCTTCTATCCCCGTCCGGGTATCGGCGTCTCGATTGGACAGGACCTCTCCATTAAAGACGTCAGGGGAGGAAGCCCGGCGGAGGATTCCGGGCTTGCGGCCGGGGATGTGATCATCGGCTGGGGGGGGGATAAAATAACCGGCTTCTACAATCTTGAAAGGAGGATAGTCAACTCCGACATCGACGACGGGATCAAGTTGAGGGTATTGAGCGAGGCGGGCCCGAGGGATGTAATTGTGCTGGTTGAGAGGGCCCCCCTCTCTCCGACGAACCTCTTGATGGCGATAGCCTCCCTTTTGCTGATAGGTTTTCTCCTCTTTATTCTGATAAAGAAAAAATATAAGACCACCGTTTTCCTTCTGTTCCTTATCTCCTTTTTTCTTGCCCTCTTTCTATTTCTCCTGGCCGCAAGGGAGATCACCTTTTTTCGCACATTTTTTATCGTTCTCATCATAATCAGTGCGGTCGCGGTATCGCCGCTGTTTCTTCACCTGACGTATATCTTCCCCAGAAAGAGGGCGGTTACAAAAGGTATCGGCCTGTTCTTCTACACTCCCGCCCTGGCGGCCGCCGCCGTCGCTTCATATTACACATGCCGTTATCTTATCGATCCTACGATTCCGCTGTCGTCCGTGAAATATTTTGTGCTGCCGGTCTTGATCGTCGCCTTTATTTTGTACTTCGGTCTGGGTATATTTTTTCTTCTTGTCTCCTTTTACACCTCACCGTTAAAGAAGGTCGAGAACCAGGTGAAGTGGTTCTTCCTCGGGATCGTGCTGGGCGCCGTGCCTCTGATTCTCTTTTTTATTTTTCTGGAGCTTATAGGCGTTTCGGCACTCTATTACGGGAGGTACGACCTCTTTCTCTTTTTATCCTTTCTCTTCCCCGTCTCGATGGTCTTCGCCGTCACCGAATATCGCCTGATGGATATAGACGCCCTGTTGAACAGGATGATCGTATACACCCTTTTGGTCACCTCCCTCGTTTCCATATATATCGGACTTGTATCGATCATTAAGATTATCTTCGGGATAGAGCACCCTATAAGCCACACCTGGGCCGCTTTGATACCGGTCATCATCGTGGGAGCCCTTTACGAGCCGTTGAGAAAGTGGTTTCAGGACACGGTGGACAGGTTTATCTTCAGGGAGAAGTTCACCCATCTCAGGATTATCTCCGAGTACAGCCGAAATCTCCTCTCCATCATAGACCTGGAGGTCCTCCTGCGGACGTCGCTCGATGCCCTGAACGAGGTCATGGGTATCAAGAGGAGCGTTATCTCCCTCTTCGACCGGTCCAAGAGGGCCTTTCGGGTAAAGGTCGCCCACGGCATACCGATAAAGAGGGAGATTGTTTTCCCGTCCCAGAGCTGGGTCAGACAGTACATCGATGATTCCACCACGGTTGTCAAGCTCGAGCCGAATCCGCAGGAGGGGAGGGGAAGGGATTTGCAGCTTATGATGACGCTCAGGGGGCGGGACGGGATATTGGGTATAATGGGTCTTTCCGGAAAGGAGAAGGGGGAGCTTTTTTCATCCGAGGACTTTCGACTCCTGGAGACATTCTCGTCCCAGCTCTCCATGGCCATTCAGAACTGTATAATGATCGACGAGAGCAGGAGGGCGGCGAACACCAGGGAGGCCTACGGGAGATTCCTTTCCCAGGCCCTTGTTGACAAGATAATGTCCGATCCTGAAAAGGTCGAGCTCGGCGGGGAGAACCTCGAGGTGGCGGTCCTCTTTTGCGACCTCAGGGACTTCACTCAAACCACCGACGGCATGGCGCCCCACAATGTGGTCGGTCTCTTGAACGAGTATTTCTCCGCCCTTACCGACGTCATCTTCTCCTTTGACGGCACCCTCGATAAATATATCGGCGACGGGATCATGGCGCTGTTCGGCGCGCCCATCCCCAGCGAGGACGATCCCTTGAGGGCGGTAAACGCTGCAAGGAAGATGCAGGCGAGGGTATCGGAAATAAACGAGAGGCGAAAGAATGACGACCAGGTAATTCTCGGGCTCGGGATAGGTGTGGACCTCGGGGAGGTGACGGTGGGCAATATAGGCTCGCCCAAGAGGATGGAGTACACGGCTATCGGCGATGCGGTCAACCTCGCATCTCGCCTCGTGGATAAGGCGGGCTACGGGGAGATCCTCATCACCAGCGAGGTGAACTCCAAGGTCAAGGGTGCGGTCTCGACAAAGCGGGTGGAGGAAAAGATCAGGATAAAGGGGAAGGGACAGGTGCGGGTCTACCGGGTCGCCTGGGGTGATGAATGAAGAACGATAAAAATATAGAGACCTTTTTGGCCTCGGCCCTGCCTAAGGTGTCAAAGCCGGGGAGGTATATCGGGGGGGAGGTAAACTCCGTCTCGATCCCCCCCAAAGAGGGTGATCTCCGGTTCGCCCTCGCTTTTCCGGAGGTCTACGAGATCGGGATGAGCCACAAGGGGATTTCAATCATCTATAGCGTGCTGAACTCGCTACCCGGGGTTTATGCGGAGCGGGTCTTTGCGCCGTGGCCGGATATGGCGGTGAAGATGGGGGATATGGGTGTAGAGCTCTTCTCCCTGGAGACGAAGACGCCGCTCATGGATTTTGACGTCATCGGCTTTTCCCTCATGTACGAGCTTACCTACACGAACGTCGTCAATATGCTTAAGCTCGCTAATATTCCCCACCTTTCTTCGGATAGGGACGGGTCTTGTCCCCTTGTCGTCGCCGGGGGCGCCCAGGCGGTGAATCCGGAGCCTGTGGCCGGTATCTTCGACGCCGTGGTTGTGGGGGACGGGGAGGAGGCGGCCGTGGAGATCTGCGATACGTTGAAGAAAATTAAACCCCTTGGGGAAAATCGGGATGAAATCCTGTCCGCCCTCGAAAAGATCGAGGGCGTTTACGTACCGAGCTTTTACGAGCCGGTATATAAGGGCCGAAAGTCCGCCGAGGGGGGAGAAAATAGTGTCTTTTCCGGGATGGTCTATACGGGGGGCGGGGGGAAGGCAGAAAAGGTTGCCGAGAAGGTTGATATTTCAGGCGAATCCGGGGGCGGTCGTCGGGTGAGGCGGCGGATTCTGAGGGATATCAACGGTGGCTTTTTTACCGGGTCTTCCTATTTCTCCCCGGTGGTTCCGAACGTAAAGGCGGTCCACGACCGCGTCAACGTGGAGATAGCCCGGGGATGCGGGCGGGGTTGCAGGTTCTGCCAGGCCGGGTTCGTCAACCGGCCGGTGAGGGAGCGGTCTGTCGAAGATATCCTCTACGTCGCGAAGCAAGCCCTTAAGGTCACCGGGATGGAAGAGCTCTCGCTCCTCTCCCTCTCCGCCACGGATCATTCGAATATCTCGTCGATAATAAGGAGCCTGATGAGGGCACTGAACACGGACGTAGGCAAAAGAAGCGTCGCCCTCTCCGTCCCGTCGGTCAGGGCGGACACCCTGACCAATGATATGATCGATGAGATAAAAAAGGTGAGAAAGACCGGGTTCACGATAGCGCCTGAGGCGGGAAGCCAGAGGCTTCGGGACGTCATAAACAAGAACGTGACCGAGGACGAGATCGAGAGGACGATCGATATTGTTTTCGGGGCGGGGTGGAATCTGATAAAACTCTACTTTATGATAGGCCTCCCCACCGAGACCGACAATGACATCGAGGAACTGATAGAGCTCGTCAGGAGGATGGCGAGGCGGCATACGTCATCGAGGTCATCGAGGCGGGGGCGGATAAACCTTTCCGTCTCTACCTTTGTACCGAAGCCCCACACCCCCTTTCAGTGGGAGCGGTTTATCGGGGTTAAGGAGATCAAGAGGCGCCAGGGGATGATTCGTAAGACCCTTGTCAAGGAGGGGGTGAAGCTCAAGTTTCACGATCCGTATATGACCCTCGTCGAGGCCGCCTTCGCCCGGGGTGGTAGGGAGCTTATGGACGTTGTCATCAGGGCCTCCGATCTCGGCTGCGGTTTCGACGGGTGGACGGAGCACTTCGACTTCGGACTCTGGGAAAGGGCCTTTCACGATTCGGGGCTTGACATAAACGAGTACGCCGGGGCCGTTTTCGACGGACAATCCCCCCTTCCCTGGGATCATATCGATTCGGGGATCGACAGAAAATTCCTGATGGGAGAGAGGGAAAAGGCCCATCGGGAGGAGACGACTCAGGACTGCGTCAGGGGCGAATGCACGAACTGCGGCGTCTGCGGGGAGGGGATCAAAAACGTCTTCGGGGAAGACTTGGCAGCTTCCACGGCCGAGGCCGCGTCTTTGGGGGAAGGGACCGCCGCCGCAGAAGGGGAGCGGCTGAAATATCTCCTCTTCTACTCCCGGAGGGGCGACATCCGCTTCCTCAGCCACCTAGAGACCGCCTCTTTGATAGTCAGGGCGATGATAAGGGCCCGCCTCCCGTTAAAATACAGCGAGGGATTCAATCCCAAGCCGAGGGTAAGCTTCAGGGGGGCGCTCCCGGTCGGGGTTAAGGCTTTGGCGGAGCCGTTCTTCGTCGAGCTTACCAGAAAGATCGATCCGGACGAGATTGTCTCCAGCATAAACGAGACGCTCCCAATGGGGATAGGGATACGCTCCGCAGTAGGTCCCGTCGAGGATGTCAGGGATTTTATCTCGAAGATTCCTGATCCGGTTTACAGAATCTCCCACAACGGAGTCGGCCCCGACCTCGAAGACGAGGCCGTGAGCATATCCGAATTTCTCGAAAGGGACGAGGCCTGGTACGAGTATAAAAGCAAGGGGAGGGATAAACGGATCGATATCAGGAAATATGTGGAAGATATCGAACTTCTCGAGGACGGTGGAGTAATAAGGCTCAAGATGAAGACGATAAACGGCTCCTCCCCCAGCCCCTTCAGGGCCGTGTCTACGATCTTCGGTATGCCGGAGGGGGAGGCGAGATCGCTCTCTGTCGTCAAGGAGGGGGACGTTGGAGGGACAACGGGGTCGTAAAATCTGATTCCCTTACCGGACTGAATTTTAAAGATGGTAAAGAGCATAATATTAAACTCCCACCCTTGGGAGACCCGGGCGGCCGTCACGGAGAACGGCGTACTGACCGAGCTTTACATAGAGCGGCCCAAAGACCTGGGGGTGTCGGGAAATATCTACAAGGGGAAGGTGGAGCGGGTGCTTCCCGGGATGGAGGCGGCGTTCGTCGACATCGGCCTTATGAAGTCCGCCTTTCTCTACGTCACCGATTTTTACGACGACTTCGACGAGCTGGAGGACCTGGTGGGAATGGGAGGCGCCGGGGGGATGAGGGACGGCGGACAAGTCGCTCCCAAGGGCGCTTCCGGGGGAAAGCCCTCATTTGCGGGCGACGGCGAGCTTATCGAGGGGATGGTCAAGAGGGGGCAGGAAGTGCTGGTTCAGGTTGCGAGGGAGCCCCTCGGGGGAAAGGGGGCCAGGGTGACGTCCCATATCTCCCTTCCCGGGAAATACCTCGTCCTCCTCCCGACGGTGGATCGGGTGGGGGTCTCCCGGCGCATAGAGGATGAGGGACAGCGGAATCGATTGAAGAAGATCGTGGAGGAGATAAAGCCCCAGGGGACCGGCTTTATCGTAAGGACGGCGGGGTGGGGCAAAAGCGAGGAGGAGATAAGGGAAGATATGGAGTTCTTGTTGAAGCTATATGAGTCGATACTGAAGAAAAAGGAGAAGGCTCCCTCGCCGTCTCTGATCCACCGGGAGCTCGATCTCCCGCACCGGCTCGTCAGGGACTTTTTGACCCAGGACGTGGATCGATTCGTGGTCGATTCCAAACAGGAGTTTACCAAGCTGCTGGAGTTTGCGGAAAACTTCCTCCCGGAGGTGTCGAGGAGGATAGAGTTTTTCAACGGACAGAAGTCCATTTTCGACCAATACGGGCTCGACATGGAGATAAAGAGGGCGCTGGACAAAAAAGTCTGGTTGAAGTCGGGGGGGTATATAATAATTGAGATAACCGAGGCGTTGACCGCCATCGATGTCAACACCGGGCGCTTCGTGGGAAAGAGGGACCTGGAGGATACGATTTTGAGGACGAATCTGGAGGCGGTAAAGGAGATAGCGTATCAGCTCAAGCTCAGAAATATCGGCGGGCTGATCATCATAGACTTTATAGATATGGAGAAGGCGCAGAATCGCGAGATGGTCTACACGGCGCTGGACGAGGCCCTGAAGACGGACAAGAAGAAGACGAATATCCTGAAGATATCGGAGCTCGGTCTGGTTGAGATGACCAGAAAGAGGACGAGGGAGAGCATCACCCACGCGCTGACGGATATATGCCCCTACTGCGAGGGGCACGGTTACGTAAAGTCGGTAAGGACCGTCTGCTACGAGATATTTCGTGAGCTCGTCAAGGGCACAAAGGGGCTGAACTCGGAAAAGGTTATCATAATGGTAAACCCGGATGTGGCGGGCCTCCTTTACGATGACGAGCAGGAGCAGCTTCTTGAGCTTGAGGAATACCTCGGTGCCAGGGTCGTAATCAGGAGTGTGCCCGATCTCCACGTCGAGGAGTACGACATAAGCTTTGCGTGACCGTTTTTTTGAACGGATGTAATTTTACATGGTTTATGATGTGGGTAGTGGAAAATTGTCGAGTCGAGGATTTTTGAGATATTGGTTGATATTCGAAGTATTTTTCACCTAAATCGAGTATTTCTATAATATTCCCCAATTATTACCAACAAAGACATTTTTTTTCTGCTTTTTCCCCTTGCTATATAGACGGGATTGCTTTATTATTATGTTAGCAC
>CAZIWT010000095.1:0-14243 GCA_964542895.1 uncultured Thermodesulfobacteriota bacterium
TAGTTTCCATACTTGGATGCTCAAGTATTGCTACCAAGCCATCCGGTTTTGATGTAACTTCCGATCCCGATTATATTGCAAAAAACCTTCCCAGAAATTGGAAAGGAACATTTCAATGGTACAGTGGAGGGTCAATACAGAGATTAACAATTAAGCTTGATAAAATATTTGTTGATTCAGACAACAACGTTATCGCTTTTGGAAACTGTATTTACAATACAAAAGGTGAAATAACAATAATTGATGTGAAATGGAGTATTGAGCCAACTAATCTGATGTTTGAAATGTGGGAGAGTAATCCAACATCAACTTGTTTTGTAACAGATGGTTCACATGTGGGCACAATATCAAAAAATTTAGATAGTATTAAAGCAATATGGGTAACAAATAGTACCGGCAATTCGGGTGATTTATTTCTTCAAAAAAAATAGTCTCAAATGTAAAAAATACTTGACATAGAAGAAGAAGTCGATATAATTATCCTTTAAATGTATATATTCAGGTATTTATGTTGATCAGCGGCAAATTTTTTAACAAGACTTTCGACAAGAATGTTTCGGTTTTTTCTTGGGCGTGGCAGAACCACATATGGAGAGGTTCGTCGGCCCAAATCTGATCTTTTTTAAATAGCTGATTACTCAGGCCGTGGACGAAGCTCATTCTCCACGGTTTTTTTGCGCCCAAAAGTTGTGGCCTGAAAGTTGTGGATATGAATCGTCCACAACTTTTTTTGTTTTCAGAAGCAGACCAAAGGAATCAAGACATGATCACACCGACTTTTCAGGAATTCGAGAAGCTCTCGAGGGAGGGAAACCTGATCCCCGTTTATCAGGAGATACTGGCGGACCTGGAGACACCTGTCTCCGCCTTCAAGAAGCTCAACGGCACATCCCCGTCGTTTTTGCTGGAGAGCGTGGAGGGGGGGGAGAAGTGGGGGAGGTACAGCTTCCTCGGAATCGGCACCGCGATGATTTTTCGATCGAAGGGGGAGACCGTCGAGGTCTTGAGGGACGGCGAGCTCCTCCACTCAACGAAGGAGGAAGATCCCCTGTTAAAGCTGAAGGAGATCATGGACCGCTACCGCCCGGTGGATGTGCCCGGCCTCCCCAGATTCTACGGCGGGGCCGTGGGATACCTGAGCTACGACATGGTGAGATTCATGGAGAATATCCCGAACTCAAAGGCGGACGATCTCAAGACCTACGATTCATACTTCATAATCCCCAACAACATCGTCATCTTCGACAACACGAGAAACACCATGAAGCTTGTGGCGAATGTCTTTTTGGACGGGTCGTCGACCCCCGAGGATTCATACGTCGAGGCTACATCGACGATAAACCGCATGATCCACAAGCTGGACCAGCCCCTCGATCTTACACAGCTCAAGGCGGACGACGGTGTGCCCCTCTTCGTAGACTCGAACTTCAAGGAAAAGGACTTCACCGAAGCCGTGGATAAATGCAGGGAGTATATAATCAACGGCGATATAATTCAGGTGGTTCTCTCCCAGCGCTTCGAGATGGAGATCGACGTGGAGCCGTTCGACCTCTACAGGGCGTTGAGGACGATCAATCCCTCCCCCTACATGTTTTACCTTCAGTTTGAAGACCTGACTCTCGTCGGCTCCTCCCCGGAAGTACTTGTGAGAAAGGAGGGGGAGAGGGTGGAGGTCAGGCCGATCGCTGGCACCCGGCCCAGGGGAAAGACGGAAGACGAGGACGAGAGGCTTACCGAAGACCTCCTTTCCGACCCGAAGGAGCAGGCGGAGCACGTCATGCTGGTTGACCTCGGCAGGAACGACCTCGGGCGGGTTGCCCAGTTCGGTAGCGTCGACGTCACAAACCTCATGCGGATAGAGAAATACTCCCACGTCATGCACATCGTCTCCGACGTGGAGGGGAGGCTAAAAAACGGGTACGACTCGTTTAACGTCCTTAGGGCCGCCTTTCCCGCCGGCACGCTGACGGGGGCGCCCAAGGTGAGGGCAATGGAGATCATCGAGGAGATCGAGCCGGTGAGGAGGGGCACCTACGGGGGGGCGGTGGGGTATTTCAGCTTTTCCGGGAATATGGACATGTGCATAACGATAAGGACGATGCTGATTATGAACGGGAAGATCTACCTGCAGGCGGGGGCGGGGATAGTCTACGACTCCGACCCGAAGATGGAACACAGGGAGACCCAGCACAAGGCCAAGGGGATGCTGAAGGCGGTGGAGATGGTCAGAAAGAACATGAAGCTCAGATAGAGATAGGGGGTATAAAGAGATGATCCTCGTGATAGATAACTACGATTCCTTTACATACAACCTGGTTCAGTACCTGGGGGAGATGGGCCAGGAGATGGAGGTCTACAGGAACGACGCGATCTCGGTCGACGAGGCGTTGAAGATAGACCCGGATTTCATCGTCCTGTCTCCCGGGCCGGGCGGTCCCGAATCGGCGGGCGTCACGATCGACCTGATCAGGCGCTTTGCCGGCGTCAAGCCGATCCTGGGAGTGTGTCTCGGCCACCAGGCGATAGGCGCCGCCTTCGGCGGAAATATAGTTAAGGCGAAGAGGATAATGCACGGCAAGAGTTCCATGATATTCCACAACGACGACGAGCTCTTCATCGAGATCCCGAATCCCTTTCGGGCTATCCGTTACCACTCCCTCGTCGTCGATACCGAGTCGCTTCCGGACTGCCTCGAGGTGACGGCGAGGACTGAAAGGGACGAGATAATGGGGATAAAACATAAGGAGCATCCCGTGTACGGGATCCAGTTCCATCCCGAATCGGTCATGTCCGATTACGGGAAGGAGCTTTTGGCAAATTTTCTTGAAATAGTAAACAGGGGAAAAAATCATGATCAAGTCAACATTAAACAAAATAGCCTCGGGTGAAGACCTGACCCGGGGCGAGATGGAGGGGGCTATGAGCCAGATCATGGGCGGCGAGGCCACCCCTGCCCAGATCGGCGGCTTCATAACCGGATTGAGGGTGAAGGGCGAGACGGTCGACGAGATTGCCGGTGCGGCGGCGATCATGCGCGAAAAGGCGACGAAAATCGAGCCGAAGGTCGCAAACGGGGAGGTCGTAATCGACACCTGCGGGACCGGCGGGGACGGCAAAAACACCTTTAACATCTCCACCGCGGCGGCGCTGGTGGCGGCGGGCGCCGGGGCCGTCGTCGCAAAGCACGGCAACAGGTCGGTTTCTAGCAGGTGCGGAAGCGCCGACGTCCTGGAGGCCTTGGGGGTAAACATCGATCTCGAACCCAGAGAGCTCGAGAAATGCATTGAGGAGGTGGGGATCGGATTCCTCTTCGCCCCGAAGCTCCACGGGGCGATGAAGCACGCCGTCGGCCCGAGAAGGGAGCTCGGGATAAGGACCATCTTCAACATCCTGGGCCCCCTCACCAATCCCGCCGGGGCAAGCGCCCAACTCCTCGGCGTCTACGATCCGGGCCTCGTGGAGGTGATTGCAGAGGTGCTGAAGGCCCTGGGGTCGGAGCGGGCGATGGTTGTCAACGGTTCCGGGACCGACGAGCTTACCACCGCCGGGCCGTCGGCCGTCTCGTACCTGAAGGAGGGCGGGATAGAGAATTTCACGGTGGAGCCGGAGAAGCTCGGCCTAAAAACCACGAAGCTCGAATATCTCAGGGGGGGCGACAGCGCCGAAAACGCCCTTATCATCAAGAGCATCTTAAAGGGAGCCGACAGTCCCAAGCGGGACGTGGTCGTATTAAACAGCGCCGCCGCCTTGATCGTAGCGGGACTCTCCCCCGACTTCGAGGCCGGAATCGAGATGGCGGCGGACTCCATAGATGGCGGCCGCGCAAATAAAACGCTTGAGAGGCTCGTGGAGTTTACAAAGGCTCACGGTCAAAAGAATGGATAAAAGAAAGCCAGAGGGCGGAAAAAACATCCTCGAGAGGATAGTCTCGAGGCGGCGAGAGCGTTTAGAGACGCTGAAAAGGGACGTGAAGCTCTCGGAGCTCAAGGGCCGAATCTACAATATGGAGAGGCCCAGGGGATTTACTAAAGCCCTCAACTCCGGACGGAAGATAAACATCATCGCCGAGGTGAAGGGAGAAAGCCCGTCGGCGGGGGTTATCCGAAATGAGATCGACCCGGGAGGGCTCGCCGCTGCCTTCGAGGAGAACGGCGCGGCCGCGGTGTCGGTTCTTACTGAGCCGGAGTTCTTCGGCGGAAGCGATCGGTTCATCGTCGAAGCCAAAGAGAGAACAAAGATACCGGTTCTTCGCAAGGATTTTATCGTCGATCCCTTTCAGATTTACCAGACGAGGGCGCTGGGCGCCGACGCCCTTCTCCTCATAGTAGCAATCCTTGAGCCGGACCTGTTGAGGGAGCTCCTCGATACGGCGGAAGAGCTGGGCCTGGACTGCCTCGTTGAGGTGCACGACGCAAAGGAGGTCGAGACCGCCCTGATGGAGGGGGCAAAGCTTATCGGTATAAACAACAGGGACCTCAAGACCTTTACCACCGACCTCAACACATCGATAGATCTCTCTAAGACGATCCCGGAGGAGAAGACCGTGGTAAGCGCCAGCGGAATCAACGGCTTTGACGACATCGATTTTCTGATGCGCTCCGGCATTCACTCATTCCTCGTGGGAGAGAGCCTCATGCGGGCGAGGCATATAGGCGGAAAGATGAGGGAACTTCTGGGCCTCGGATGAGCAGGCCAGCCGGGGAGTAAAGGGTCGTCAGGTTTTTGCAGGGACGAGAGGAAGCATTAATAAATTGGAGCTATAGACGATTTAAAAACATGGTGACTTTTTAAGGTATTTATTCAGATCATGGGAATTCGTATCAAGATTTGCGGGATTACAAACGAGGTGGACGCCCAGGCTGCGGCGCGGCTCGGGGCGGATGCCCTCGGCTTTATATTTTACCCGAAGAGCGTTCGCTTCGTGACTCCGGAGGTGGCACTGGAGATAATAACCAAACTCCCCCCGTTTGTTTCGACCGTGGGGGTCTTCGTGGACGAGCCGGCAGATCGGATCGTCCGGACGGCCGAGATGTGCGGCTTAAACGCCGTCCAGATATATCCAAACGGGCCGGGCGGGCCGGACGAATTTGATGAATCTTTAAGTGACCTCCCCTTTCGGGTCATCAGGGCGATCCGGGTCAAGGACGCCGGGAGCCTTAAGGTAATCTCCTCCTATAAAGGGGGGACGGCTTTTCTCCTGGACACCTACCGGCCCGGGACCCCCGGAGGAACGGGCTCAAGCTTTGACTGGGATCTGGTCAAAAAATATATCCCGGATTACAGAATCATCATCGCCGGGGGGCTCAGCGCCGAGAACGTCGGCCGGGTGGTCGGGGAGTACGCCCCGTACGGCGTGGACGCGGCGTCCGGCGTGGAGAGTGAGCCCGGCGTAAAAGACCACCAAAAGCTCGAGCGTTTCATCACGAACGCTCGAAAATCATCGTTAAAAGGAACGTCACTAAACGAAGCATCGTTAAAAGGAACGTCATTAAACGGGGCGTCATTGAAAAGAGCACAGTTAAAAGGAGATATTGAAGATGCAGTATCCTGACAGCAAGGGACACTTCGGCATGTACGGAGGGAGGTACGTCTCCGAGACGCTGATGCCGGCGATATTGGAGCTCGAGGAGGCCTACGAGAGAAACAGGAAGGACCTCGCCCTCCTCACCGAGCTCGACTTGTACCTAAAAAACTACGCGGGCCGCCCCACGCCCCTCTACTTCGCGAAGCGGCTGACCGAGCACCTGGGCGGGGCGAAGGTCTGGCTCAAGCGGGAAGATCTCTGCCACACCGGCGCCCATAAGATAAACAACACCCTGGGCCAGGTGATCCTGGGCCGGAGGATGGGGAAAAAGAGGATGATCGCAGAAACCGGAGCCGGGCAGCACGGCGTGGCGACCGCAACCGCGGCGGCGCTGTTCGGCCTCGAGTGCGAGGTCTTCATGGGAACCGAGGACATCGAGAGGCAGTCCCTCAACGTCTTTCGGATGAAGCTTCTTGGGGCAAAGGTGACCCCTGTGGACTCCGGCTCCGCCACCTTGAAGGACGCCATGAACGAGGCGCTAAGGGACTGGGCCACCAACGTGAGAAACACCTTTTACGTTATAGGCTCGGTGGCGGGCCCCCACCCCTACCCGATGATGGTAAGGGACTTCCAGTCGGTGATAGGTGCCGAGACCAAAAAGCAGGTCAAAGACTACACGGGAAGGCTCCCCGATTACCTGGTGGCGTGCGTGGGGGGCGGCTCCAACGCCATGGGCCTCTTCTATCCCTTCGTGGGAAACGAAAACGTTAAGATGATAGGCGTGGAGGCGGCGGGGGACGGGATAGATACGGAGAGACACGCCGCATCGATCTCGAGGGGGAGGATAGGCGTCCTCCACGGGTCGAAGTCCTACGTCCTGCAGGACAAAAACGGCCAGATCCTCCACACCCACTCGATATCGGCGGGGCTCGACTACCCGGGGGTGGGGCCGGAGCACAGCCTGCTTAACGATCTGGGGCGGGTGAGATACGAGAGTGCCGACGACGTGGGGGCGCTTGACGCCTTTCAAAAATTGACGGAGCTCGAGGGGATTATGCCGGCGCTGGAGAGCGCCCACGCCGTTTCTTGGGTGGTCGAAAACGCCCCGAAGATGAGCGGCGACGAGATCATCGTCGTAAACCTCTCCGGCCGGGGTGACAAGGACATCAACACGGTAGCAAAAGTTCTGGGGGTGACGCTAAATGAGTAAGATAAAGGATACGTTTAAAAAAATCGGATCGAAAAACGAGAAGGCGCTCGTGATGTACTTGACCGCCGGCGATCCCGACCTCGACACGACGGAAAAGCTCCTCCTTACTCTCCAGGAGGCCGGGGCCGATATCATAGAGATCGGCGTCCCCTTTTCCGACCCGATGGCGGACGGCCCCACTATCCAGCGGGCCGCCGGCAGGGCCCTAAAAGGGGGGACAACCCTTGAAAATATATTCGACATGCTTAAAGGGGTGCGTCCCGGGCTCAAAGTCCCCGTAATCCTGTTCGGATATTTCAACCCGGTATTAAACTTAGGCCTTAAAAGGTTCTCGAAAAGGGCGCGGGAGGCCGGAATCGACGGGCTGATCCTCGTCGACCTGCCCTACGAGGAATCGAGGGAGATTCGAAGATTCACCGACAACCTCGATAACGGCAATAAGATAGATTTTATCAATCTGATATCCCCTGTAACCGACGGCCGGAGGCTTGAAGAAATCATCTCCGACGCATCCGGCTTTCTCTACTACGTCTCGGTTACGGGAGTGACCGGGGTTCGGGACGAGCTCCCAAAGGACGTCGAGGAACAGATAGTCAGACTGAAGGGGATGACCGAGCTCCCGGTCGTCGTAGGCTTCGGGGTGTCCAATCCCGAGACGGCCTCAAGGCTGGGGGAGGTCTCGGACGGCGTGGTGGTGGGGAGCGCCCTCGTCAACATCATCGAGGAGTACGGCAAAAGTGGTGATCTCTTACACAACAAGGTGGGAGATTTCGTTTCGTCCCTGAAGGAAGGGCTCAAGGGCGGGTAAAGAATCCGGTCATTTTGGCGGTCAGCTTCTCAAACACCTAAAACATGCCCCCCCTTTTCAACAACTGGCGTGAGACCGATATTCGGGCCGTCTAATTGGTCGCCTCATCCAAGACTTCCCTTACCTTGCCCAAAATCTTGTTTAACGAAAAAGGCTTTCCTATGAAATCGAATGCTCCAAACTCCAAAAGATCGTTGTGTTGATCCTCGTTGCTGTAGCCGCTTGCGAGAATCACCCTGACGTCTTTGTCAACGGCAAGGAGTTCTTTGAGCATCTCTTCACAACTCACCTCCGGCATTACAACGTCGAGGATGACGAGGTCTATCTCCTCCGGCTTTTGCATGAATGTATTTACCGCCTTTTCCCCGGAGTTGCAGCTCAAGACTTTATATCCCGCATCGGCAAGGACACTCTCCAGCATCGAAAGAACCTCCTGTTCATCATCGACTATCATAATAGTCTCCGTACCGCCGATACTGTTCATTATCTCTACGTCATTTGAGTCCGCCTTTTTGGCGGAGGCGGGTATGTAGACCGTTATTTCCGTGCCCTTTCCCTGCTCCGTCACGATATCGAGGTAGCCGTTGTGACCCTTGACGATCCCGTAGACCACGCTCATCCCCAGCCCCGTGCTGGTCTTGTCCCGCTTGGTGGTAAAATAGGGTTCAAACACCCTCGACAGGGTGTATTTGTCCATCCCCACCCCGTCGTCCGTGATACTCAAGCAAACGTATCTCCCGGGCTCTATTGTATACTTCACCCTCCTGATGGGACTGTCGATATCTTCCATGTAGGTCTCAATCTTGATGGTCCCGCCGTAGGGCATGGCATCCCTCGCGTTTAACGCGAGGTTCATCACAACCTGATTCATCTGGGATATGTCTCCTTCGATGCTTTCGAGTCTTTGGGAGAGAGCGAGGTCGATCGCTATCGACTTTTCAAAGGTTCCGGAGACAATCTCATAAACGTTTTTCACCACCGTGTTAATGCTGATCGGCTTTATCTCCAGCTTTCCCTTTCGCGAATACGCCAGCAGGTGTGCGGTGAGCTCCGACGCCCTGATCGCCGACTTTTCAATCGCCGCAAGTCCCCGATAAAAGCGATCCCCCTTTTCCGTCTTCCCGCGAAGAAACGACGCGTATCCCAGGATGGTTGCCATGATGTTGTTGAAGTCGTGGGCGATTCCCCCCGCAAGGGTACCCACCGCCTTCATTTTCTGGGCATCGATGAGCTCCTCCTCGAGCATCTTTCTCTCCGTTACGTTTCTCGCGATACAGTGTACGGAAGAGACATTGCCGTTTTTGTCACACAGCGGTCTGGTGACGAACGAGTACCAATCGATGCTTCCGTCCCTCTTCTCAACCCTCAACTCGAAGCTGTGGGTCTCACCGCACTTGGTCTTTCTGTATATTTCCATATTTATAGCTTCGTCCAGAGGGATTAAGTGATCGGTAAAGCTGGTTCTTATAACCTCCTCGGTTCTGCAGCCGGTCTCCTTCAAAAAGGCCTCGTTGACCTCGAGGATGTTACCCTTTACATCAACTGAGAAGATCAAATCAACGGCGTTTTCAATGAGGTCCCTGTACTTCGCCTCGCTATCCCGAAGCGCCTCTTCCGCGCCCTTTCTTATCGTTATATCCCTAAACAGACCTCTGAATCCCACAGGATTTCCCTCATAATCGGTCATTAGAGACACGGACACCTCAATGTAGATATTCGTGCCGTCCTTCCTGATGAACTCCCAGTCAAAAGCCTTTGCAGGCTTTCTCGTATTGTAAACCTCGTTGAACGTCCTAAAAACCTTCCTGGCGTTTTCCTCGTTCATGTACTTACGGTTGTTCATCCCCATCAGCTCTTCTTTAGGGTATCCGAGGATCTTCAGCGCCGAATCGTTGAAGAAGGTCATGTTCCCCTTAAGGTCCACCTCATAATAACCCTCCTCGATGCTCCCGAGGATGGTCCTGTACTTCTCCTCGCTCTTCCTCAACGACTCTTCGGTTTTTTTCCTCTCGGTGATGTCCCTGATCAGACCGCTGAATCCCGTTGGATTCCCCTCCTGGTCGGTCTTCAACGACACGGAAACCTCAACGTAGATTTTCGTGCCGTCCTTTTTGATAAGCTCCCAGTCAAAGGCCTTTGTGGACTTTCCCGTTCTGAAAACCACGTAGAAAGTCCTAAAAACCTTCCTGGCGTTCTTCTTGTCCACGAACTCGCGGAAATTCATCCCAACCAGCCCTTCCCTCGGGTATTTTATAATCTTCAGTGCCGAATCGTTGAAGAAAGTTACGTTGCCCTCAATATCCACCTCATAATAGCCCTCCTCTATATTGCCAAGGATAGTTCTGTACTTCTCCTCGCTCTCCCTCAAGGTTTCCTCGGCGCGCTTCCTCTCTGTAACATCCAGAATACTTACAATTATTCCCTTAATCGGATCTGACGGATCCAAAACGCTTGCCCTGACGTTTCCGTAAAAGATGGAGCCGTCCTTTCTCCTGAACTTTGAATCGGTCTCGATCACCTCTCCCCGTTTCAGCCCCTCGTAAATCAACATTCCCACCTTGTTGTACTCCTCTTCGTTGACGTAGAGGGAATTGGTGTCTCTCCCTACATAATCCTTCTCATCGGTGAAGCCGAACATATTCACCATCGTCTCGTTTGCCCAGATAACCTTTCTGTCCTCGGCAAACGCAAGCCCCACCGCCGACGCATCGAGTATGCTTCTTTTCAGCTCCTCGCTCTCCCTCAAGGCGAGCTCTGCGTTTCTGGTCTCGGTAATATCTTCCTCAAAAGTGAGCGCTGCGTCCTCCCCCTCCCACTTCATCCTCACCGCCTTGAGCTCCACCCACTTCAGTAATCCGCCTTTTGTCTTTATCCTTACAATGGTTCTGTCGGGAACCTGCTTGCCCCGATACACCATCCGATACCGCTCAAGGATCATCTCCCTGTCATCTTCGTGAACGAAATCGACAAACGGCTTTGAAATGAGCTCACGGGTTTCATATCCGAATATATTCAGGTGCTCCCTGTTCGCATATTTAAATACCCCGTCCTGAATTACCGATATCCCCTCCTTGGCGTTGTCCACGACGCTGCGATACTTCTCTTCGCTCTCCACCAAGGCCTCATCCGTAAGCTTCCTCTCCGTTATGTCCCTTATGGTTATCAATCCAACTTTATTCCCCCTGTAAAGGGTCTCCTTTGTGTGAAGCTCCCCCAAGAAAGTCGACCCGTCCTTCCTAACCCCCACGGCCTCGTAAGGTACTTCTTTATTAGACCTCATATATTTAGAAATTCGATCCCGAAAACCCGGATCGGCAAGATCGAGGGCGTCCATCCCGATAGCCTCGTCCCTCCCATACCCAAACATCTCGACAAAGGCCTTGTTGACATCAATGACAACGCCCCCTTTGTGAATGACGACCCCCTCCATAGAGGCATCACACAGGTGCCTGTAGCGCTCTTCGCTCTCACGAATCGCCTCCATCGCCTTATTGCGCTCGGTTTCGTTTTTATTAAGACTTGAAACCTGTCGGCGCAGCTCCGCCACTTCTTCGAAGAGCTCTTCCTTCGACTTGTTCTTCCCCTTCATTATTTCACTGTCTTTTAGATTAAAATTTAGTCTATGAATTAATTTTATAGAATGTGATTATTGCTTGACTTATATTATGGGAATGGCAACAATCTAAAACTTTTATTATAGAATTATCAAAATTTATGTCAAGAAAATATTAAGCCATTCACCTTTCGCCGTCATGCCAATTTTTTGAAAAAACGGCGACATCTACGGTTTAGAAAAGCTGCCTAAAGAGATTTTTTGACGGGGATTATGAGACTGGGGCGAGAGACTCGCTACTCATCCGGGAACTCCGGCTCTTTCTTGGCGAGAAACGCCGTGATGCCGTGAACGCACTCCCCCGTTGCGGTGAGCTCCGCCGCCGTCTTCGTCTCAAGATCAAGGGCTCGCTCAAGCGACATGCCCGGCGCCTTACGAATAATCGAGAGGGCGCCCCTTACCGCCCTCGGGCCGTTTTTAGATATGGCTTCCGCGATGTCGACCGCCTCCTTGAGAGCACCACCCCCCTCGCTTATCCGGTTTGCGAGCCCAAGCCTCAACGCCTCCTCGGCCCCCACCCTTCGCGCCGTAAGGATAAGGTCGGCCGCTGTCGCCGGCCCCACAAGCCTGGTCAGGGCGGGGCCGCCCCCCCAGTCCGGCATAAGCCCCAGGCTGACCTCCGAAAAGCAGATCACAGCTTTCGGGTCCATGACTCTCATGTCACAGCGGACGGCGAGCTCCGCCCCGCCCCCGTAGGCGATGCCGTTTAACGCACAAATTATCGGGGTGGGAAGAAAGACCAGCTTATTTACGACCTCCTTGATTCGCAGCATGAGGGTCTCGCACGGGCCGACGTCGTTTTTGTTAACCGCGTCTATCAGGCCGCTCACCTGGGGATTGTCCGGGTTTATGTCGAAGCCGGCGGAAAAGGCCTCCTCCCCCCCGCCCGTCAGGACCACGGCCCTGGGAAGCTTTTCCTCCAGCTTTTCGGAGACCTCCTCGAGGGAGTTGAACATCGCCTCGTCAAAGACGTTCTTCCTATCCGGCCGGTCGATGGTGACTACAGCCAGCCTGTCGTTTTTGCCGGTGTATTCGAGCCGAACTCCGTAATCGCCCATCTTCACTCCCTCCATAATAATCGGTCGTTGAATTTGTCATTCCACAGCCAATATATATCTCGAACTCCAGCCTAAAGTCAACGAATTCTTTCGGCCCCAGGGGGAGGGGCGAACTTTATGCCCGCCCCTCAAGCTTCGTCGATCTTAAATCCATCCAAGGACACCGATGAAGACGACGAGCAGGATAATGTCGACCGCGTACATCATTGCTGTGGCGATCACCTTTTTCTTCAGCGTCCCCATGTCGTAAACCTTGTACGAGAAGAATATCAGAGGTGAGTAGGCGAGGAGGATTATCAGGATCGGGTTGTACCAATTCCACCACCGGTATTCCCAGATGAGGGCGTCCCAGAAGTTCAGGATGATCTCGACGATCACGCAGAGGATCGCGAACATGAGGGCGTAGAAGAGCCGGTTGTTTATCCCTATGACCTTCTTCTTTTTATCCGCCGGAAGTAACTTTGCGCAGACGATCCCCAGAAAGAGGAACATGAGGCTGATCTCGATGTTGAGCCCCACCAACAGGACGTAGGCGCTGTTTACGACGCCGGTGGCAGAGTTGACGCCGGGCGCTGTCCAGAGGGCGGATGTGCCGTGAACGTAGAGGAAAAGCGAGTTCAGTATCTCGAAGAACCACTCCAGGCCGTAGAAGAAGAGACCGGCCACCACAACGTTCCAGTTTTTTTTCTCGGCCTCCGAGAAGTAGAAGATGAAGATGGAGACGAAGATCGGGATGAGATACCACTGGAAGTGGTCCGGGTCCCTCAAAAGGGCAATGGCCTGGTTGGTGGCGTCGGTGTAGCTCGGGTCCTGGGCCAGACGGCCTACGAAGACGCCGAAGTCAAATAGATTCATGGATTACCTCCTTGAAAGCTTTGGTATTGATATTGTGATATTGATATTAATATTGGATTTAGGTGTTTCAATTTATCTCGACTGCTTAGGGTAAAACAGGATTAAAGCCCAATTCAAACGCTAAACCTTCCTGAACCTGCGCCTGACGGAGAGGAGGAATAGTGTCAGTAGGGAGGCCCCGGAGACGACGTGAATCAGCTTCAACAGACTCACCCACGGGCTGCCTGAATTTTTGAGGATGTAACCCGTTTTGAATATCGCTACTTTTCCCAGTGTCATAATGTCGAGGCTGAACTCAAGCCCATTTAAATATTTAAATAGGAAACCAGCATTTGAAGCGATTGATGAACCTTCAATACCAATCAGTGTATAGATGAGTCCAAAGAAAAACAGTGTAAAAAAGAGCCACCCCAAAACCCTGACCGGCCTCTCACCGTATTCAGCGATTATTTTGTATAGGGAAAGAATGATTATCGAAAACCACTTTCTGTCGAGGTTTCCCCGCCTCCGCATGTCCATCTGCCCGGCGTAGAAGTCCCCCGCCTCGTGGTGCCTGTTCGTCCTCTCGTAGTTCAAGAGGAGCTGGTTATAGAGCTGGTAGACCCGGTAGTGGTTTTTCTCTCCCTTCCTGTTGAATATAGTACCCGATTGAAAGATGTCGTCGTAAACTTTTAGTCTCCCACATCTCCACCTTTTCCCCTTTTCCTTGTTCTTCCATAAAACCTCCTTAATATTGACATTCTCGAGGTCTGTGCTGGAAAAACGGCATCTGCTCAGATTGACTCTATCAAATGTTACATTCTCCGGCGATTCAAAGGAGACAACACGAAAGCTCACCTCTGTTTTATCTGAAAATAATGTGCCTATAAAATTTACTTTGCCCTTGCCAGAAAATTTAACGCCTACGAAGCTTGTCCTCCCCACGTCAGAGAATTGTGCCCAACTGAAGTCTGTCCCACACTCGCTGGAGAATCTCGCGCTATTAAAATTGTTCAAACCTTTACCAAAAAATCTCGCTTTAAAGAAATCCGTTGCACCCTCACCGGTGAATTCAGCGTCTCCAAAATCCACGGCGCATAAAAAGAGTACCTGTGCAAAAACTGCATTGTAAAACTTTAGAGGTCCTGTATCTTTCCACAATTTTCTAAAGCTAAAATCCCTAGGAAAGATAAAGC
>CAZIWT010000096.1:0-14204 GCA_964542895.1 uncultured Thermodesulfobacteriota bacterium
TTTCAATTTTACCATCTTTTCCTTCGGCAGCCTTATGAAGACTATATTGTCATCGGTTATCATCTTTCTGTTGTGACGGGAGCGGTAAATATATCCCGAGTCTTCAAGGTCTTTTTCGGATAAGAAGCCGGAGATGTTTACCTTCGGAATAGTATAGAGATCCGAAGGCTTTAATTTAAATTTTTTCTTCGGCTTTTCCGTAGGCGCAGTAACTGCCGGCGGGGCGGCCTCAGGGACAACCAGGGTCTCCTCGGATATCCCTCCGTTACCGGTCTCCGCTTCGGGGGGTACAGTTCCTTCCGGCTTGGTCTCTCCACCTTTCGTCTCGCTCAGGTATATTTTTTGGCCGATCTTCAATTTGTTGGGGTCTTTGATCTGTGGATTAAGCTTCCATAAATCCCGCCACTTCGATGCGCTGCCGAGATTGGACTGGGCAATGCTCGAAAGGGTGTCCCCGGCCTTGACAGTATAGACGTTTGTATCGTCCGTTGTTTCCGGTGTCGTGCCCTCTTCCTGGGCAAAGACGAATATCGCCGGGAAAAGCGTTAAAATTGTCAGTATAATAATCAGCCTTTTATCAATAATATTAATCATCATCTTTTCCATAAAATGTCATCTTTAAAATATCATTTGATCTCCAGAAGCCTCTTCCTGGCGAGGTCTGCGGAAGAGCTGTCCGGATACTTCGAGACCAGATCACTTAGTATCTCCTTTGCCCTTTCCTTGTCCCCCAGCTCTAAACAGGAATACCCCATCTTGAGGAGTGCGTCCGGCGTCTTTCCCGATTCGGGGAATTTTTCCTTGACTATCGCGAAATTCTCCAGGGCAAGACCAAACTTTTTAAGCGAGTAATAGCATTCCCCGATCCAGTAATACGCGTTGTCGGTCAGCTCATGCTTCGGGTAACTGCCGACGAATTCGATGAAGAGGGGAAGCGCCTTTTCGGCATTTCTGTTCAATATCTCCTTTAAGGCTTTGTCGTAAAGCTCCTGGGGATTTTTCCCTTTCGACAGATCTGTTTCTGAACCCCCGCTTCCATCACCCCCATCATCATTAGAGGCCCCATCCGGACCCGGGGAAGCAGCGCCATCGTCTCCCGTTATCCTTTCCTCGCGCAACGTTTCCCCCCCATCTCCAGAACCCTTTTTATTCAGCCTTTTTTCGTAATCCTTCAGCCTCTCGTCGAGCTTTGAAAGCTGGAGGGTTATCTCATCAATCTTATGCTCCAGATCAACGACCGCCCTCTCGAGCTCCCGTATGTTTCTCGACCTGTCCGTGTTGGCCCCGCCCGTCGTAAGCTCACACCCGAACAGCGCCGCCAAAACGAGATAACCGCAGATCAGACCTATGAAAAACCTGATTCCAATATCTCTACAAGCCGAAGAGTGAAGACTCTCTCCCATCCGTTCTCCCCCATGCACCATTTCGCCCCAAAACCGCACTCTGTATATATAAATACCCGATTTATACGCTTTTGTCAAGAATTTACGAAAACGATTTCTATTTGTTTTGTCGGTTTTTTTGTGTTATACATTAATAAAAGACTACGCTTTAGATGAAACAAACAGCGCCTTTATCTGTCATATAATAAAAAAGTCAGGAGGGATGTAGAAATGAAAACCATTAAATCAAATATCTTGCTTGTATCCATATTCGTTTTAGCTGTCGCCGCCTTCTCATGCGGAAAACCGGAAGAGGCCCATTATCCCGGTATGGGGGACAAGACCAGGGAACTGGCCATGGAGCACGAGCTTGCCGAAATGCCGTCCGAAGCGCCTCCCGCACTCGGCGGCACCCCCGTGCCCGACGGAACCGAAACGTTAAATACCAATACAATTAAGAGGAAGATAATAAAAAGGGCCCAGATATCGATCAAGACAAAAAACTTTCTCAAGACCTTAGATACCCTCCAGGGAATGGTTAAATCAGAGGGGGGATTTATCGCCGACTCTTCGTCGTGCAAGTCGGACCTCGGCAATATGAGCGGCGAAATATCGATTCGCGTCCCCCCTGATAATTTCGAGAGCCTCATCAAGAAGATAGAATCCCTGGGCGATCTCGAGTCCAAGAAAATCACCGGTGAGGATATCACAAAAAAATATTTCGACCTGGAGCTGAGGCTCAAGACCAAAGAGGAGATGCAGAGGAGACTTCTGGATCTTCTGGCGAAGCGTACCAACAACGTCAAGGACCTTCTGGAGGTGGAAAGGGAGCTTGGGAGAATCCTCGAAGATATCGAGAACATCAAGGGTACCCTCCGCTACTACGATAACCTGCTGGGCATGTCCACGATAACCTTAAACCTCGCCGAGCCCGAGCCCATCGGCCCTTCGAAGAGCGCGTGGGCACCCCTCAAAAACTCGATCAGAGACTCCCTCGAGGCATTCTCCTATTCCATCAGGGCGTTGATGATTTTTATATTCGCGGTCTTGCCCTGGCTCATCTTGGGCCTGATATTCGTCGTAGTCCTCTGGAAGATCGTAAAATACTTTAGAAAAGGCAAAGTCAAGCCCAAGGCATCAAAGAAGTAGCCGAAGCTCGTTAAACCCTATATTCGGGGGAACCGACCGTTCCCCCGAATACCCCCT
Organism: uncultured Thermodesulfobacteriota bacterium; assembly: GCA_964542895.1. GTDB lineage: Bacteria > Desulfobacterota > Zymogenia > Zymogenales > Zymogenaceae > Zymogenus. Next base: position 2,589 of record CAZIWT010000096.1, read on the forward strand.
CTTACAGAAATGGACAGAATCCCCCTCATGACAATCCTCCCGGACTACGACCGACTCCGCGATGTCGTCCTCTCGTCCGGGTATGACGTCTGCCTCGTGGGGGGCGCAATCCGAGACTACCTGATAGACCTTAAATCATCGGGCCAAATCAAGGACTTCGACTTTATCGTATTCGGCGACTCCAAAAAGTTGGCTAAGATGTGGGCGACCGAATCTTCTGGAACCCTCGTCCTCCTCGACGAAGAGGAAAGAATATACAGGGTGGTCAAGGGAAAGACTATCTTCGACTTTTCATCTCCCAAGGGTAAAGATCATATATCGGACGCGGAGAAGAGGGACTTTACAATCAACACGTTGAGGGCCGACGTAACGGGCAATAATGTTATCCTCGATCCGACCAAGTTGGGCAGAAAAGACATCCAGGATAAGACAATCAGAGAGACCAACGAGCAGACCTTTACGGACGATCCGTTGAGGCTTCTCAGGGCCTTCAGGTTCATGGCGACCCTCCCGGGATTCAAGATAGAGGTGAGGACCCTAAAAAGGATAACACGCGATAGGGGCCTGATAAAAAACGTAGCCAAGGAGAGGCTTGGGGAGGAGTTCGTAAAACTCTTTTCGGGGGGCGATTCCTTCTCCTCGATTGTGTTGATGGATAAATCGAGGCTTCTGGAAGCTATTTTCCCGGAGGTGGAGAGGATGAGGGGGGTTACCCAGAACCGGTATCACACCGAAGACGTCTGGGGCCACTCGCTTTCCTGCCTTAAGGAGGCGGAGTCGATCGTCGAAAGACCGGAGGCCCAATTTCCGGAGAGGGGCGATTTTCTACGCGACTATCTGAATACGCCCGTGGGGGGGGGCTGGAGGAGGTCTTCCCTGATCAAGCTAACGGCCCTCTTCCACGATGTGGGAAAGCCGGAGACCAGGGGCGAGAAGACAAACGCCTCAGACCTCGACGGCACTGGGAAAAAGGACGCCACATTCTACGGCCACGAGAACAGGGGGGCGGAGATCTTCAAGGGCATCGCAAAGAGGATAATCATAACAAAAAGCGCCGCAAAGATCGGAACGAGCCTCATAAAGAACCATATGCGGCTTCTCTCCCTCGCCTCAGCAGAAAAGGTGACCGAAAGGGGAATCGGTAGGCTCATAAGGGATGTGGGAGAGGATATCCCGGGGCTTCTGATCCTGGGCCTCGCCGACACACTGGCGGGCAAAAGGGATGCATCCAACAACAACGGGCTCAAAAGGAACAGGGAGCTGATAGAGACGGTTTTCAAAGCCTACGACAGAATGAGCGGGGGGGGAAAACCCATGGTACCTTTGCTCTCCGGCAGCGAGATCATGGCGCTTGTCGGAATCGAGGAGGGAATCTTGGTTGGAGAACTCAAGTCCGAGCTCCTCCTCGCCCAAGCAACTGGAACTATAAAGACGAGAAAGGAAGCTATATGCCTTCTGAACGGCCTCCTGAACGACTTGATGGAAAAGAGGAACAAAGTAAAGTGAGGCCGGCTTGGATCGGGCTCGCCCTCTCCGCCTCCGCCTTTCTTAGATGGCTTAAGCTGTCCGCATCTCTCCTTCTGATTGGATCGTTTTTTCTCCCCTGGGCGTCTCAGGTGAAGGGGTGCAGCGACGGCACCGTCGTAAGCGAGAGCATATCCGGCCTCTCGCTCGCAGTCGAACACAATGTCCCGGAGACGACGGCGGCACCGATAATCGGAGTTGTAATCTTCACCTTGGCCGTTCTCGTCGTGGGGAAGAGGCGTCCATTGCTGCGCTCAATCACTTCCCTCGCGGAGGCGCTTTCGACCTTCTTCTCTACGGTCTTCATGGATCTCGGCATATTCTTCCTTACCAACTACCGCGAGCGCTTCGGCTTCTACATCGCACTGGTCTCCCTCTTCTCAATATCCGCGGCCTCCTTGACCGAGGTCGTGATTCATTTTCCCCTCTTGAAAAGAAAGGGAAGAGCGACCATAGTTACCATCCTCTCTCTCCTTATCCTCTTTCTGCTAATATCGAGTCTTGTCGAAAACGGTTGATTTAGATTTTTCCATCCCCCGCTTCACCATGAGCGGACAATCAGGCCAATCAATATGTACCGGGAAAAAGTCAATTTTTTCCTTTGACATCAAGGGGGACGACATGTATTCTAAATCTTGTCATTCTTTTTTAAGGAGAACTCATATTATGAGCATAACTATTTACGAAACACCAATATTAAATTCCGTACTCAGCCGAATCTCACTGTTTATCTTGAACTTATTCGGCTGGCAGTTAGAGGGAGAAGTCCCCGATATACCTAAATTCGTGGCCATCGCAACCCACACCTCGAACTGGGATTTTCCCATCGCCATTCTCGTCGCCTTTTCGTTCAAGAAAAAGATGTCGATACTGGCAAAGAAAAGTCTCTTCAAAGGCCCCTTCGGCCTGTTTTTCAGGTGGATGGGATGCATACCGATCAACAGGACCCAGTCTTCGAATGTCGTGGATTATATAGTTAAGGTCTTCAACGAAAAGAAGGAGATGATCCTGGTGCTCGCCCCGGAGGGGACGAGAAAGAAGGTTGAGGAGTGGAAGTCCGGGTTCTACCACATCGCTATGGGTGTTAAGATTCCCATACTGCTCACTTTTATCGATTATCTCAAAAAAGCGGCGGGGATAGGCCCGTTGATATTCCCCACAGGCAATTACGAGGCGGACATGAAGAGGATTCTGGCCTTTTACTCCAACATCACCGGTAAGTATCCTGAGCAGTCTTGAGATTGTCTTTTAACTTTGTCAAATAATAGGGTGTTATAAGTTGCTGAAGGGAGAGGATTATACGGCTCCCCGCTCCCGAACCGATTTGGCTGTTTGTCGCGAATATTTATCCGCCAATCTACCACGCGCGCTTACCTCGGCGTCATTTGACTGTGTCAAAATAAGAGGGGGGGAGGGAGCGGCCTATCTATCTTACCGTTGAAGATTTTCGCCCCCCTGACTTATATTGTAACGGACAAACACGCCAAGGCCAACTCCCTTAAAGGAGAAACTGCCACCCTTCCACCCTGCCCCCCTATCCCCAATCCATTTTCCGCCAAAGCCGAAGTTGAAAAAAAATGCCTTCCTCCCTCTCCTCCCCTCAACTCTAAACGAGAAAACCGCTTTTTCCCTATCCTAACCGAAGTACCTCTCTTTATTCGCCAGGATGTAGTCCGCCGTTCTGTGGGCCATCGCCATTACGGCCACCATGTTGTGGGAGCTTGATGTCGACGGGCATACCGAGGCGTCCACGACAAACAGGTTCTTCACGTCGTGGCTCTCCATGTAGTTATCCACCACGCTTTTTTTCGGATCCGGTCCCATCCTGCAGGTGCCCTGGATGTGAAACGCCATGATCGCCTGGCCGCACGGCTCTATCCCCCTCTCGTCGATCACGTCAAGCTGCGACTCGTCGTCCAGCATCGCCGGCACCTCGTAGAAGAGCCTCACCTTCTCGGCCCCCGCGGCGAACATGATCCTGGCACCCTGTTTCATCCCCTCCATCATCCTTCTCTTCGTGTCGTCTCGCATCTTGTAGTGGACGACGGGCCTCTTGTACCTGTTTAGCTTGACCTCGCCGCTCGGCTCCTCGGGAACCAGAATCATCGCGGCCGCGAGATTGTTGAATTTCGTCAGCAGATCCTTTGTCTCCATGCCGAAGCCGCCCATGAGGCTCGACGAGATTCCCGGCATCCCGAATATCCCCTCGACGCGAAAGCCGGTAAGCCCCCTCTCCTCGTCCACCTCCTCGAACTCGTCGCAGACGTATGCCTGGGGGATTCCCCTGTAGCTCTGAAGCTCCTCCTTGAACATCCCCGCCACCATCGTCTGGGGCTGGAGGATCAGGTTTTTCCCCACAAGTCCGCTGGAGTTGCAGAGACCAGACTTCAACAGCAGCTGATCGGTGTTTATCGTGTTTGCGGCGATCATGACCACCTTTGCCATGACCTCGATGCTACCTCTCGGATTTTTCGTCTTCGGATCGATAAGTAGGCCGTGAACCTTATGTGCCTTTCCCCCCTTCTCCTCCACCCTCTCCGCCCTGGTGTAGACGTACACCTTGGCCCCGCTCTTCATTGCCGTCGGGATGTAGTTTAAGGAGACCGCCTGCTTCTTGTCGTAGGTGCAGCCCAGCAGACAGTATCCGCACCCGATGCACCCTTCCCGGTTCGTGTCGAAGGGAGATCCCGAATACCCCAGCTTCTCGGCGCCCTTCTTTACCATTACGTTAGAGCCGCTGATTTCCGAGTCTTTTATCCTCGTTACCTTTAGGATCTTTTCCACCTTCTCGAAGTAGGGCCTCATTATCTCCGGTGTCATGTCCTCTATGCCGAACAGAACCTCCCACCTTCTCAGGACCTCGTCGTGGATCCTGACGCAGTCGGCGACGTTGACCACCGTTCCCCCGCCCACACATTTTCCCTGCATGATGGCAACCGAGAGGTCTTTCGTCGTCCGGGCGGCCCTCTGCTGGTAGAGCTCCCCCATCATCTCCGGCTCCCGCTGGTTGAGGCTCGACCCCTTGAAATACCCACCCTCCTCCAGTAGCACGACCTTGTATCCGGCGCCCGCCATCTCCATCGCCATTACCCCGCCGGACGACCCGGAGCCCACAATACATACGTCGCACGATTCCTTGACGTCCCCGTAAATATCTTTAGGATTTATTATCATCCCTTTACTCCTTTATATGGATTAGACCCAGGGCCCGTCGTAGCCTATATGGGGCCACACCTTCTCGTTGGTATAAAATCCCATGAAGCAGAGCTTCTTGAGTCCCACAAAGGCCCCCCGAAGGAGCGCAAGCCTGCTCGACTCCCACCCCCTCAGGTACTCGTCCCTCTCGTCTACCGTCATCTGGGTGAATCTCTTGAACTTGAAGTCCAGCATAGGCGCCCCGTGCTCCAAGAGCGTTATCACGCTCTTGAAGTCCTTCTGCGCCTCCGGGTAGTCTGTGGCGGCGAACTCGTCGAAAAACTCTACCACCCCCACATCAAGCGCCCCCAACTCGTACGGCCCCCCCCTGGGGATTACCCTGTCCGCAAAGGCGGAAATCACCGCGTGCCCCTTCTCGTCCAAAAACTTCAGCCCCCCGGGAACTTCGGGGTATCCGCCGCAGCCGGACATCGCGGTCCCCGCGCTTGCTGCGGTTGCCGCCAGGGCAAGACCTTTTAGAAACGTCCTCCTCGTCGTCCCGAGACCGGTCAAGATATTTTCGTCGTGGTTATCTCTAACGCTCATTTGGCCCCCCGTAAAATTGTTCTCGATATAAAAATCAGAAAGCCCGACATTGGTCAAAGATATCATATTACCGGATTTTTTTGAAACATTTTTATTCCATTGACTTGGGGTAAATATACGTCTGTCGACAATCGATTGAACTTGCAAACCCCACTTTTTTTCGTATATAATGTTTCTTATGGATATCGACGGGGCAAAGACAAAGATAAATAATCTCAAGGATGAGATCAACTTCCACAACAGGCAATATTACCAGTTGGACAGTCCAACGATATCTGATGCGGAATACGACAGATTGATGGCGGAGCTGATCTCGCTCGAGGAGAGCCATCCCGAGCTCGTCACCGAAAACTCCCCCACCCGGCGTATCGGGGCGCCCCCCCTGGACAAGTTCGAGACGGTTATACACACAAAGCAGATGCTCTCCCTCTCTAACGCAAACACGCCCGAAGAGTTCCACGAATTCGACGACAGGGTGAAGCGCTTGTTGAAGACCGATGTTGATATCGAGTATGTCGGCGAGCCGAAGCTCGACGGCCTCGCGGTGGAGCTGATATACAGAGACGGCGGCTTCGCCTTGGGCTCCACAAGGGGAGACGGCATATCCGGCGAAAACGTTACCATAAACTTGAGAACGATAAAGTCGATTCCGTTAAGCCTTTTGAGAAGTGAAGAAAATCCGATTCCCGGCCTCCTCGAAGTCAGGGGTGAGGTATTTATCGGGATCGAGGACTTCAGAAAGCTGAACGCCGTAAGGGAGGAGAGCGGCCAGCCACCCTTCGCCAATCCGAGAAACGCAGCTGCCGGATCTCTGAGACAGCTCGACAGCTCGATAACGGCTCAGCGACCCCTCGACTTCTTTTGTTACGGCGTGGGCGCGGTCGAGGGCATTTCGTTCAGCACCCAGAGCGAAATGCTGGAGGCGTTCGGGAGCTGGGGACTTAAGATAAACGACCGGTACAGGGTCCTCTCCGGCGCAGGCGAGGCGATAAGTTACCACGAAGAGATGGAAGCCATTAGGGACTCACTGCCCTACGAGATAGACGGCGTGGTCATAAAGGTCAACGGCTTCGCCCGCCAGAAATCTCTGGGCAGCACATCGAGCGCGCCCCGGTGGGCCGTGGCGTATAAATTCGCCCCCAGGATGGCGGAGACGAAAGTTCTCAAAATAGATGTTAACGTTGGAAGGACGGGCGTTTTGACGCCGACGGCCTTACTCGATCCCGTTCGTCTGAGCGGGGTTACTGTAAGTCGCGCCTCGCTTCACAACCAGGACGAGGTTGAAAGGAAGGATATAAGGGTCGGTGATCGGGTTATTGTGGAGCGGGCCGGCGAGGTTATACCCTACGTCGTCAGATCGATAAAGGAGAGGCGTGAGGGCTCCGAGGTAAAATTTCAGATGCCGAAGGCGTGCCCAGTCTGCGGCGGGCACGTCGTGAAGTTAGAGGGCGAGGTGGCATACCGCTGCATCAACGCCTCTTGCCCCGCAAAGCTGAAGGAGGGTCTGTTTCACTTCGCATCGAAGAGCGCCATGGATATAGACGGCCTGGGGATCAAGCTTATCGGACAGCTCGTGGACAAGGGGCTGGTTGTGGACTTCTCCGACCTCTACCGCATCGGCAGGGAGGAGTGGTCCGGCCTCGAGCGGATGTCTGACAAGTCCGCAGACAACATACTCGAATCTATCGAGAGATCGAAGGAGGTCAGGCTCGACCGGTTCATATACGCCCTCGGCATAAGGCACGTGGGGGGGCATCTCGCGTCGGTCCTCGCCGATGAGTTCGGCAACCTCGACACGTTGATGAAGGCGGGAAAAGAGAGTCTCACGGCGATAGACGGAATCGGGGAGGAGGTCGCCCAGAGCGTCGTGGAGTTTTTCGCGGAGAAGAAAAACCTCGACCTCATAGACAGCTTAAAAAAAGCCGGTGTTGTAGTCAAGGGAAGTAAGAAACTCAAAAACGGGCTCCTTTCCGGAAAGAGGTTTGTCATCACCGGGACACTGGATACGATGTCGAGGAGCGAGGCGGAGGAGAGGATAACGGCCCTGGGGGGAAATGCGTCGTCCTCGGTCAGCAGGAACACCGACTACCTCGTCTCCGGGGAAAACCCCGGCTCGAAGCTCGACAGGGCCGGGGAGCTTGGGGTCAATATAATCTCCGAGGACGATCTCATAAAGATTCTTGGGGGGTGATCTGGATATGGTTCGCGCAAGACTTGTTATCAAGGGGAGGGTTCAGGGTGTCTTCTACAGGTACTCCACCGAGAGAAAGGCAAAGAGCATCGGGGGTCTTACCGGCTGGGTCAGGAACCTTCCCAACGGAGACGTAGAGGTGCTGGTGGAGGGAGACAAGGAGAAGATCGACAGGCTCATCGAATGGTGCCGCGAGGGGCCCCCCTACTCCAAGGTAACCGATGTTATCACAGAATGGAAAGACTACAGGGGGGAGTTTTCCGACTTCACTATTTCCTATTGAGATTTGGGGATTATGAAAGAGGCGCTTTTCTACGAAGAAGTCGACGGCGACAAGAAGGTAAGGTGCACCCTCTGCCCCCACGAGTGCACTATCAATGACGGAAACAGGGGGATCTGCGGTGTCAGGGAGAACAGTTCGGGAAAGCTCCTCGCCATTAGCTACGGGCGCATAGCCAGCGCCCATATGGATCCCATCGAAAAAAAGCCCCTCTATCACCTGAGCCCCGGCTCCCAGATTTTGTCTTTGGGGAGCGTCGGCTGTAACCTTGCCTGCGCCTTCTGCCAGAACTGGTCTCTCGTCACGGCCGACATACCGCATTCATACACACCCCCCGAAGACGTTTCGGAGCTGGCAAAGAGGTACGGCTCCACGGGGATCGCCTATACCTATAACGAGCCACTGATCTGGTATGAATATATCCTTGATTCGGGAGAGATAAACAGGGAAAGCGGCCTTTTCAACGTCCTCGTCACCAACGGCTTCGTAAACAAAGAACCCCTTGAAAGGCTGCTTCCGATCATCGATGCGATGAACATCGACCTGAAATCTATCAACGACTCTTTCTACAGGGAAAACTGCAAGGGGAGATTGGGGCCTGTAAAGGAGACGATAAGGCTCGCGAGCGAGGGCTGCCTCGTCGAGGTAACGTGTCTCATCATCCCGGGGGAGAACGATTCGGACGACGACATCAAGAAGCTGGCCGATTTCATCGCCGGCGTCAATCCGGACATCCCCCTTCACCTTTCCAGATACTTTCCCCATCGCTCCTTCAGTGCACCCCCAACCCCAAAGGAGACGATGCTTAAGGCCCACGATATCGCCAAGGAGAGTCTCAACTACGTCTACATTGGAAACCTTGCTACCGAAGTCGGGAGCAATTCATACTGCCCCAACTGCAGCGCGCTCTTGGTCGAGAGGACGGGATACAGGACAAAGGTTCACAGCCTCTCAAAGGACACCTGCGTTAAGTGCAAGACGAAACTAAATTTTGTCGGATGAGTTATTTATGAAAAGCTTTCTCAAGATTATTTTTACGTCGGCAATGGTTTTGCTCCTTTTTTCCTGCGCGGGGATCGGAAACAAGAAAGGGGCCGTCATGGTCATCCCCGTCGAAGACGGTAAGGACTTGCCGAAGGGATTCAGGTTCGACGGGAACACCATATATTTTACTGTTCTGGACGCAATAGTAAAAATCAGGTATATGAACCGCTCCGACACGGACCTCTTCTTTTTGAAGCATGAGATTACAAATCCGTTCTTGAATTACGATTCAATGAGGGAGAAGTTTTTCCTCTTCGAGGTTACGATAGCAAACAAAACCAAGAATATGATGCGTTTTAACCCGAAGAGATCGAGTGTCTACGTGGGCGGACAATATTTCAGGGGATCTCTGGACTACTCGGAGGTGCTGGTGCGCTTCAGGCGCCACGCTCCCTTGGCCGATCCGGCTCCATTCAAGAAAACCATGTACGATATATACCTCGATATACCCCCCGGGACCGCCATCGAGGGAATGCTGATTTTCCCGGAGCTTCCGAGCTCCGTAAAGAAATTTGTCGTGATGGTCCAGGATGTCTATATAAGCGACCGCACCTTCGCGATACCCTTTGAGTTCAAAATAAAATAGAATTCTATTGACAACGAAAACCTCTGATGCTAACTTATTAACATCAATTTGATGTTAATAAGTTTTAGGGGGGAAGTTTATGATATCGGAAAAACTTGTTACACTAATAGAAAGCGATGCTGATATACTGACCAAACACTGGCTGACAGACGTAAGGGCGAATCCATCGACCCCGACGTATCACGTCTTTGATGAAGAGAAGCTTTATAAGCGGGCCCACCTCGTCTTCAGTCAGCTCAGCCACTGGATATCGAGGGAAACGAGCAAGGAGGAGATAAGAAACTACTATACGAAATTGGGCCAGGAGAGGTTTAAAGAGGGATTTGCCCTTCATGAGGTCGTCAGCGCCATAGTGCTTCTCAAAAGACACCTCTGGATCCATATCCTCTCCGACGGTCAGCTCTCCACGGCGTTCGAGCTTTACCAGTCTCTGGAGCTGAACAACCGCGTCGTCCTCTTCTTCGACAGGGCCATTTACTACACGATCATCGGTTACGAGGAAGCGGTAAGGCTTGAGCTGAAAACGGATAAGAAGATCTACAAGACAGTTTTCGGAAAATTCCTCTCTACCCAGAAAAAGGAAGAGGAAAAGAGAGAGAAGGAGAAGGAAAAAGAGAAGGAGAAAAGAAAAGAAGCCACATAAACCTTTATCTAAATGGTTTACTATTTCCTCCCCCTGACTACCATCTCATAAATATCCCTGACGGAGACTCCGAGCTCCTCCGCCAATATCTTTGCGACCTCTAAAACCTATTTAGTTTTCCCTCTCCTTGACCGTTATCTCATAAATCTCTCTGACAGATACACCGAGCTCCGCTCCCAATACCTTTGCGACCTCTTTGGTCTTTTTTCCGGGATTCTCCTGAACGTACTTTTTTACCCTGTCGACTACGACGTCTCTGTCCAAGTTGTCTTTCGGATCCTCGCCTCCCGAAACGATGAGCACCACCTCTCCTTTAATTTCCTCCCTCTCTTTTAGCTCACCGATGATCTCCAACACCGAGCCCCTTATTACCTCCTCGTGGAGCTTTGTCAGCTCCCGGCAAATCACCGCATCTCTGTCGCCGACTACATCTAATATGTCTGTCAAGGTTTTGACTATCCTCTTCGGCGATTCAAAAATGACGGAAGTTCTCCTATTCACCGCAAGATTTGAAAGCTGTTCTCCCCTCTTCTTCCCCTTCCTATCGAGAAATCCTAAAAATGTAAACTCAGATATATTGAGCCCCGACACGGTCAGGGCACAGATTATCGAAGATGCGCCCGGGATCGGCACCACCGTGATCCCTTTTTCGATGCATCTTTTGATAAGGTGATCTCCCGGATCAGAAAGTGCCGGCGTGCCGGCGTCCGAGATAAGCGCGACATTTTTACCTTCATCTATATATCCCGTTATCGTCTTCGCCGCCCTCTCCCTGTTCTCCTCCCGATAGCCGATTATCCTCCCCTTGATATTGTACGCCGAGAGGAGCTTTTTCGCCCTTTTCATATCCTCCACGGCAACGAAGTCGACATCTCTAAGTGTTTCAAGAGCCCTTATTGTGATGTCCTTGAGGTTTCCTATGGGGGTCGAAACCAGGTACAAAACGCCTTTATTTTCCTTTTTTTTCATAATTTATCTTGATTTTTCCATAAAATCTGTTAAAATAATTAATTCTTTACATTCAATTGAAGTAACGGTCCAGCCAACAGGAGTGAAATACGATGAGTCGAGTTTGCGATATATGCGGGAAGGGACCCGTAGTTGGAAACAACGTAAGCCACGCCCACAACAAGACGAAACGGAGATGGTATCCCAATATACATACCATGCGTATCAAGGTCGGTGGTAAGGTCGTAAAGGCAAAGGTCTGTACGCGCTGTCTCCGCTCCGAAAAGGTGGTGAGGGCCTGAGCCGTCCCTCCTCCCCCACAGAATGGGCACAACCAGCCCGTCTATTGCATCGTTGATATGTGTGTAGTACCTGCTTCTCTTCCCCTGGTTATACACCTCGCTCGTCATCTCGATAATAGAGCCGTTATCTTGGTTTTTGTCAGCTTTTTAACTTATGGATTTCCATATCGGGGTGTTGTCTCCACTCCGAAAAGGTTGTGAGTAGCCGATCCGTTTCTCCCCTCCCCCATATATTTTGCATTTTGATCGGGTACATTCCTGATGAGATGTGACGTTTCCAATGAGCGGGGTCGTTTTTGGAGAACGGAGACATCTCTGAAGAACCGGGGCATTTCCGATGAGCGGTGACATTTTTTA
>CAZIWT010000097.1:0-14081 GCA_964542895.1 uncultured Thermodesulfobacteriota bacterium
TACTCTAATTATGCAATCGGAAGAGGACAGCTTGTATCTATACCATTTAATGTGCTCGTCAAGGGGGATCGCTTTCGAATTAAAGGCGTTTTCCCGAACCGTCCTCGAGTTTGCCAGCCGCCAGATTTGATACGCATCGGCAAAAACCGCCTTCCTTATCTCGATGTCCCCGTTTCGTGATTTCCCCGGATCATAGGTGTATAATGCGGATAAAACGCGCTCCACTCCCCCCCCATCCACCAGGGACCGGTTGCCGTCTAACATCTTGACCCTTCCCGCCCTGTCCCTGCAAAGCCTTTCCACCTCTCTGGAGATTCTGTCGGGATTCAAGTCATCCTTGGAGCCCAGGTTTACGGTCGCGTTGTATAGCTCCAGCTTCTCCACGCTGTCCCTCTGGTTTTCTGCAACGATTATCGTGAGGTTGGGGAGCCCCATGAACAAGATCTCCCAGACCGTGCTTCCTCCGGCCGATATTGCCACGTCCGCCCATGCCATAAGCTCCGGCATATTGGTTACGTTCCTCTCAAGCACTATAGGGGAAGGGGCACCGTTAATTCTGGATTTCAAAGTTTCATAATGGGGATTATTTCCGCCCACAACGGCTATAACACATATGTCCTTTAGTTGCAACAGAAAAAGCGCCTCCGAAACCTTCAGCGTGCAGTTGTCGGGATCGCTTCCCCCCATTGTAATCAATATCTTTTTCGCAACTTCCGGGATTTCCCGCCTGTATTCTCGCCACTTCAGAAACTCCCCCCTCAAGAGGACATAATCGGTGCCGAGGAGGAGTCTCGTATACGGCTCCCTTTTTTTGTATAGTCCCTCATGGGCCTGAATATTCTGATTCAGTACAATGTCGGCGTAATAGTGATCGGCGTGACCGTAGTCATCGACGAAAAGGAGCTTTAACCCCGTCTCCTTGATAATCCTCTGGTAACCGGCGTCAAATTGATACCCGTCCACCACTATCCAGTTTGCCCCGTTTCCCTTCGCAAAATCGGCCGTTTCCATCGCGTCTTTGCCGCTTCCCGGATGGGCCGGAATAACCTCCGCTTCCATACCCTCCCGTCTCCATCTTTCGCTCAAGCTTGCGCTCTCTTCCCCCATCAGGAGAACGATCCTCCCCCCCTTGTCCTGCCACCCCTGGGCCAGGGCGAGGCAACGCATTACGTGTCCAGAGCCGATTCTGGTGTTGCCGTCAGCGCGGATAATAAGCGTTTGACCCGATAGATCCATCGAAGATATTTCTAAAATCTTTACAATCAAGCCGCGCCGTCTATGACCTCGGAGATCACCCTGTCCACGTCCCCGTCGCTCATGGAGGGAAAAATAGGGAGCGAGATTATACGCTCGTAGGCGTCTTCACAAACGGGGCAGAGTCCCTTCCCGGTTCCGAGATTCTCCCTGTAATATGGCTGCAGGTGAACGGGGATGTAGTGAACGTTGACGCCGATTCCCCTCGATCTGAGCCCGGTAAATATTTCCTCTCTTCCTTTGTTCAATAAATCGAGGTTCAAAAGGATCACGTAGAGATGATATGAGTGGGAGACATCGGGCCTTACGGCCAGCGGCTTAAATTTTTGCTGTTGTTCAAAGGCTTCATCATATCTCTTTGCGATCTCCCGTCTCCTTTCCACCCAGCCCGACAGTTTTTTCAGCTGGCTGATCCCCAGGGCGCACTGAAAATCGGTTATCCTGTAGTTGTATCCCAGGCCGGCCATCTCGTATATCCAGGTGCCCTTCTCCGTGCGCCGTTTTTGGTCCGTGTCTATCCCGTGGTTCCTGAACATCCTCATCTTTTCTGCGAATTCGGGGTTGTCCGTCGTCACCATGCCCCCCTCGCCGGTGGTGATATGCTTGACGGGATGAAAGCTGAACGCTGTCAGGTCCGCGATGCTCCCCACACAGCAATCCTTGTATGAGGCCCCTAGGGCGTGGCAGGAATCCCCGACGAGAACAAGCCCGTGGCGATTCGTTATCTCTCGAACGGCGTCGTAGTCGCAGGGCTGTCCGGCGTAATCGACACAGACGACCGCCCTGGTCTTCGGGGTTATCTTTTCTTCAAGCTTAACTGGATCGATAAGGAGGGTATCCTCCTCGACATCGGAAAAGACGGGCCTCCCTTTTTGATATACCACGGAGTTGGCCGTCGCGAGAAAGGTCATCGGGGGGACGATCACCTCGTCGCCCGACTCTATCCCTATTGCGTACATGGCGGCGTGGAGGGCCGCCGTTCCGCTGGAGAGGGCCACGGCGTATTTCGACCCCACACGCTTTGCGAACTCACTCTCGAATCTCCCGACGGTAGGGCCGGTAGTCAGCCAATCGGAGCGAAGCACCTCTTCGACGGATCGGATATCATCCTCGTCTATAGACTGCCTTCCATAAGGGATATAGTTATTCAAGGCCGTGCTCCAAACAGTATTCTTTTACGAGTGCCTCGATATCCTCAACGGAAAGCCATTGAGTGTTCGTGCCGCTGGAGTAGAAAAAACCTTCGGGACAGCGCTTCCCGCCCGCTTTCTTCAGTGCGTCTTTGTTCGTCCACCAGTCGAAATTGGGTTGAATTATGAAATAATCGTCAAACTCCAGGGTGTTTCTGGAGTCGTCCTTTGTTATCATAAGCTCGTGGAGTTTTTCTCCCGGCCTGATTCCGGTTATCGAAGTCTTTGCATCGGGGGCGATCGCCTTTACTATATCGGTGATTCTGTAGCTGGGTATCTTCGGAACGAATAGCTCTCCGCCGTACATTATCTCAAGGCATCTGAGGACGAAGTCCACACTCCTTTGTAGTGTGATAGAAAAGCGGGTCATCTTCTCGTCGGTCATCGGCAGGACGCCTGTCTTTCTCTTCTCCAGGAAATAGGGGATCACCGAGCCGCGGCTTCCCACGACGTTTCCATAACGTACGACGGAGAAGATGGTCCCCGCTTCTCCGCTCATCGCGTTCCCCGCGACAAACAGTTTATCGGAGCATAACTTGGTGGCACCGTACAGGTTGATGGGATTGGCCGCCTTGTCGGTGGAGAGGGCGATAACCTTCTTGACCTTTTGATTTATTGCCGCCCGTATGACGTTTTGTCCTCCCAGGACGTTCGTCTTCACCGCCTCAAAGGGGTTGTATTCGGCTGTGGGAATCTGCTTTAGAGCGGCGGCATGAACAACATAATCCACTCCGTGAAAGGCCTCGTACAGCCGCTCCTGGTCCCTGACATCTCCTATAAAAAAGCGCAGAAATTTGTATTTACCGTTGTCGAATTCGTGGCTCATCTCGAATTGCTTGAGCTCGTCCCTTGAAAAAACGATGAGTTTTTTCGGTTTGTACCTTTCGAGAACCGTTTTAACAAACCTCTTGCCGAACGAGCCGGTACCGCCCGTTATTAATACTGTTTCATCGTTAAACATAGCCCATTTTCATTTGTACTAAAAAATGAGATTATACAGCGGTTTTATTACTTTATCAAGCACTTTATATCTACGTTACTTCGGCAGCTTCCGTTGGTATCCGGGTTGTTTGAACAGGTTAAAAAAGTGATGTTTCGTGATTATAGTCGAAAGGTATGGGGTTTATTCCGACTTTGCAAGAATTATTCAGATATCTAAAGGGTAGAGACCTCAATGGAAGCAAAAATAGCTTTGGGCACGGCGGTCGGTGCCGGAGGTCGTTTATTCAACAATGTATGTTGATTTTGACCTGTAGTGAAAAAGTGTGGATTTTCACGGAAGAAAAAAGAGGGGGTTTCTCGGGGTGCCGTCGTACTGTACCTCGAAATGGCAGTGGGGGCCGGTACACCTTCCGGTGCATCCCACCTCTCCTATTACCTCCCCAACCTTTACCCTTTTTCCCTCCTCCACCATGGTCTTTCTCATGTGGGCGTAGACCGTAGTGTAATGCTCGTCGTGTCTTATCTCTACGATAATCCCGTAGCCTCCCTTCCTTCCCACAAAGACAACGTCTCCGGTTCCCGCCGCCACAATAGATGTCCCGCTGGGAGCGGAGATGTCTATTCCCCAGTGGAACCTCCCCCACCGGGGGCCGAAGAGGGAGAAAACCATTCCCTTGACGGGCCAGATAAATAAGCCCTTCTTGACCTTCGCCGCCAGCTCGTCCGGGGTCGGGGGGGGAATCTCCAGGACCTTTCTCGCCCCCGGGATGAAAATCTTGTCCCCGCTCTCCACGTCGTCCGGATTATATATCTGGTTGTATTCGGCTATAATCTTCGGATCGACCTCGTAGACGCCGCTTATTCTCCACAGGTCTTCTCCGGGGGAAACGGTATGATATACGCCCTTGTGTTGCGGAACGAGCGTCATCAGGGTTTCACATCCCGTAAGAAAAAGCAGGATCGCAATCAAGATCGCCGCGCTCTTTCGAGAGAGTGTTTGAAGTGGTCTGTTCAGTGAGATCATAATCAAATTAACAAAAAGGGCCGCCTCCCGGCCCTCAAGGTATAGAAGATATTAGCTTCCGGCTTTCGCTCTTTAGTTAAAAGTTATAAATAAAAGTCGTTGGCTAATCAAGCCTTGCCCCATCCATCTTCAGTTTAGATATCAGCTCCTCAACGTCGAGGTCCCGTGTCTTCACGCCCGATTTTAGGATTATCCGGGCCGCCGTTCCCGCCGCCTGGCCGCACGCCATGCAAACCCCCATAACTCTCGCCGACGCCAGCGCCCCGTGATCCATCGAGATCGCCCTGCCGGTGACCAAAAGGTTCGCAATCCCTTTGGGGACGAGGGAGCGGTACGGGACGCCGTAATAGGATCCCTCGTTGAGAAACACGAGCTCCGGCTCCGTCATCCCCTCCTCCCACTTCTCCAGCGGCCAGGAGCTGAAACAGATCGAGTCGTCGAATATTCTGCCGGACAAGACGTCGTCCTCGGTCAGGACGTACTCCCCGACGATCCGCCTCGTCTCCCTGATCCCCACCTGAACGGCGGTGTCGGCGAGAAAGGCGTCCTCGAATCCGGGGATCTCTTTTTTCAAAAACTCCACCGCTAACTCCGCATCCGCCCTACCTTTGAGCTCCCCGTAGGTCAGGTCGGATACCAGGCTCCCGTCTAATGCCCTGCCCTCTTTGGTAAGCGCCGATATCTTTACCATCGCCTCGCCCGGCCTGAAGGTGGGGACTATAAGCCCCTGGCTCACCGTCAGGGGATATTTGCCGGTCGAAACCGCTTCCTTTATCCTGTCGTTCAAGACCGCCATCCCCTCCTGCTGGTAGCGTACCAGATCCATGCCCTGGGTGAAAAACATCATGGTGGGCGTCATCACAGACCCACCTCCTTTATCGTCCCCCTTCTTCGTCTCGACCCCGGAGGCCAGTGCCAGGACGGCGTCCCCCGTGGCGTCGATGTATATTTTGCCGCAGACCCCGAAAAGCCCCTCCGGGCTCGCCACCACAAGCCCCCTTATCTCTCCTTCGTTAACAACCACGTCCGCCACGTATGAGTGGAGCATCAATCTGATCTTCGGCTCGTCTTGGACAAGTCCGTCGCAGAGGCGCTTCATGTGCCAGGGGTTGTATACCAGCGCCGTAAAGCCCTCCCGGATAAACGGGCCGAAGGCTCCCCCCATCTGTGTCAACCTGTCGGTTATCTCCTTTGCCAGCCCCTCGATGATAAACTCGATTTTATCCGGGTGATGGAGGTACATGCCGCAAACCGTCCCCACCGCGCCCGCCGTGGCCATGCCGCCCAGGAAACCGTACCTCTCTATCAGTACAACAGAAAGGCCGCTTCGCGCCGCCGCGGCCGCCGCGGCGAGGCCGGAGGGCCCGCCGCCGGCAACAACCACGTCCGCCTCCATAGAGACGGGGATATCCCTTTTTGAAATTGAAAGGCTCTTTTCGGACATAAATATCTTTGTGCCTTTAATTTAGCTACTTCATCAGGTCGATGAGATACTCGTTCTCCTTCGGTTTCGAGTTCGGAAGCGCCGGTGCTTCCACGAGATGCTTTGTCAAATCTTCTCTGTCAAAATCAATTACCATGGTAACCCTCGTTCCCGATCGAACGATCGGCTGATTGGTCAATCCCGTGACAATTCCCGACAGGGGTGATATGAGGTCGTGATCCTCGAAGCTCGTCGGATCGATGATGTCCCCTATATTCTCCCCGCTCTTGACGAACTGGCCGAGATTGATTGCCGGCTTGAATATACCCCCGATGGGACTCCTCACCCAGGGCCTGTTAGAGGCCAGCACAATCTGATGGGACGGTATCTCTGCAACCCCCTCAAGCATCCCGAGGACGTACATGACGTTCTTTACGGCGGTGGTTCCAACTTCCACGTTGTCTCGGATGATCTTCCCGGCGGCCCCGATCTCTATCGTCGTACACGGCACCCCGATCCTGTAAGACTCTGTCTGAAGCATCCCCTTCAGCGAAGGCCCCTTCCAGACCGCGTTGATTCCGGTGGAAACCACGAGATCGAGATACTCCCTGGAGGGCTCGTCCACCCTGATCCTTATGTGGGGGATGAGCTCGTCCGGAAACTCGGCCGAGTGAAGATCGATGATGTAATCCGCCTCCCGTACGAAGACGTCGAAGAAGCTGTGGGCGATCCTCTCGGTCATCGTACCTTCCGGATTTCCCGGAAATATCCTGTTCATATCTATGTTGTCGTAAGGATCCCACCGAAGCCCGGAGTTAAAGGCCATCGGATTTACGATGGGGACGGCAAGGACGTTTCCGCTGAGCCTCTTCGGGTCGATGTAGTCAACCATCGCCCTCAATACCTCGACACCGACCACCTCGTTTCCGTGAACGGCGGCGTTTATCAGAAGCGTAGGGCCCTCCTTCACTCCCCAGACGGCGAAATAGTTCAGGCGAATCTCCTGGCGATTCGCGCTCTCGGCAATCGTCAGGTGCCCGGATACCTTCTTTCCCTTTTTGGCCCCGGCCTTTAATGTAATCCCCTTTGACACGCTCAATACAGTACCCCTTACCCCTGTTGAATCCAAAGGGTAAATGTTAATACATTTACGAGGCAATTTCAAGGAAATTTGGTATAAACTCTTCTAATAAAATTGCCGGGTGAAAAGACGTGGGAATACGGCCGTTTTGTGCAAAGTCACTTACAATCCATTACACAGCATCAATATCTCGACCACATCGCATAATCCGCAAAATATCTGTTGCCCTAAGTCCATAAAGGCTTGACTTATCTATAAAATGACTTGTATGATAACGACTATAATATTCTATTTATTTGAAGTAATAAGGGGGCATAAAGTATGACAAAGGGAGGGGACAAGTTGAGGTTTGCAATAGTCGGATGCGGGAGGATCAGCGACCTCCACGCCCGGGCGTACGTGGGAAGCGACTTTGCTGAGATCTTCGCCGTCTGTGACGTCAACGAGGAGCTGGCGAAAAAGAGGCGGGACGAGTGGGGCGCAGTGAAGGTCTACACCGACTACGAAAAGTTACTTAAGGACGACGAGATCGACGCCGTGGAGCTTTTGGTCCCCCACGGTCTGCACATGTCGATGACCGTGGCGGCGGCCCAGGCCAAAAAAAATATCAGCGTCCAGAAGCCGATGGCCACAAGCGCGGCCGATGCGAAGGCGATGGTTAAGGCCGCAAAAGATCATGGTGTTGTCCTGAAGGTTTTTGAGAATTTTGTTTTCTATCCCCCCTACGTGAAGGCGAAGGAGCTGGTGGAGTCGGGGGCCATCGGAAAGCTTATCACCGTCAGGATGAGCATGACGACCGGCAAGGGCGGCTGGGAGATCCCGGGGGAGGCCTGGCTGTGGCGTCTTGATAAGGTAAAGGGGGGCGGCGGCCTGCAAGTCTTCGACGACGGCTACCACAAGTTCTCCCAGGCCTACGACATCGGCGGCGAGGTGGAGAAGGTCTACGCTTGGATAGACTATACAAACGAGGTTGTCGACTCGCCGTCGTTTATAATGTGGAAGTATAAGGAGGGTCAAAAGGCACGCTACGGCCAGTACGACCTGGCCCACGCTTACGACATGTATATAAAATCATCCTACTACGCAACGGACGACAGGATCGAGCTCGTAGGGACCGAGGGGATTATCTTCATAAACGGCTGCACTGGGGATATGCTGTGCGAGCCTCCCCTGGTCCTCTACAGGGACGGCGAGACCCGGGCCTTTCACGACATTATATACGATTGGGGCCAGGCCTTCGTCGACAGCGGCAGGCATTTTTTCAAATGCCTGAAGGAAGGCGGCGACCCGATCCTCTCGGGAGAGGTGGGGGTCAAGGTAACCCAGTTTACGCTCGCCGCCGAGCTCTCCAACGCCGAGGGGCGGGAGATAAGGCCGGAGGAGGTGCCTTGATGGGGCGATTTCAATAATATCGGGAGGAAATCCATATTAAATCGGGAATCTACGACCTCTTGGACTGTAAAATTCCTTTGACACCGCCCCAAATCTGTTATATACATAAATAATCCAAATAATCGTATAAACGGGGGAGTTTTGCGCCATGAGGGAAATCGAAATCGCCGTGGTAAAGATACCAAAGGAAAAGAGGGACAACAAAGAGTTTTTTAAAGAGAAATTCACAAAACTGATAGATATCGCCGGCGGGCTCGACTTCGTAAATAGCGGCGACTCGGTCCTTATCAAGGTATCCCTGAACTCCGGCAGAAAGTACCCGGCCACGACAAGCCCCGATACACTCAATGCGCTGATCGAGCTTTTGATAAAGAGATCACCGTCGGCGATCTACGTGGGGGACAAGTCGGCGTTTTTCAGAAAGACCAAAAAGGTTTTCAGGAAGACGGGAGTCGAAGAGCTGATCTCCGGATATTCGGAAAAGGCGGAAAAGGATATCGGCACGAAGGTCAGGCTCATCGACTTTGACGACTATGTTTACAGGGACCGATACTTCCCCAAGGACATCAAGGAGAAGTGGGAGCTCCAGCCCACAAGACACCTGATCAGGGCGCCCAAGATGCTCTTCGAGGAGGATCCCTTTTTGAGAGAAGAGGGACTCCCCGCAAAGATAGACCACATCATCGTGCTGGGGACGGTGAAGACCCACTTCCTGGGGAGATTCACCCTGGGGATGAAGAGCTACGTCGGATTTCTTGACGACGAGAGCCGCTACCTTTTTCACAGCCTCCCCCATAGTAACTACTACAGGCTGAACAAGATAGCCCCCTTCGATAAGATAAGTCTCCAGAACCGGGTGCCGGAGCTTCTCACCGTTATTCCTCAACCGAAGCTCGTGATCCTCGACGGGCGGGAGCTTATCATCAGGGGCGGGCCGGACTCCAACAACCGCATCCAGCCTCTTCCCTCCTTTGTCCCGAATCCCTACACCGGTGTAATGATGGCGGGTGCTGATATCGTGGCGGTGGACGCCGCGGGCGTGGCTCTTTTGAAAACGCAGAAGAGGGTGGCGAAGGAACTCAAGCGGTTTTCCATCTGGGAGATGCCCACGTTTGCCAGGGCCGAGGAACTGAAGTTGGGGGCAAACCGCGCCGACAAGATCGTGCTCAACACCGATTCAAAGGAGGAGAAATTCGAGCGGATCGCCTGGTTCCTCCAGTAACGTCGTCCGCCGGACAATGACAGTAAACGGGGTTCGGGGAGGATCGATGACCATGATAATAAAATGAGTTCGGCAAAGATCGATCAGCGAAGTAAGACGTTGGTTTTTCCTTAAGCCGATTTCTCCTGAATTCTCCATATAATATAGGCTTTTAATTCTTTCTTATATATGAACTACCTTGACGTCACGATCATAATTATCCTTGGGGCGAGCGTAATCTACAGCATCATCAAGGGCTTCATAAGGGACGCCTTCTCGTTGTTGGCCGTCATCCTGGGGATCGTGGCGGCCCTCCTCTTTTACCCCGCGGGTGCCCGGATGCTCGCTGGATTGATAACCAATCCACAGATCGCAAATATCGTGAGCTTCGCGCTAATCTTTCTCGCCGTCTCCATAGTCGTATCCCTGTTGGGCATGTTGGTCTCGAAGATGATCAAGACCGCCGACCTCTCCTTTTACGACAGGGTGGCTGGGGGGGCCTTCGGACTTTTGAAGGGTTATATCCTCGTTGCCGTTCTCGTCATCGTCGTGACGACCCTTTTCCCCGCATCTATCAGAACCTCGAAGATAGCGCCCTATATCGTGAGGTCGATAAGGGTGGTGACCGACATCCTTCCAGCCGACTACCAGAGAAAGATCGAGGAGCAGAAGAGGAACCTTGAGAATCTCAACGATCTAAAAATAGATGAAAATACCGACAGGGTAACCCGATAGCCCCGAGACGAATCCCTTCCTTCAAAGTTTAAAAGGAGCTAAAAATGAAAATAGTAAAATACGCCTTTATAGTCGTTGTGGTATTGATCATTGCAGCCGCCGTATTTTTTCAGGTCTTCTTTCGCGCCTCGATCCCCGAGTACTCGGGGGTGCTCGAAGTCGAGGGATTGACCGGGGACGTCGAGATAAGGACCGACGAATACGGGGTGCCGCACATCTTCGCGGAAAACGAGAGGGACCTCTTCTTCGCCCAGGGCTACATCACCGCGAGGGAGAGGATGTTCCAGATGGATATGACGAGGCTTGCCGGCCGGGGGGAGCTTTCGACAATCTTCGGGAAGGCCACGGTCGATACGGACAAATTCCTGAAGACCGTGGGATTTTACAGGACGGCGAGGCTCGAATACGAGGGAATGCCCCGGGAATACAAGGAGGCGGTGATCGCGTACACGAACGGCGTCAACACCTATCTCAACAACGTAAAACGACTGCCGAGGGAATACGCCATATTGAGGGCAAAGCCGGAGAGTTGGACCGTGGAGGACACCGTCGTTACCGGGCTCCTTATGGCCTACAGCCTCACCAGGTCGAAGAAGACCGACCTTATATTATATCGCATCGGCGAGGCGGCGGGAGAGGATATGCTCGATCTCATCACCCCCTCCTTCCCCGACTTCGCGCCCAGGGTTTCGAGGCTTGACGATTCGACGGGGGAAGAAAGCGTAATCGCCCGGTCTCCCCGGTCTCGGTCTAATTTTACACCCTTTGGCGGGGGAGGTAAGGACACTTCAAACAGGATTCTCCCCCTCGCCCCGCCGGAGATCGCCGCCAGCAACTGGATGATCTTTTCCGACTCGAAGACGACCACCGGCTCACCGATCTTTACCGGAAGCCCCGACCTGGAGCCGAAGATACCGTCCCTCTTTTACGTCGTGCACCTGAAAGGGGGCGACTACGACGTGGTTGGCGGCTCCATCCCGGGAATGCCCGGGGTGAACGTCTTGGGATTTAACGGTAACATCGCCTGGAGCAACGTGAACGGCCGGGTGGACGAGCTTGACTACTTCATCGAAAAGATAAACCCGAATGACAAAAATCAGTACCTGACGGAAAAGGGGTACGTCGATTTCGAGATAGTCGAGGAGACGCTGAAGATAAAGAAGAAGGGAAAGATCGCTGAGGAGAAGATGAGGGTGAAGATATCGAGGCACGGCCCCATCATCTCCGATGTCATGGGCCTGGCCCCGGATAACTGCGCCATGATGTGGGTGGGAAATAAACCCTGCGGCATCATCCAGGGCTCTCTCGAGATCTGCAAGGCGGGGGACTTCAACGAGTTCAGAAGGGCGATAAGCCTCATCACGACTCCCACCCTGAACGTCGGTTTTGCTGACGCCGAGGGGAACATCGGCTACCAGTACATGGCGTCGCCCCCCATAAGGAAGAAGGGAAACGGCACGCTGCCGGTCCCCGGATGGACAGGCGAGTACGACTGGGTGGGCAACGTCCCCTTCGAGAGACTCCCCTACGACCTGAACCCGAAGAAGGGGTATCTCGGCTCGTTCAACAACGAGCCGAAGAGGACGAACTACCACGTCACGAATTTCTACCTCTTCGAGCGGGCAACGCGCTTCGAGGAGATGGCAGAAGATATCGACAGGCTGAGCCTGGATGACGCCCATAAAATACAGCTGGACAGCGTCTCCGCCGTGGCTAAGAGGTGGGTGCCGGCCGTGATCGGGGCCTGCTCCGATACCGAGGAGTTGAAGTCCGCCCTCGCCCTCTTTGACGGGTGGGACTTCGCATCGAAGAAGGGGAGCCCCGCGGCAAGCCTCTTCAACTCCTTCTACTACCACATGATGGGAAACACCCTGAAGGACAACGTGGGGGAGGAGGTCTGGGAGGAGCATCTGTCAAGTTACTATATTGTTTACGTGCCGGATCTCCTGATGACGAAGATCGTGGATGACACCGAGAACCCCCTCTATGACGATATAGGGACGGAGGGCGTGACGGAGACCAGGGACGACATTATCGTAAGGAGCATGAAGGACGCGATCAGTGAGCTGACGGAGAGGCTCGGCAAAGACCCCGAAAAGTGGACCTGGGAGAAGGTCCACCGGATGACGTTCAAACACCCGATGGGGGAAAGCCTGTCGTTCTTCAACCTGAAGCCGATCCCCACCGACGGCGACGGCTACACCATAAACGCCGGCATGTGGAACAACAAGGATCGCTACGAGATGGTATCGGGGGGCGTCATTCGGATGATAATCGACTTCTCCGATGTGGAAAAGTCGACGATAATCTGCCCGCCGGGCCAGTCGGGGCACTTCAAGAGCCCCCACTACGACGACCTGGCGAAGCTCTGGGCAAACGGCGGCCAGATCCCGATGCACTACCTTACGGCCGGTGAGCTGCCGAATCTCCTGATCCTCAAGAAGAAGGAGTAGGGGGAAGCGGGATCGGGTATTGGGTGTCAGGTTTGGTTTTGGAGCATTATATATCAGAGACTAAGCGATAAAGGAGCGAAATGAAAGCGTGGTTAAACGGAGAGCTTGTAGGCTGGGACAAGACCAACGTTTCCCCCCTGTCCCACAGCTTCAGCAGGGGATCGGCAATATTCGAGGTCGTGGACATAGTAAAGATGGATAAAGGGTCGGCATTTTTCGGCCTTAAGGGACATGTAGAGCGCTTTTTTAGAAGCGCCGACTACACCTTTATGGAGCTTCCGATAGAGAGGGAGGGCCTCATCGAAGCGGTGGTAAAGACGGCAAAGGCAAATAAGGTAAAGAGAGGGGCCGCCAAGTTCTTCGCCTACTACTCACCGTTGGAGTTTTCCGTCCTCCCTACGGATCCCACGGTCGATATCGTCATATTCTGCATGGACTACGACCTGTTCAACGTCAAGCAGGAGGATATCTCCGCGCCGGTGACGGCCGGGGTTTCCAATTTCAGTAAGCTAAACCCGGCGACCATACCGGTTCATGCAAAGGCGACCGGCAATTACCTCAATCCTTTTCTCGCGAAGATGGAGATGAAAAAAAAGGGGTACGACGACGTGATTATGCTCGATGCCAACGGCTTTGTGGCGGAGGGGGCGACGTCAAACGTCTTTTTCGTCAAGGGAAACGACGTCATGACGCCGACCACGACAAATGCGCTGCCCGGCATTACCAGAATCTCGGTCATCGAGCTTTTGACCGACATGGGACACAAGGTGGAGGAGCGAAACATAAAGCCGAAGGAGTTTCCCGGCGTGGACGAGGCGTTCTACACCGGAAGCGTGGTAAAGATCCAGCCTATCTTATCGATCGACGGGGTGGAGCTGAAAAAAGAGTGCCCCGGGCCGGTTACCACAGCGATCTCCTCAAAGCTTAAGGAGGTCTTCACAGGCTCGCTTGAGAAGTACAACAAGTGGCTGACGGTGATTGGGTAGGGGGGAGAGGTTAAAAGAATGTTATTCTCTACAGATCGGATAAAGAGCCCACAATAAAGAATCAAGTAATTTTGTATCTGAAAGGAATTTGCCTTTCCAATTGGCAAGTTTGGCTTTCTGCTGAAATTCATTCCTGACATCGCTCAGATATTTACAAATTTCATGATTAGACAATAGAGCCTGAAACCATTTCTTTAGCTCATTATAAATAAGTATTCTATTTTCTATTCTTTCATCCAAATGTGGAGGGTAAGTTTTTTCAGGGAGACCCAAAACACAAGCTATGTTTCGATCATAGATTGGCAAATTTTCATTTATAGTATGAAGTAATTTAGTTCCAAAGCTTAAAAAAAAATTATGACGATTTCTGTGTCCTGAGATTTTGTATAACTCTCTTAAG
>CAZIWT010000098.1:0-13793 GCA_964542895.1 uncultured Thermodesulfobacteriota bacterium
TCACCTTGTATGTAGATCGGCATTATCTACAAAAATTGACAATGAATAAGAAATGTGATAGAAATATTAAAAATAATTCAGTATCGGTTTTTTCCTTTTCTTTCGCTCTCCTTTCCACGCTATTACCCTCAAGCAGATTAACCGGATAATAAGCCTTTTGTTGGTTGAGTCTTAGATAATGGCTTTAAAGAAATTCTTTCGCCGCGAAAATCGAATCGCCTTTTGGATATATCAAATATATGTCTGGGCAATCGTTCTTCCTTTGCTAATACTCTCTACAATTTTTTTCGTCTCTCTGGGGGTCATGTTTGTAATCCTCTTCGATGATAAAGTCGCCAATCGTACCACCGGTGTATGGTGGGCCAGGTTCAACAGCTATATAACACCGATGTGCGTCAAGGTCATCGGCAGGGAAAATATCAGGGAGGGGAAGTCGTACATAGTCGTCTCAAACCACCAGAGCTCATACGATATTTTTTTCCTCTACGGCTGGCTCGGTATTGACATCAAATGGGTAATGAAAAAGGAGTTGAGAAAAGTCCCCGTATTCGGATTTGCCGGTAAAATGGGGGGGAACATCTATATAGACCGCAGCAGTCCCAAGGCCGCCTACACCTCCTTGGAGGCCGCCAAGAAAAAACTCGTAGAGGGTACATCGGTTATTATCTTGCCGGAGGGAACGAGGAGCAAGACGGGGGAAATCGGCGCCTTTAAAAAGGGCGCCTTCATCTTGTCCACCGATCTTGGAATGCCGATTCTTCCGATATCAATCTCGGGAACCAGGTCCATCCTCCCCCCAAAAACCTTCAGTCTCTTCCCAGGCCGAGCCGTAATGGAGATTCACAAACCAATCCATGTATCTAAAAAAGACAGGGATAACATTGACGATCTAATTAAGCGAACGAGGAGCATAATAACGTCCGGATTTATGAGAAACTCGTCTGTCGAATAAGGGCCATCGATCACGGCATGGCTTAAAAAGGTGTCTCTTTTCCGGCAGGATGAGGACTTTTCGAAAACGTAAAAAGAGGTTTAAGATGGATTTAATTAACACATTGACGATTGCGGCGATTATAGTCTTCGGCTACATGACGGGGCTATTCGTAATCGCCCTGATATTACGGGACAACAGTATCGCCGACATCGCATGGGGACTTGGATTCGTCATCGTTGCCTGGGCAACGCTGGCGATTGTCGGCAGTTTTTACCCGCGGCAAATCCTGGCGTGCAGTTTAGTGCTGATCTGGGGGTGTCGGCTATCGACGAGGATATTTCTTCGCAATCGGGGGAAGCCGGAAGACCCGCGCTATCGGAAGTGGCGTGAAGAGTGGGGCCGCTTATTTATCTTGAGGAGCTACCTACAGGTTTTCATCCTTCAGGGTGTGATCCTTTTGATTAACATCAGCCCTGTTCTGATCATCAACACCACAAGCGACGGAGGTCTGACTATCCTAGACCTTCTGGGCCTTTTGGTCTGGATGACCGGATTTTTCTTCGAGTCGGTGGGAGATTATCAGCTTGATCTGTTCTTAAAAGATCCTCAGAATCGAGGGACGATTATAGACAAGGGATTATGGAAGTATACCAGACACCCTAACTACTTCGGCGAGATCACGATGTGGTGGGGAATATTCATCATCGCGCTCTCTGTACCTTACGGCTTTTTGGGTTTTATCGGCCCGTTGACCATTACGCTGATGATCGTCTTGGTCTCGGGTATACCCATGACCGAGCGGCTGATGGAGAAAACACCAGGATTCGAAGAGTACAAAAGACGTACCAGCATTTTGATCCCCTGGTTTCCCAAGATGATATAGATAGGAGTTTTAAAAAAGCGAATCTCTTTTAAGCGATTTATTGTTCAATCACTTTCGGAAAAGGTAGATGAATATTTTGTTGTACTTAAAAGTATAATATTTACCTTTCATTCTCATAAAAACCCTTTACAGATAGTCGTTTTTGTGGTATAAAGCTGAATAAAAGTGATAGCTTTCTTTAAAGCTTTACTGAAGCTTTTCTCGATTCACCTCATATTGCTAAAAGAAGGAATGTCCGGCTTTTGGAAAGCTATTTATGCTCAAGGATATTATGAGAGCTTAAAGGAGTTTTATTTTTGGGTAAATGCCTAACAAATCCTATTTTTTGAGCACGGCTTAAGATGGAAGATATTTGTGAGACATACGGGCTTTACCTCCATCGTCGATTTTCAGAGAGGGGCATATACAGCTTATTTACATTTGTGTATTTAAAAATCTCTAAAATCCCGCTCCTTCGGTACCGCCGCCTTTTATAATGAAATTTAAGGCTTTTCTAATAGATTGTCTGACAACCCAGTTAAGTTTTCTGCCCAACTAACAGAGAGGATCATTGGGAGGAACATAAATCCGCGATTATCGAGATTTAAGTTAAAATATTAAAAAATGGGCTTTTATTGAAACAGGGGTAAAATATATATAATTTCACAATATTTGCGTGACTTTTAGGGACTGCGCCGCACTTCTCTTTTCGGTTTCCGCTTGGCTCGGAGTGATTTTTTAAACATGCCCTTTCGCAAACAAGTTCTTACTTGTTTTGAACCTATTGGAAACACCCCTCTCTTGAATTGAGATATTCACCGCTTGACGGAAGGTTCAAAGAAATGGATTCGGGTATTGGGATACCTCCGGAGGGGGAATTTTTGTCCCAAAAAAATATAAATAGGAATCCGAATTAAGGAGGTTCTATGACAAAAAGGATACGGTGTCATCCACGGGAAATCAACTAACGTGGTTATTAACATACCTTAAATAGAGGGGATTCAGTCCGAGATTTATTCGGCTTTAGCCCTGTCGAGGAGGTAGAAATGAAGGAATTTTTTGGAATGATTACAGAAAAAATAGCGGAGCTTTTGGGAACTTACATCCCCAGCCTCGCCGGCGCCCTCATTATCCTGGTCCTGGGATGGGTGCTGGCGTTGATGATCGCCGCTATTGTCCGGGGATTGCTCAAAAAGACAAAGCTGTCGGATCGCTTGGCGGAGTGGGGGGGCAAAGAAACCGAGGCGTTCAACGTTGAACGCCTGGTCGGCAGGCTCTTTTTCTGGATCGTTATGATCCTGGTTCTGGTGGCCTTCTTCCAGGCCCTGGGACTTACCCTCATAATCGAGCCCCTAAACAGCCTCCTTACGCTCGTCTTTAACTTTGCGCCAAGGCTGCTGGCGGCGGGATTGATACTCCTTGTTGCGTGGTTTCTTGCCGTGATCTTAAAGCTCGCTGTTTCCAAGGCGATGCTCGCCGCAAAGTTGGATGAGAGACTGGGAGAGCTTTCGGACCTGGAGGAGGAAAAAACCCCCCTTACAAAATCTATCTCCAACGCCGTTTATTGGCTGATCATTCTCCTCTTTCTTCCAGCCGTGTTAAACGCCCTGGAGCTGGGCGGGCTTTTAGAGCCGGTAAGCGGAATGATAGACAAGGTGCTGTTGTTTCTGCCTAACATCTTTGTGGCCTTCGTCATCATGCTTGTCGGCTGGTTTCTCGCCCGCATCATTCAGCGGATGGTATCAAATCTGCTGGCGGCCGTCGGCACAGACAAGCTGTCCAAGAAGATAGGTCTGGACAGCGCTCTGGGCAAGCAGAAACTGTCGGGAGTACTGGGCCTTGTCGTTTACATCCTTATTTTAATACCTATCCTTGTCGCCGCCCTTAACGCCCTCAAGCTTGAGGCGATAACGGCGCCGGCGAGCAACATGCTCAACATGATCCTCACCGCCGCCCCCTCCATCTTTGCGGCCATATTGCTTCTCACTATAGCCTATGTGGTGGCGCGATGGCTGACGGGGCTCATCACTAATCTTCTCTCCGGAGCCGGATTCGACAACATAATGGTGAAAATAGGGCTGGTCAAGGAGCCGGAAGAGGGCAAGTGGTCGCCGTCCGGAATCGTGGGGTATGTCGTTCTGGTCGCCGTTATGATCTTCGCCACCATAGAGGCCCTAAAGCTGGTCGAATTCACATCTCTTGCGGACCTCCTCACCAAGTTCCTCGTTCTGGCGGGCAATGTCGCCCTGGGCCTTATTATCTTCGCCGTCGGCTTCTATCTCGCTAATCTTGCGGGAAAGGCGATATCCACCGCAAACAAGGCGTATTCAGGACTGCTGTCAACGGTAACCCGCGTGGCTATCATGGTTTTGGCCGGAGCCATGGCGCTGAACCAGATGGGACTTGCAGACGAGATAATCACACTGGCCTTCGGGATTGTCCTTGGGGCCTTGGCCGTTGCCTTTGCGATCGCATTTGGCATCGGGGGAAGAGAAATTGCGGCAAAGAAGATAGAGGAGTGGCTGAAATCGGTCGAGTCGAAGAAGTCATCGCGTAAGTAGCTCTTTATCTCATTCATATAAAGAGTTTGGTTAAAAATTTAAAAAAAGGAGGAGTCATGGACACGGAAAATGTCAACCCGCTCATTCAAGATCTGCTGAATCAACTAAAGGGAGGTAAAATCAACCGGAGGGAGTTTGTCAGGTATGCCGTTCTGCTGGGGATGTCGGCCACCGTCGCCTCGAAGATAGTCGGGTGCGCCCCGTCGGAAGGCCCCCCGGTAGCCGACGAAAAGCTCGGGGGCACCTTAAAGGTATCGGCGGCGGTACACAAGGTTACACACCCCGCACAGTTTTCATGGGTCTGCCCGTCCAACCAGCTCCGTCAGGTTGCGGAGTATCTGACCTACACGGACGGCGACAACATAACCCACCCCTACCTGCTGAAGAACTGGGAGGTTTCCGAAGACCTTAAGACGTGGACCTTAAATCTGAGAGAGGGGATCAAGTTCAACAACGGGGACGACTTCAACGCGGACGACGTAATCTTCACTATGAACCAGTGGCTGGACAAGAAATTCAAATCTTCAATGCATGGACTGATGGAATCCTACCTCGATCCGAACGGCATTGAAAAGGTGAGCGACTATCAGGTGGTGCTGAACCTGAAACTGCCGGAGATCGGGGTGCCGGAGCACCTCTTCCACTATCCCGCCCTCATCCTGAACCACAGGACCTTCGAGGGGGATTTCCTACGCGCACCCCACGGAACCGGCCCCTACACGCTGGAGCTTTACCGGGAGGGGGAGATCTGCAAGATCAAGAGGAGGGAGGATTACTGGCAGAAGGACAAGAAGGGGAGAGCGCTTCCGTACCTCGACGGAATGGAGTTTATCGACCTGGGAGAGGAGATGGCCCCGCAGATCGCCGCCATGCAGTCGGGCGAGATAGACATGATCGATCTCTCGGACGCCACGAGGCCGGACGTATACGAGGCGCTGAAGGTCGACCCGAACATCAACCTTGTCCCCTCGCCTTCGGCCATGACCGTTGTTCTCAGGATGCGCGTGGACGTCGATCCGTGGACCGACAACAACGTAAGAACGGCCCTGAGGCTCTGCCAGAACCGGGAGAAGATCTTGAAGCTCGCCTACTTCGACCAGGGACTCCTCGGACAGGACTTCCACGTATACCCGAAGCACCCGGAGTACTGCAAGAAGGACATCCCCGCATACGATCCGGAGAAGGCCAAGGCGCTCCTTGCCGAGGCGGGCTATGCGGACGGCCTCGACGTGAACATTGCGGTGGGAAGCGGCTGGCCGGAGGTCGTGCGCTACGCCGAGGTATTGAAGGAGGACGCTAAACCTGCAGGGTTCAACATCAACATCCAGACCATGCCGAACAGCCAGTACTGGGAGAAGTGGACGGAGGTCGATCTGGGGATCACCTCCTGGACGCATCGCCCGCTGGGGACAATGGTCTTGAACCTCGGATACAGTGCCGATTCGGAGGGAAACCCTGTCACCTGGAACGAGACCCGCTGGGTTGACGAGGAGTTCAACAAGCTCCTCGCCGAGGCGAACGGAACCGTGGACGTAAAGAAGAGGGAAAAGATATTCTGCGAACTGGAGGAGATCCAGATGACGCGCGGCTCGATCGGAATCGCCTTCTGGAAGAACGTCTGGTTTGCGGCCAGTAAAAAGGTCAAGAACATCAAGCCCCACCCGACCCTCTACATGCTGTTTAACGAAGTCTGGCTGGAAGGTGAAGAGGGCGAGGCCTAAAACGCTCTCGGATTTGGGGTAGAGGCAGCCTTCATGCCGAGATCTCATTAAAGGTATCTACAAACGTGGGGGGCCGCTTTGTGCGGCCCCCCCATTAATCAATCAACTAATTTTATCCAATCTCGAATAATATCTTGAAAGTCTTTATATGTTTCTCTTTATCGTCAGACGCCTGCTCACTCTCCTCATAACCCTCTTTCTTGTATCCATCTTCATCTTTGCAATCACCGAGGCCTCCCCCGGGAACGTGGCGAGAAACGTCCTGGGCGCCTTCATAACGCCGGAGCAGGAGGAGTCGTTTCTGGCGCAGCTGGGGATGGACAAGCCGGTATATCTGCGCTACCTCCACTGGCTCTTCGGAAGCGACCTCAACGGGAGGGCGAAGGTGGGACTGCCGCTTAACCGGATAGAGACGGAGGACGGCTTCTACGAATGGTGGGCGGTAGAGAAAGAGGGAGGCCTCATACGATGGAAGTTGAGGGGGGACGACCTGGTCGCCGTCGAGAGGAACCCCGACGGCAACACGATCGAATACCTGGATAACGAGAGGTGGGCGGTCAACAAAGAGGGAGTTTCCACCTTCTGGGGTGTAAACAAGGACAACAGCGTCGTCCTGTGGGAGAAGGGATCGGACAGGAATGTGTGGACGTTCGTCGTGGGAACCGGCTGGGTGGAGACGTCGGGGGGGCCCATCGAGTATATCCCGCTCAAGAAGGGTTTCATCCGGGGGGATCCGGGGATATCCCTGAGAACCGGAAGGCCGGTATCCAAGAGCCTATTTATCCGCTTCAGAAACTCTTTGGTTCTCGCGGGGATCGCCTTTGTCATCGTCATGCCCCTGGCATTGTTTTTGGGTTTTGTGGCGGGATTGAAGGAGGGCTCCATAAGGGACAGGGTCCTCTCGACCGGGGGGATAATGTTCTCCGTAACGCCGGAGTTCGCCACCGGCATATTCCTTATACTGATCGTATCTTTCTGGCTTAAGCTCGCCCCGGGCGCCACGGTCTTCGGAGAGGCGGCGCCGTGGAAGCGCCCCGATATGCTGATCCTCCCCGTGCTGACGCTGACCTTAATCGAGCTTGGGTATGTTTTGAGGATCACCCGCGCCAGTATGGTGGAGGTGATGAAGACGCCCTACATACGCACCGCATATCTCAAGGGGCTCCCCCACCGAAGGGTGGTACTGGTTCACGCGGTGAAAAACGCCCTGATCGCCCCCATCACAGTGATAATGCTCCACGTCAACTGGCTCCTCGGGGGGATCGTCATCGTGGAGGTGGTCTTCGGGTACCCGGGGCTGGGGAAATATCTCCTCGACTCGGCCCTCTACAAGGACGTCAACGCCCTCGAGGCGGGGACGATGATTATGGTTATCGTGGCCGTTACCACACAGCTTCTGGCCGACATCATCTATACTTTTTTGAACCCGAGGAGTCGCTACAGGTAGCTTTTTAATAAACCGGCGGCATGACTTTACCGCCGAAGGGGAACACAACTTGTAATTAGAAAGCAACTTATAAATATTTTATTGAAACCAATTCGCAATTCGATATCATGGATCAGACAGACAGTTCAAGTAGTACCGACGTAAGGCCGAACCTCATAAGAAGGCTTTGGAACAACGTCTCGATAGTCTTCGACTCAAAGACGGCCACGATCGGCCTCTTCATCGTCCTCTTCTGGATATTCGTGGCGGTATTCGCCCCGATACTGACGCCCTACACCCCCACCGAGCAGGACTGGAAGTACAACAACAGGAGCCCCTCCTTCACGCCTTACGCGATAAAAGACCATAGACTCCTGGAGAAGGAGCTGAAATCGGGCGAGGAGATAGACTTCGCCTTGGAGGATAGGATCAGGAGGGCCTACGCTAACACCGATTACGAATACTACGACTCCGTGCACCCTCTCGGCACCGACGAGCTGGGGAGGGACCTTTGGGCGAGATTGATATACGGTGCTAGAATTGTTCTGGTCATCCTCCCGGTGTCGGAAAACGCCTGGATACCGGGGGGCACGGCGATCTGGGGGGTGTTCTTCTCCCTCCTCTTCGGAACGATTCTGGGCCTTACCTCCGGCTACTCCGGCGGGTGGGTCGACGAGGTTATAATGCGCGTTCTCGACGCCATGATCTCGATCCCCCTCATTCTTCTCTACCTGATAATCGTGGCGGCGATCGGGGCCTCGGCCGTAAACGTTGTAGTGGCGATCGCCATCGTGGGAACGCCGGGGATAGCGAGGCTCGTCAGGAGCCTCACGCTCGACGTCAAGACGAGGGAGTTCGTCAGCGCCGCCGAGACGAGGGGGGAGAGGCCCCTCTACATAATGGCGGTGGAGATACTCCCCAACGCAAGGGGGCCGATAATCATCGACGCGATGCTGAGGGTCGGCTACGCCATCTTCGCCATGGGGACCCTCGGGTTTCTGGGGCTGGGGATGCCCCCCCCGTCCCCCGACTGGGGGAGCATGGTGGCCAAGGGGCGGGAGTTTATCCTGACCGGGAGCCCCTGGCAGGCCCTCTGGCCCGCATTGGCGATCGCCACGGTCGTGATTGGACTGAACCTTCTGGCGGACGGCCTGAGGGAGGAGTCGCTAAAATATCAATAGTAGAAAGCAATAGTGAAAGCAATAGTAAAAGCAATAGTAAAAGCAATAGCAATAGCAATAGGCAACAGGCGGTAGGATTTGAAAATGACAGAGAGCATTAATACGTGTGAGGTGGGAGAGACCGTCCTCGAGGTGGAGGATCTCGCCGTCGTCTACGAGACGAGAAAGGCGGACGTAAACGCCGTTCGCGGGGTCTCGTTTGACGTGTGCCGGGGGGAGACGGTTGGAATCGTTGGGGAGTCCGGTTGCGGTAAGAGCACCGTCGCCCTGGGGTTGGTCGGCTCCCTCGGAAACAACGGGAGATACGCGGGAGGCAGCATCCGGTTTCAGGGCCGGGAGATGATAGGCCGCCCCTACAAAGAGCTCCAGGAGATCAGGGGAAACCATATCTCGATGGTATTCCAGGATCCCACCAGGGCGCTCAATCCCTCGATTCGGCTGGGCACCCAGCTGACCGAGGTCCTGACCCACCACCGGGAGATATCAAGAGACGAGGCGTGGGGAAAATCTGTTGAGATGCTGAAGAGGGTCCAGCTTCCGGACGCCGGGCAGATCATGAACAGGTACCTCCACCAGATCTCCGGGGGGCAGCAGCAGCGGATAGTGATCGCCATGGCCCTCCTCAACAACCCCTCCCTTTTGATCATGGACGAGCCGACCACGGCGCTCGACGTCACCGTGGAGGCGCAGGTGCTCGACCTCGTGGGCGACCTCAAGAGGGACTTCAACGCGGGGATTATCTTCATCTCCCACAACCTGGGAGTCGTGGCCCAGGTGTGCGACTACATCACCATCATGTACGCCGGCGTAATGGTCGAGAAGGGACCGGTGGAAAAGATATTCTCCCGCCCCCTCCACCCTTACACTCGGGGTCTTTTGAACTGCGTCCCGAAGCTGGGCAGCGTAAAGGAGTCCTCCCGCCTGGTACCGATCCGGGGACACGTCCCCGCCCCGGGCGAGGTATCGAAGGACTGCTGTATCTTTGAGGCACGGTGCGATTTTGCCACGGGCAAATGCAGTGCCTCCCATCCGGAGTTCATGGAGGTGGAATCGGATCACATCGCCCGCTGCTTCTACGCCGACAAGATCTACAAGAAGAAAATGGATGCCGCCGCCGGAAAGAAGCCGGCCGCCACGGGTCCGAAATCGAAGCGGGGCAAGGGGGAGATATTTCTAAGCATCGAAAAGCTAAAGGTATACTACCCTTACAGGTCGGCATCGAACGGCATCGGCCTTGGAAAGAAGAAATCCGTTAAGGCGGTCGACGATGTGACCCTAAAGACGATCAAGGGTAAGACGCTCGGCATCGTGGGGGAGTCCGGGTGCGGCAAGAGCACTCTGGTCAAGGGGGTCATCGGCCTGGAGGACGTGACGGACGGCGGCGGGGATTTCATGGGATTTGACATATCCCTACCCCTGTCGGACAGGGATATCGAGTTCATCCGGGAGATGCAGATGGTCTTCCAGAGCCCTGACAGCACGCTGAACCCGTCATACGTGGTAGGAAAACAGATCGCGAGACCGGTAAGAAGGTTCAATATCGTCCCGAAGGGCCAAACCACCGGGGAGGTGATGAGGCTTCTCCGCTCGGTTCAGCTGGACGAGTATTATTACAACCGCTTCCCGAGACAGCTCTCCGGTGGGGAGAAGCAACGGGTCGGCATCGCCCGGGCGCTGGCCAGCCGCCCCGACCTGATCTTGCTCGACGAGCCGCTCTCGGCGCTTGATGTCTCGGTCCAGGCCTCGGTGATCAACCTCCTGATCGAGCTCCAGAAACATCGGAAGACGACGATGATATTTATCGCCCACGATCTCTCGGTAGTCCGCTTCCTGTCGGACGACGTGGCGGTGATGTATTTGGGGCAGATCGTCGAGCGGGGGCCCTCGGAATCGATATACATGCCCCCCTACCACCCATACACCGAGGCGCTCCTTTCCGCCGTCCCGATAGCCGACCCCACGGTCAAAAAGAGGCAGATACGCCTCGAGGGGACGGTGCCGAGCGCCATAGACCCCCCGAAGGGGTGCCGCTTCCACACCCGCTGCCCGCGGAGGGGGATGCTTCCGAACGACGGGAAGATATGCGAGGTCGAAGACCCACCGTGGCAGAGGTCCAAGCGCGGTAACTGGATCCTCTGCCACATTCCAACGGAGGAGCTCTCGAAGGTCGACCCGATCGTTCACGCCTGATTTAGATTGGACAAGTGGGGAGAGTTTCTGAAATCTCTGTCATAATCTGATAATCGCCTGTCAATATCGTAGGCCTTCGGCGGTTCCCGGTTTACATCGCCTCAACCAATTTTAGGCGCGACTCCTGAAATCCTTTTTAAAAAAGAACAGTCCGATACAAATCTCTTCCTTGAGGAGAGACATCCAACGGAACGGGATGTTAAGAAATACAATTTAACCGGCCGGGGTGTGCCTTTACACTTACCACACAAAAGCGACCTATGCATTGAAGGAGCGGAGGGAACACAAAAATTCAACCAAAACTCAAATGGAGTCGAGGTATTCTTCTATCTCGTTCACCCTGCTCTGGTCGATCTCCTTCGGCCTGTGGTTCGAGAGGATTTTATCAACCTCGTCGCTCAGAAGGTCCGTGAGATCGTCCTCCTTCTCCAGCGTAAGGTGCTTCCTGTTTATATACTTCGGCGGCAGCCAGAGGGACTTCCTGAAACTCTTCGAGGTGTGGGGATGGGCGAGATATAGCCCCCCGCTCCTGGCGACATCGTTGATCACGTCAACAGCCAAAGCGTCCTCCGAAAGATCCACCGGCTTCAGTATCTGTTTCACCCTCCCGATCATCATATCGGCCAGGACAAGCATCCTCGCGTCATAGAGCTCCCCGTGGGCCAGATACCCCACATCGTGGGCCAGGGTGGTGCCCGCCATCAGGGCGAGGGAGAGCCCCTCGTAGGCCTCCATGGCCGCCTGGGCGTCTACCGAAAATGAGTCGCTGGAGCCCGCCGTCCCCCACGTCGGGAGCTTGTAAAACCTCCCCAGATCGGCGTACATCGCGGTGGTCTTGAACCAAGTCGGGTCCCCGTAGCAGACGATGGCCGACCTCATATCCATCGCCGAGGTGTTGGCGCCGTAGATGAATTTCACGTTATCACTCTTCAGGGTGGCGAGGACCAGACCCGCCAATGACTCCGCCCCCCCCTGGACGACTCCCCCCTCCGGAGTAACCGGGGCGCCCGAGCCGCAGTTGGCCCCCGCCGCGTACAATATCGGGATCTGGTTCTCCACGCAGTATA
Source organism: uncultured Thermodesulfobacteriota bacterium (assembly GCA_964542895.1). Taxonomy (GTDB): domain Bacteria; phylum Desulfobacterota; class Zymogenia; order Zymogenales; family Zymogenaceae; genus Zymogenus. The sequence goes on from CAZIWT010000098.1 coordinate 11,943, forward strand.
AAAGCCTCTCGCACCCGGCTTTGTCCATTATCAGGGGAGAGACCGGCTCCAGATAGGCGACGAAAAACGGCCTTTCTTTCAGAGATCCAACGCCACCCCTCGCAATCGACGCCACCTCGTGTATCTGCTTGATGTCTTCGAGACACGTACATGTGGTGAAAATCGGCTTCGTCGTGTTCTTGGCCATCTCGGCGAAGATGGTCGAATAGAGCTTCTTAGGCTCTATCTTCTGGGGAAGCGCCATGGACATGATGAACTCGAATCCCGGGAGGGCGTCCGCTATCGTCACGTTGTTCTTGATATCGGAGAGGACGGAGCTCCTTCGCTCCTTGGTCTTCAGATCAATATTATACATGGCGTCGGACCCGGGGCCGTAATACGTTTTGCCCATCTCGATTTTGATCGGGTTTTCGCCGTCCCTGTTGTAGAGCAAGAAACCCCCCTTCTCCCCCCTCCTGGTCCTGACCTTTTCTATCGCCTCGTCCACCAGCTTTTTCGGTATGCAGATCCTCTTCTCGTCGTCTTTTGTCGCGCCTGCGCTCAAAAAGAGGTCCACAGACTCCTCGTGGTCCAGCTTGACGCCGGTCCGCTCGAGGACTCTTATCGAGGCCTCGTGCAGCTTTCCCGATTTTAGGGGCGCTAAAAATATAGATCTTGACATTTCTACATCCTCCCCCGTAAATGGCAATTTTGTGCCCTAAAACATCTCAGCAAAAAGGAAACTTGTCAATCTTTTTTTTATCGTTGTCAAAAAAATAATCAAAAAATGTGTTTGAAATTAGTCTTTTTATGAAAAAAGTTTGTGATGCGTGTCTATTCCCTCATCTAATCCCTACTATTTGAAACCGAGAAGTTCTATCTTTGAAAAAAAGTGATTTACTGTCTTACATTTGTTATAATAGGAACATCAAAACCTATTCAATATCTTTCAGGAGGTTGTCATGTCAACCCAATTAAAGGCCAGATTCGGCTGGATTAAGTTCATGTATATCTATACAATTTTAGGGGCCGGGGGCGCAGGATTGGGAATGCTCTTTGCGCCCGGGCTGACGAAATCGTTGTTTAAATTTCCGTCCCAGGACCCGGTCGTATTTGGAATTGTCGGCAGCATCTACGTGGCCTTTGGGGTTCTGTCGATATTGGGCCTGCGCTCACCCCTCAAGTTTACGCCGGTCCTGCTGCTGCAGCTTTGCTACAAATCGATATGGATGATCTTTGTGATAGTGCCCCTGTTTATTGCGGGCACGATAGAAATGTATGCGGTAATGCTGGTTGTAGTATTTTCGACCTACATCATTGGCGACCTGATCGCGATACCTTTCTCCTATATCTTTAAGAAAGAATAAAAGCCCCAAGAGTCATACATGGAAGTAAGGGAGCAAATTTCCGGCATAACGATCACCGGGTTTGAGTTCGGCCTGCTGGAAAAAGACGAAAACGGCGTATATTACGTGTCGAAAAAGACTAAGTCGATCCCGAATATCCCCGGGGTTCACTTCGGCTTTATCTTTCACTACATAAACGACACGGGAAAGACCGTGGAGCACCGGTGGGAGATGATCCTTCCGAAAGAACCGGAAACGGCCCAGACCATAGACGGCTCCACCGATATCGAGTACGTGCCTCAAGAAAACCGGGTGGTTTCCTCCACCGTGGGGCTTGATGTTGACAGCTCCATCCACTATTCGGTCAACAGGATTGACCCGGGGGACCCCTCCGGGCGGTGGGTAATGGAGATCTACATCGGGGATCAGCTGTATAAGACGTTGGTGTTTGATGTGAGGTAAACATAGATACATGGAGGAAGAAAGCTTACATTAAAAATCAGAAAACTAATATTAGAGGTTTGAT
>CAZIWT010000099.1:0-13645 GCA_964542895.1 uncultured Thermodesulfobacteriota bacterium
GGGGTAGGATTGGGGGGCAGGATTAGGGGGCAGGGGGGGGCAGGAATAGAGGGGGGGACAGCAATGGAAGGGGAGGGCGAGAGTAGAGGGGAAGGGGAAGCGGTCGTGAAAAAACGGTAAGGTTGGGGGTGGGAAAGACGGTAGACAGGGAGTGTTTGCGGCCGGGCGTTGCTTAAGATTGGAGCGGATGGTTTGTCGGCCGGGGAAATTCGGGAGTTGTCAGCGGATCTAAACGTGATAAATTCTCCCGATCTTCGAGGAATAATCGTCAGGTTTGAGCCGCATCGACCTGATTATCGTGACCTAGTTATAGCGTCCTGGTTATAGCGTCCTGATCATAGATATAAGGTCAAATCCACGAGAACCTGTAGAATATTGAGAGAATATTCTTGTCAGGGGCCTGAAAAGGCCCCTTTTTTTGTTGAAAAAGTGGGTCCCTCAACTTCTCTTTACCTTGACATGGGAGGGGTAAAGAAATATTATTGAATCAATAATTTGGGTCAAATCCGTGACTCTTCAGGACAAAATCAACCGTCTTAAAAACCTGATGTATGTCAGGCCGCAGCGCCCCGCCGCCGATTTTCTCGAATTGGACTTCAGCGGCGCGGTCGATGAGCTTCTCTATAAAAAGAAAGGGGACCTTTTTTTAAACCTCTACTCTTCGGAGGAGCTTTTAGACCTCTTTGATAGGATGGGAATCAGCCGGAAGATAACGGCCTGCGGTTTTCCGGATATCGGAATTAGAATCAGCGGGGAGAACCCGTTCGACCACAGGTTGAGGCTCTATTCGGAGGGGGGCGGGGAGAGCCAACTCCTAATGGAGCTTGTCGTGAAAGAGGGGATTTTTGAGCCGAAGAGAATCTTTGTCGAGGATTTTGAGTTCAAAAACATCAGGATGCTCATGATCGAGTGGTTGAGCCTCCAGAATCCGAGGGCGAAGTTCGACAAGAAGAGGCCCAGACTACCGGGCCAGAAATTCCCCGGGCTCGGCATATTGATGGATCTGGAGAGGGTCTTGATGTGTATCTGTGAAAGGCTCGGCTACGAGGGGGTTATTGATGTCCCCGAGTATTTCCACGGGGCGCTTATGTACAGCCCCAAGTTCTTCTTTTACGACCCGGAGATGGAGGGAAAGCTCCACGCGATGATGAGGGACCTAAAAGATATTCCCCTCGCCACGGCCTCCGCGGCGGTGCTGTTGAATTGCGTTATAAACGAGGCGACGGGGGAGTTTTTTGATTGGTCCCCCGGGGAGCAGATATTACCGATATCGGAGAAAATGAAGAATTACTTTCAGAGTGATCGATATGACGATCTGGTGTTGAAGGCAAGAAGTGAGAACTCGTTTTCATTGGATATAGATAAGCTCGAAAGGGAGCTTGAATCGGAGGATAACAAGCTGCTTATATAATATCGTTGAGGGGGATTGTAAGATGGCCGAAGCTGCAAAAGGTAAAATTGGAATCGTTGGTGTCGGGAAGGTGGGAGCGGCGGTAGGTGTGCTTCTAAAAAAGCACGGCTATGAGATAACCTTTATATCGAGCACGAATAAGGATAAGCTTGAGAGAGCTTCAGCGGAGCTGGGGGGCGTCAAAACGATAGACAATCCGATCGACGGAAAAGATGAGTCGATCGTCAAAAGCTTTCACGACGCTGATATCATCTTTATTACTACGCCGGACAGGGTGATCGGAGATGCGGTGGCGGAGATCGTCGAGGGTGGATGTCTGAGGCCGGGGCAGATAGTGCTGCACATGAGCGGCTCCCTGACCTCCGACGTCCTCGCAGTGGCGGGGGAATCCGGGGCGCTCACCGCGTCCCTCCATCCCCTGCAGAGCTTTGCCGATTTCACACAGGCGGTGAAAAACATCCCCGGCTCGATCTTCTGCCTGGAGGGGGATGAGGATGCCATGCCCCCGCTGAAGAAGATAATCAAACTCCTCGACGGGATCGAGCTGAGTATCCCCAAGGAGGAAAAGCCGCTCTATCACGCCGGGGCGGTGGTGGCGTCAAACTACCTCGTCTCTCTGGTGTGGGCAGCCGTCCAGATGTACGTTGCGATCGGGATGAAGGAGGAAGACGCCATAAACGCCCTCATGCCCTTGATAGAGGGGACGCTGAACAACATCAAGAAGCTGGGGACGCCGAAGGCCCTTACCGGCCCAATCGCCAGGGGCGACTGCGAGACCGTCTCTGATCATATCGAGACGATGAAAGTAAAGATCCCACATCTCATGGAGTTCTATCGGGTAATGGGGATGTTGACCGTCGACGCCGCGGAAAAGAACCGGAGCACGACGGAAGAGCTCTTGAAGAGGCTGAGGGAGATCCTCGGCGGTATATAGATTCAGATGCCGTAAGATCAATGCCCAAAATCAATAAAAAAGTAAGAATAGGGATCGAGGCCTTTATCCTCATCTTCCTGATATCCCTGCAGCTTTTGATAATCGCCGTAACCTCAATCGACCTTGAAAAATACAGGCCCACGATTATCAAGAGCTTGAAAGAGGTTTTGGGAGACGACGTCTCCCTCGGGAAGATCGACTTTTCCCTCTTCCCCTATTTCGGCGTCAGGGGGAGGAACTTCTCCATCGCCGGTAAAAGCGACAGCACTTCGATCGACGCCGAGGAGGTTGTCTTCGGGATAAGGCTCTTAAAGCTTTTTTCCGGCGAGGTCATGCCCAAAAAGGTCAGGGTCATCTCGCCGAAGATAGTGATCGCGATAGAGAGTGATGAGAAGATCGAGGAGAAAGTACTGTCTTATCTCGACACCTCCGTTTCGGAGATAACGGGGGAGACGAGCTTGAAGGAGGTCTTGATAACCCACGCGGTGGTCGAGATCGTCGACAAGAGGTCGACAGAGAACAGGGACTATACGTTTGTCCTCTTTTACTTGAGATTGATAGGCAGTTTCGGAAAGGGGAACACCAAATACGCAATATCCTTTTCCCCGCCCGGGGGCGATTTCGAGGGGAGGGTCAGGTCGATCGGGGAGTATAATGGAAAGAAGGGACTCCTCTCCAAGGTCTGGATAAGGGATGTACACCTCGACTTTTTGGATCTCATCTTCGAGGGCCAGTACAACGCCTCCGTCAAGGGGGTTGTCGACGGCGAGGTGGATCTGTTCTACAAGGACGGGAAGAACTGGGGAATGAGCGGGGGAATTAGGGGGAAGGGTCTGCGTCTCTCGGGGACTTCTCTCTACCCTGGGGGTCTGAACCTCGATGACATGGCGATGACGGGAGAGGTCTTGTCCGCCCCGAATAATGTCATGTTAAAGGATCTCGAGATCTCGAGAGGCTCCATGGAGGCGTCCTTAAGCCTCTTGATTAAACGGAGGTCGGAGGGGGGGGAGACCCCTCTCAATATCGACCTGCTCTCCAGGGTAACAGATTTCGATCTGAAAAAGGACCTGTCTCTTCTGCCCCTGCATCTTATGGAGGATCAGGTGAGGGAGGAGCTGGAGGAGCTAATAGTGTCGGGGGAGGTTAACGCCGATGTCAGGTTGAAGGGAGATCCCCTGAAGATAGGCGACAAGGATACGGTTTTTAGGATAAAGGCTAAAATCGAGGACGCCGTTTTGGACTTCAAGGAGATCGTGGTCAGGGGGTGCTCCGCCGACGTGTCGATTGACAATGATCTGGTCGAAGTGAAAAACGTCGCCTTTAAATCTCCTCCGGGAAAGATCCCCGAATTTCGATGGAAGACCGTGGATTCGTTTACGGTGCCGTATATGAGGGATTTTTACGTAAAGGTGGAAGATATGGCGTTCGAGGATATCAAGGACATCCTGGCGTCGACATTCCTGGATGTCCTCCCGTTCCTTGCCCCCACCGAGGGGGTGGGGCGGGCGAGGGGCTGGATGAAGATAGACGGGCCGTTGGCCGACCTTTCCGAGCCCCCGGTCATATTCGGGGAGGTGGAGCTGGTGGACTGGTCCATGAAGGTGCCTTTCATAAACGCGACTTTCAAGCCGGTAAACACATCCCTGATTTTCGAGGGTGACCATATGGATATCCCTCCGGTGGAGCTTGATTTCGCCGAATCGAAGCTTAAGGGAAAAGGTATGTTGACGAACTTCGAAAATCCGAGGCTCAACATGTCGATCGAGGCCCCCTACGTCGATCTCGTTGAATTCTTCGGGACCATGGACAATTCCCTCTTTATCAGGGACTTGTCGACAAATCTTTTCTTCGAGGATGGGTATCTCCTTTTGAAGGATATGAGCTTTAACCTCTACGGCGGGATGTGCTATGGCAGCTGGGGGTATATCTACACGGAATCGGAGGAGGACGAGGGGCTGTTCTACCTGAATCTCACCGGGGAGGGTACCGATCTCGCCTCCTTTTCTTCCGACGCGGAGATATTGAAAGACCTGGTGGGAAAGATGAATTTCGCGCTCTCCTTGAAGTCCGACCCGGGTAAACCGGGACGCATCCTCGAGACGTTCGACGGAGAAGCCAGGATCGAGATGTATAACGGAAATATAAAGAAACTGAGCATCCTATCGAAGATCATCTCGATTATGAAGATATCGAACTACCTGAGCCTGAAGTTCCCGAAAATCACGACGGAAGGCGTCCCCTATGAAAAGATCACCGCTGACTTCGTCATCAAGGACGGCGTGGCGACGACGAAAAACCTGTTCATGGACAGCAGGGTGATAAAGGTCACCGGCGTCGGGGAAATCGATCTGGTCAAGGAGGAGATCGACATGGTTTTGGGCTTTCAGATGCTCGAGACGATAGATCTCATTGTAAACAAGATTCCGGTTGTGGGATACATCCTGACGGGCGACAGCGGAAACCTCTTCACGACCTATTTCAAGGTGACCGGATCCTTTGAAGAACCTCAGGTCAGGTCGATGACCTTGAAGGCGTTGGGGGAGGGGACGCTCAACATATTCGAGAGAATTTATAAATTCCCCCTAAAGGGGCTTATGCCGAGATAGCGGGCTTAAAAAATGTCGAGAGATAAGATCTATAACGGTGATGAGCTGGCCGGGGTAATAAAAAGCCTCAAGGCGGAGGGGAAGGCCGTAGTCTTTACCAACGGCTGTTTCGATATCCTCCACGTGGGGCACGTCAGGTATCTGGCTATTGCCAAGTCGGAGGGGGATATCCTTGTGGTGGGTGTGAACTCCGACAGCTCGGTTAAGGGGCTCAAGGGGGAAAACCGCCCCGTGCAGGACGAGAACAGCAGGGCCGAGATCATCGCATCCCTCCAGTCGGTCGACTACGTGGCTCTCTTTGACGAGGCGGATCCCCTCTCGCTGATATTGAAGCTTAAACCCGATGTGCTGGTGAAGGGGGAAGACTGGAAGGAGGGGGAGATAATAGGGGGGAGCGAGGTGGAGTCTTGGGGCGGAAGGGTGGTCAGGGCGAAGCTCTCCCCCGGGAGCTCCACCACCTCGATTATCGATAAGATCAGGGGCGGTTAAATTTTGCTTTCGGACGCGGGCCGGGTTGTTTTTTTGATGGTGGGGCCGCTCTTACTTCTTTACCTGTGTTGAGATGGGGCTCCCCTTTTTGTTGGTGAGGGTTTTGGATATACCGAAGGGTGTGGCGGCGTGAGGCTTCTTTCTGTGTGACCGTGTCGGATACGGCCGAGAAATAAGGCAATGTAATCAGGGTCGGTATATAAGATCTAATATTTGGTCAAACAAAAACACGGGCAAGACGCCCGTGTCCGTATTACCTTGCCCGTGTCATAAATACGATGGGATTTTTAAAATCACCGGTTGCGTGAAATGGGGAATTGAGTTGGACTAATAATCATTCCGGTATCTCAAGGCCCTCCAATGGCACAATGTCCGTCGACCCGCCTATCGCCCATGTCCCTCCCCACCCATCTTTGCATCTCAAAGCACTCTAATGGTTTAATGTCCCTCGACCCACTCCCCGCTATCCGTCGACCCACCCCCTGCTAATATTGGCGTAATATCCAACCAACCAAATCGCCCCAAATCCCAAATCCAGCTGTCCTTCTATCCAAAAAACCTTTTACAATCCCGCCGACGGCGGTATCTGTTCTTAGAGGGACTCTTTGATCGCCTTTTGCAGCTCGGTCTTCGGTACCGCCCCGACGATCTGGTCCTTCGCCTCGCCGTCCTTGAAGAGTATCATCGTGGGAATTCCCCTGATGCCGTAGCTGGAAGCCGTGCCCGGGTTGTCGTCCACGTTGAGCTTTGCGAACTTTACCTTCCCCTCGTATTCCACGGCCAGCTCTTCCATTATAGGTCCTATTATCTTGCAGGGACCGCACCACGGGGCCCAAAAATCTACCACTGTGAGCTTGTCCGACTTCAAGACCTCACTGTCGAAACTGTCGTCATTTATCTCAAACACGTTATTTGACGCCATTATTTTCACCTCCAAATTTAGTGGCTATCTTCTCTTAAATGAGATGATAATATAATCAATAAGTTTCAAAAATCAAGGAAGAAATTGAAAAAAGGAGGAAATATATTCTTGACTTTCAAAATCATAAACATGATTATGGGGACTGTATTCGATATTTGAAACCGTGACGGAAAGGAGCAAGCATTGGTGAATGGGTTGGGGGATGAGTCCTTCCCTCAAGAGTTTCAGGTGATTTCCAGATTATAGGAGTATTATATGAGAGTCAAGATGAAAAAGGAATATATAGACACGCCGGCGCTGATAATCGATCTCGATAAATTCGAGGGCAACCTGAAGAAGATGGCGGACTATTTCAAGGGCGTGGACTCGGACATCAGGCCCCACATAAAGACCCACAAGTGCCCGGTGATGGCGATAAAGCAGGTAAACGCCGGGGCGATCGGGATTACGTGCGCAAAGGTGGGCGAGGCGGAGGTGATGGCCAAGGCGGGAATAGGCGATATCCTGATTGCCAATCAGGTGGTGGGTGCCTCGAAGATCATGAGACTTCTGGATCTCCTTCACCTATCCGATGTCAAGGTTGCGGTGGAGGATAAGAAGAACGCGGCAGAGCTGGGCGAGGGCGCCAAGAGCAGAGACAAGACGCTGAAGGTTGTCATCGAGGTGGACGTGGGGATGGGAAGGTGCGGGGTCAGGAGCCCTGAGGAGGCGGTGGAGCTGGCAAAGGAGATAGAGGGGATGAAAAATCTCGAGCTTGCCGGCATCATGGGATACGAGGGGCACATCATCTTCACGTTCGAGAGGGAGGAGAGGATAAAACTCGGGACCGAGTGTATGGAGAATCTCGTTGATTATAAGGCGAATCTCGAAAAAGAGGGCTTTGAGATCCCCATCGTCAGCGGTGGGGGCACCGGCACCTACGACATCGCCTCGAAGGTGAAGGGGATAACCGAGGTCCAGGCCGGGTCATACCTCACTATGGACGCCACCTACGGTTACCTGAACCTCGGCTTTGGGCAGGCGCTTACCCTCTTGACCTCGATAATCTCGATCCACGAAGACCACGTTATCCTCGACTGCGGGATGAAGGCGGTAAGCTCCGAGTTCGGCCAGCCGCACGTGGTGGGCATCGAGGGGGCGGTCGTCTCCTCCATGTCGGAGGAGCACGGCCACATGACCTTTGGGGGTGCGTCGAAGCTCAAGATCGGCCAGAAGATCGAGCTTATCCCGACGCACGGCTGCACCACGATAAACCTCCACGACAGGTTCTACGTTGTAAAGGACGATATCCTCGAGGGGGTATGGGAGATCTCCGCCAGGGGCAAGTTCACTTAGATATCAAGATATTTTTTAAGATATTTTTAGTAGGGCGTTTTTGGAACCATGTCTCCCCCTTTTTGTCGGAAAGGGAAAGGATATTTCTCTATAAAAGACTAAAAGGGGATTATCATGATCAAGAAGATAGCGGCGCTTACATTTATCTTTATCTGTACCTCCATTGCGTGGATGATCCTGGGGGCGACCCTCGAGGTAAGGAGCAGCGAGGTTGACGAGAGGCTCGGTTACGAGGTGGAGGGCCTCTACGGCCCCGCCCAGCACCAGGTCGCACCCCTCTTCGGCTATTCCTACAAGGTCGATACGTCCAGGTACGATGAAAAGCTGAAGAGGAAGCTGAAGACCTTTAGGACCGTGTCGGGAGTTCTCCCGATCGAAAAAAGCGACATAGATGTGGACCTCTCCCTCGACTACAGGAGGAAGGGGCTTTTGTGGTACAGCACCTATGCGGTCGGCTTTGACGGCACCTACAAGACAACAAACGGCACCGACAGAAAGGTCGATCTCAATATCCTGTTTAAGTTTCCATCATCCAACAACGAGTACGACGACTTTCACTTTTACATCGACGGCAGGGAGGTTGAAAAGCTCAATTGGGGCAAGGAGGGTGTGGGAAAGACCGTAAGTCTCGAGCCGGACGAGGAGCTGACGTTTCGGGTGGTCTATCTATCCCGCGGCAAGAGGGAGTGGGCCTACAAGTTCGGCGAGGAAGATATCGTGGAGGTGGTCGATTATTCTATGACGGTGAATACCGACTTTGAAGACGTCGATTTTCCGGAGGGCTCCATCTCCCCCACCTCGATTATGGATACGGACTCCGGAAAGAAGCTGACCTGGGATTACAGGAAGAAGATATCCGGGAAGAAGATAGCCGTCGAGATGCCGAGGAAGCTTAACCCGGGGCCGCTGGCGGCAAAGATTACCTTCTTCGCGCCGGTGTCCCTCTTCTTTTTCTTCTTTATTATCTTTATGATAACCGCGCTGAGGGAGATAAAGATCCACCCGATGAACTTCTTTTTTCTGGCCTGCGCCTTCTTCGCCTTTCACCTCCTGTTTGCCTACCTCGTCGACCACCTCGACGTCAACCTCTCGTTTATCATCTCGGCCGGGGTGTCGGTCCTTCTGGTCGTCAGCTACCTGAGGCTCGTGGTGGGGGCCAGGTTTGCGCTGGTGGAGGCGGGGATATCCCAGGTGGTCTACCTGGTCCTGTTTTCGTACAGCTTTTTTTTCAAGGGCTACACGGGCCTCATCATAACGATCGCCTCGATCATCACCCTTGCGATCCTGATGCAGATGACGGGGAAAATCGACTGGGACGAGAAGTTCAAGGCGTTGTCCAAAAAATAGGGACTTCCAAGGATTTCAGTTCCTGAGCTGTGTTCGTCTTTTCCGGTGGGGGTAAGCGGTGTCTTTGCTTTCAGGTGCTGTGATATTGTATGATAGATATTCAACCTTCATTCGATTTTTAAGCAAAGGCCGTTTCCCCCGCCTCATTTCCCGTGCATAAGAATCCCCGAATAATATTGTCAAGGGTCTCGATGGCCGCCGGCGGCTTCCTTTTGAGCCTTTCGCCTAAAATTTTAGTTTCCGCCGCCCTCAAGTCCACTATTTGCATGTACATAATAATATTTACTTTTTGACCCATATATGTGATAATCGCGACAATCGGGCGGGTTGAAAACAGGTTGTTGTACAAGGGGTGAAATAGGAATACAATATTGAACATTGTCTTGTGGCTTTGAGTAATCGGCTTTTAAAACGATTTCAGTCCCGATTTTGAAGCGTATATTTTATAACCATTATTCATAATCTATGGAGGAATCGTTATGGCAGATGAAAAGAATTATAAGGCGTGGCCCAAGGGGAGGCCGAAGTCCCTCGATTACCCGGAGATACCTGTATATCAGATATTGAACTCCACCGTTGCGAAACACCCGGACAGGGTCGCCATCCGGTTCGCCGGGATAGAGCTCACCTACCAGGAGTTTCTGAACCTCTCCCACAAGTTCGCCCATGCGCTAAAGGCCCGGGGCGTCAAGAAGGGGGACAGGGTGGGAATCCACCTCCCGAACTGCCCCCAGTTCGCCATCGCGTACTACGCGATCATAAAGCTGGGGGCTATCTTCGTCCCGTTTTCGCCGCTGGGGGGTGAGAGGGAGCTGGAGTACCAGATGAACGACTGCGGCTGCGAGACCTTCATCACCCTCGATCTGATCATGGCCCCGGTCTTGAATATCTACAAGAAGACGAAGGTGAAAAACCTGATAGTGGTATCGTTGGCGGACACCTACCCGCCCGTGACCGCGCCGGTCAAGGCGCTGAAGAAATCCCCGGTCGAGACGGGGGAGGATTATCAGGTTCTCCTCGAGGAGGGGAGCACCGACCCGATAAACGTCGAGGTGAATCCAAAAGAGGATATAGCTCACCTTTCGTACACCGGCGGGACGACGGGGCTGAGCAAGGGCGTTATGATCACCCACATGAACGTGGTCGCCAACGTGATGCACACGATCCACTGGTTCGCCGGCGGCACGGTCAAGTACAAGGACGACATCTTGAATCTGGACTTCTCCCTTGTCGAGAAGGAGCTGACCGAAGAGGACGATCCGCCCCTGAAGGAGGGACTGACGGCCCTGGTGGTGGTCCCCTGGTTTCACGCCATGGGGACGATAGGTTATCTCAATAGTATGGTATACGGCTCGAACACGCTGATTGTGTTTCCTAGGTTTGATGCCACCGAGTATATCAGGGCTGTGGAGAAGTACAATGCGGACCTGATGGGCGGCGCACCCCAGCTCTACATCCCGCTGGTGCAGCACCCTGAGTTCAAAAAGGTGGATATGTCCAATATCAAGCTCGCGGTCTCCGGGGCGGCGCCGCTGCCCGTTCACGTCCTCAACCAGATGCTCGACGCCTTTTCCGGGATAGTCTGTGAGAGCTACGGCATGACCGAGATAACGATGATGGGAATAACAAATCCCCCATCGAGAAAGGCGCTGAAGCCCGGCTCCGTCGGTATTCCGGTCTTTGACACATACGTCAAGGTGATCGACCTGACGACGGGAGAGCCCCTCGGGCCAGGAAAGGAGGGGGAGATCTGCATGAAGGGGCCGCAGGTCATGAAGGGTTACTGGGAGAAGCCTGAAGAGACCAAGATGGTACTGATCGACGGATGGGTCCACTCCGGAGACATCGGCTACTACGACGAGGACGGATATTTCTACATCACCGACCGTAAGAAGGACATGGTCATCTACAAGGGCCACAACGTATATCCGAGGGAGCTCGAAGAGATAATCTTCGAGCATCCGAAAGTGGCCCACTGCGCCGTCGTGGGGAAAAAGGACGAAAAGGGGGGGGAGATACCGGTGGCCTTCATCCAGCTAAAGCCGGATACCGAGGCCACACCGGATGAGATCATGGGCTTCGTAAATGAAAAGATAGCCCAGTACAAGTACGTCCGGGAGGTCCACTTCATAGACGAGATCCCGGTAAGCGGCGCCGGTAAGGTCCTGAAGAGGGTCTTGAGGGACAGGCTTGAGCAGGAGGAGGATTGAAGCTCGTCACCCTGATTCTCTGTCCGAGCTTGGAAATATGAAGCTAAATATTGGGGGGGCAATATATATGCCCCCCTTTTTTCTGCAGGCGTCTTTCACGGGCGGAAGCCGAATTTGTTGACCCCGCGGATCGAAAAGAACGTCGATCCCCCTTACAGGATGTGGCGGATGAAGGGCTCCCTCCTCGACTCCTTGAGGTAGATGCTCCTTCTGCCGGGCACCATGACCGCGGAAACGGAGGTCTTGTAGTAGCCCTCCGTCAGATAAAGGAGGTCTTTTCCCGATGAGATAGCGTCGGTTATACCGCCTATATCCCACCTGACCTTGCTCTTTATAACCTCGCCCGTCTCTTCAAACCTCCTCTCGCTCAGATCGTATATCCTTTTTTCAAACAGCTCCGGGGGGGAGGTCTCCGGGTGAACCTCGAGGTGGGGAATATCCACGCCCATGAGGTGCTCCGACAGGAAATGCTGCGTCGATACGATGAAGCCGTCTTTCTCCCCCCTTACGGCGTAAGAGTCGGGAGTCAGCTCAAAGACGGCGATTTCGTTCGTATCGGCGACGGCTATCATGCCGGACGCCCCCCTCGGGATTTTGGCGATCAACTCTTCAGCTGTGTCCAAGCTTTTGCACTTTCTCAATATCTCGGAGACCGTGCTGGAAAGGGGCAGAAAACCTTTACCGTTGCCCTCGAAGGGTTTCAGGCCCAGGGCCGCGGAAAGACCCCCGTCGTTTATCCCGAAGAGCGTTCCCGGGGACGTGATGAGGGAGACCTCGATCCGGGAATACTCGTCGTCGGCGTATATCTTCTTGAAGGTCATAAACGGGTGGAGGTAAAAGGGTGCGTCGAGATTGACGCAGAGGGTTGGAAATCCATTTTTACTTCTTTTATAGGAAAGGCCCATCAGGAGAGCCGTTGCCGGGGGGGCGAGCCGGAAGACCTCCCCCAGCTCCATCGAAAAAATATTGAAAAGCTCTTCCGGCTCGATGACGGCGCCCCTCGAAAGGGCGTTTATCCGTCTGAGCTCCGATTCAAGCGATTCACCGTAGGCCCTGCCCACCCTCTTGGATAGCATTCGCCCGTCCGTTTGGTCTATCTGCTTGAGGGCGCTTCCCCAGATAATCTTCTCCAGAATATCCTTTATGTACCTTCCCTCTTCGAGACCCCTCGTCTCTGTATCCCCTTCAAGGGAGATGGTTATCATTTCGGCCCCCAAAGACTCGAAGCAAAATTGAAATTTCAGAGTCAGGCTGTGTGTTAAAGCAAAGACCTTGTCTTGAGATCTTCGATATTAGAGAGGACTAAATCATGTCCTTCAAGTATCTGATCTTCCCCCCCGGGCCATTTCCGCCGTTGGACATCATTAGAGGGTCGAGATTCGCCCCCGATCGGGCGACCCCCTTCAATTATCCCGGCCGCTGTAAAATTCCTCGGCTCCTGGGTGGTACTCGATTACCTTGTATCTCCGGCTCATCTGGGCGTCTATCGGAAGCTGGACGGAGTTTAGATATTCCACGCTCTTGGCGTTAAAGAGGCATGAGAGGAGACCCCTCGCCGTCTTCTTGTTCAGCGATCTCGTGGAGACAAGGAGGACAGGCTTTGCCAGTGTCACTATCGGCTCTTTTTGTTTCGGGTATTTGTTTGCGGCAACCGTGTACGAAAACCAGACCGGGTAAGATTTCCTCATCTCGGAAATTTTGGATTCATCGACCGAGAGGATGACGAGGGCGCCTCCCATGATCTTCTTGATGTCGTTAACCGCCTTGACCGGGGGAATCCCGAAATATACCGCCCCGTCTATCGAGCCGTCGATCATCAGCTCAGCGGACGTGTCGTAATTCCACTCGGCCCCCCCCTCGTGGAAGTTCTCGACCCCGAGGGACTTCAGGCTTACGTATGCCCCGTATCTCCTGTAATCTCCCCTCCTTCCGAGATAGACCATCTTCTCCGTCATATCCGAGACATCGTTTTTCTCGGACTTTGACGATACCAGCACGAAGTGCTCCACCTCGAGCCCAACAACGGCCAGGGCGAGGACGTCCCTCCTCAGAAGCTCGGAAAATCTCCCCTTACCCGAAGTCGCTTCGTAGGCGGAGAGGGCGTCGATAACGGCGACGTCGGAGGTTTGGGAAAAAAGCGTCTTTATACTCTCGTAAGGGCCCGAAGACGATATCAACCGGACGTCCGGCCCGCCCCTCTTTGAGCCCACCTTTACCTCGGTCAGGGCGGAGCTTATATGGTTCGACAATTTCCACATGTCGCTGTTCTTGGGCCCGCAGACCATTTTCAGCTCTTCCGAAGCCGATACAAAGGATATGGTCAGTAGAAAGAGTAAAGTGAATAAAAATAGCTTTTTCATTGTTTTTGCCGATAAAAAGTTAAATAAACCA
>CAZIWT010000100.1:0-13598 GCA_964542895.1 uncultured Thermodesulfobacteriota bacterium
TTCATCTAATATTTCATATGTTTTATTTGAAATATCAAAAACAATTATAACGTCCTTTTTCTTTTTCTCTCTAAATCTATTCTTTTCATCAATTGTAATTCTTATATAGTCCCCTTTAAAATATAACTTATCATTAGACCGATAACTAGGGATTTGCACTCTATATTGCGAATCATTATCAATTGAATCTACTATCCCTTCGAATTCAAAATAGTCTTCTCGGAAAGGAACATCTGAAATTTTAGAAATCTTTTTCTCATGTTTAACGGGAATTTTTAGATTACTGTTCTTAGTGCTATCTTCATATAACTGTTCTTTTATTACATCTTCACCATTAGATTCTATTATAACAACATCATTCTCTTTTTTATAATATTGACTTATTTCCTTTAATAGCTGATCTCGAAAATCGCTTTCTATTATTAATTGGTTTAATATTTTGTCGCTATTTACCTTGATATCAGCAATTTCATTCTTAAGATCCTTGTTTTCTTTAGATTGCCTTCTTGAAATAAGTAAGCATACAAGTACGCCAATTAAGCAACTTAAAAAAGATACAATTATTGTTATTAGTATTGAATTCAAAAAGATTTCCCAAAGAAATTCTTTTGCAACTTGTTTAAATAATACAATCAGTAGTAATATTTGTCAATGTTATTATACTTAAAATGTTTTATACATTAAAAGACTAACACCCCCCCCACCCCCCCAAAAACAAAAAAAGCCCCGGTTTTACCCGGGGCAATTACAATGGTGGTGTATGAGAAAAGTGCTTGATTAGGTACGGCCCCGGAATTCCGGGGCCGTATATCTATGTAAAGGGCCCTTAGTTTTCCTTGTGGGCCTCGACCTTGATGACCTTCTTGGACTTGCCGTTCGCCTTCGGAAGTGTGACCTTCAGGATGCCGTCCTTGTAATCCGCCTTGATCTTCTTGTCGTCAACCTCGGAGGGGAGCCTGATGGAGCGGCAGAAGGAGCCGTAGCTGGTCTCGCGGCGGTAGTACTCGCCCTCCTTCTGTTCGTGCTCGTCCTTCCTCTCGCCGGAGATGGTAAGGACGTCGCGCTCCATGGTCAGTTCGATCTCCTTGGGGTCCATGCCCGGAAGCTCTGCGGCAACCGTGAAGCTCTTCTCGCCCTCGCTCACGTCCACGCTGGGGAGAAACCCACCGTTGTCGTTCTTGGTCCCGGCAAAGAAGTTGTCAAACCAGTCGTCGTCCCATACCTTCAAGGTCAGGGGACGTACATTTATTCTTCTTACAGGTGCAAACATTTTGTTTCCTCCTTTTTTCATCATTTTTCATCCAATATTTTGATTCCGCTCAAGTATTTCAACTTTCCTTGAAAATAAGATAATCACTATATTCGAGTTGTCAATACTCCCATCATTTTTGACTTGTGTAAAAATGATTTTCTCTATATTATGATGAGGTATTTTTTAAAGGAGAAAAACGTGAAGGTTTTAAAGATCGTCTTGATATCTATCGTCGCCTTGATTCTTCTCATAGCCGTTTTGGGTTACGGATATATAAAGTACCTTCTGCCGGTGGTCGACGGGGAGGTCGCATCGGAAAAGATCAGGGAAGGGGCGGAGGTGGTCAGGGACGAGTACGGCGTCCCCCACATCTACGCCGACAACAACTACGACCTCTACTTCGCCCTGGGCTACGTCCAGGCGCAGGACAGGTTGTTTCAGATGGACTTCTACCGGAGGGCGGCCACGGGGCGCCTCTCGGAGGTCATCGGGAAGGACTTCGTCGACGCAGACAGGTACCTGATCACGATGGGATTCAAGCGCACCGCCAAGGAGCAGGTCGATAACCTCCCGCCGGAGATGGCCGAGATCGTAACCGCCTTCTCCGACGGGATAAACGCCTTCATGGAGGAGGGGAAGCTTCCCGTGGAGTTCAAGATACTCGGGTACAAGCCGAAGCCGTGGAGCGCAGAGGATTCCCAGGCGATCGGAAACCTGATCAGCTTTCAGCTCGCCTCCTGGGCCTACCAAAACGAGATCATGAACTACAGGATACTGAACAAGCTGGGGCCGGATTTGGCCAAGACCTTCTTTCCCACCTACCCGGAGGACGGCGTCTTCATTATGGCGTCAGGCTGGAAAGGTGAAGGGGAGAAAAAGATATCCCCCGCGTCGAGGGAGTTTTTAGACTTTTTCATAAACCGGGAGTTCGCCAGCAACAACTGGGTCGTCTCCGGGAGCAGGACCGAGACCGGAAAGCCGTTTCTGGCCGAGGACTCCCACGAGGGGGGGCCCGAGTTGCCCACCCAGTGGCACCTGTCGCACATCGTCGGTAAAGACATCGAGGTGACGGGTGCCATGTTCCCGGGCGCCCCTATCTACGTCTTCGGCCGCAACCGCCACATCGCCTGGGGCGTTACGAATTTCGACATGGACGAGCAGGACCTCTACATCGAGGAGTTTCACCCCAAGTCACCGAACTTTGTCAAGTACAGGGGAGACTGGGTGCCGATCACGACGATCATGGAAAAGATACCGGTAAAGGACGGCGACGCCGATGGGGGGATATCTTACGTCGACGTCGAGACAAGGGTGACCCCCCACGGCCCGGTAATCAACGACATCGAGGACGGCCTGGGGGAGACCCCCATGAGCATAAAGCGCGTGGGCGCGGAGCCATGGCCCCTGATGGAGGCGTTCTACCTGATAAACACCGCCGAAAACTGGGATGAGTTCAAGGCCGCCCTTGCCGTATACGCCGCGGGCCCCCAGCACTTCGTCTACGCCGACATCGAGGGGAACATCGGATACATCGGCGGGGGGAAGTGCCCCGTAAGGACGAACAGCAGCGGGATTCTGCCCGTCTCCGGCTCCGACGGGAACCACGAGTGGAGCGGATATTATTCCTTCGACAAAATGCCGATCCTGTTCAACCCGGACAAGGGATATATCGTCACATCGAACAACCCCCCCTACAGGGGCGACTCGCCTATATTTCTGAGCAACTACTGGGAGCCCCCCTACCGGGCGGAGAGATCGTCCGAGATGATCGAGGGAGTGGAGAAGCTCAATATCGATAACATGATCAAGATGCAGCTCGACTTCAAATCGAAGCTGGCGGAAAAACTTGTTCCGGTGTTCGTCTCGTCCTTAAAAACGAGCACGGACGAAGATATGGCCCGGTACATTGAAATCCTGTCGAACTGGGATTACATCTCGAAAGCGGACTCCGCCGGCGCCACGATCTACCACGCACTCCAGAACCGGTTATCGAAGGCGATATTTTTAGACGAGCTGGGCGAAGAGCTGTTCGAGAAATTTATGGGCGACAAGGGGGTTGCCGTAAATACGCTGGCAAGGCTGGTCCTCGTCGAGAGGGACAACCCCCTCTTCGACAACGTCACGACGAAAGAGAAGGTGGAGACCTTCGACGACGTCCTTAACACCGCCTTTGCCGAGACGGTCGACTTCCTGACGAAAAAGATGGGAGATGATCCGAACAAGTGGCTCTGGGGGGAGATACACCAGATCGAGTTCTCCCACATATTCGGGAGTGTCGCGCCCCTGCGCCCCCTCTTCAACTACGGCCCCTTCCCCTTCGGCGGAAGCGAGCAGTCGCTGAACAGGGCCGGCTACAACAAGGTCAGGGGACTCGATACCGATTTCAAGGTGGACATCACCGCTTCCATCCGATACATCGTCGACTTCTCCGACAAGGGGAAATCCCTTGTGGTGCTCTCCACCGGCGAGTCGGCAAACCTGGCGAGCCCTCACAGAAAAGACATGGCGGACCTCTTCCTGAAGGGAGAATACTGCCGGTGGTACATGGAGAGGGAGGAGTTCGAGAGCGGGGCCGAAGGCACGTTGAGGTTCGTGAGAGAGGAGTGAGCCGTATAGAGATTTCAGATTGAAAAGGATTGGGAGAGCAGCATCTTGACACTGTTTTATCAAATTGATTGGAAGGGGGATACTGCGGTGTAGTTATCTTGATTCGCCGCGGCCTTAACAGGGTGAAGGGGTTTGCTGCGCTTCGATTTGACCGACAAATCAGGGCGCTTCCCTCACCTTTTTTTAAAGGATTTCCATTTATTCATCCTACCCGTCCGGCCTCAAGCCCCTTGCAAGAAAGGACGCAAGGTCATTTACGAGATCATCGGAGGGAATCGAATCCGCATCTCCATAGCTGTATCCCTTCAGGCCGAACCAGTTAAGCGTCTCCACCAGCATCCTCGAGATAAGCGCCGGGGAATAGAGGGGCCTAACCGCCGAAAGTTCGACTCGCGATTTCAGATACTTTTCGAACATCTCAATCAACATTCCCGTCCCCCTTGAACCAAAGAGGTTTGCCAAACCGGGAATATCCGCCTGGGATTGCTCGAGGAGAATAATGGTCACCCTGTTTTTCTCTATGGTATCCCACATCTCGCCTATTATCGCCTTAAGCTCCCCCTCCATATCTATATTCCCTTCGTTTCGACTCGCCAAGATCGACTTCAGCTTCTCCATTTTCATTATAGACCTCAGCCTCCGCCCCAGATACTCGAGGATGTCCCACTCGCTCACCGCCGACGAATCCTCGGCGGACGGTATATCATCCCCCTCCTTAACGATGCCGTTTTCAAGGAGATAGTGAAACAGGTGGGCCTTGCTTGCAAAATAGTAGTAGAGGGTCCCCTTCGATACGCCCGCCTCGACCGCTATCTCCTCCATTTTCGTCTTCCTGTAACCCTTGCTGCTGAAGACCTGAAAGGCGGCCCCGACGATATCCGGGATCCTGTTCTCCGGTGTCGTCCTCGGCGACATAATTAGCTCCTTTCCTCCCTTTACCTATGATTTGACATCTTAATACAATGCCAATCAGGCATCTAATCGGGATTTCCATAACGATATCCATTGCAGCCTTGACACTTGCAGCCAATCAAAGCATAACTGACCCAGTCAGTTATATATGTTTCATTCTACATTTGATCGGGGGCCTGTGTCAAGAAAAATTTTTGGCCTCTGGATAAGACCTGTTTAAGGGAATGGAAGGATTTTCGGAGCTTTTTCAAGAAACATTATGTTCGCAGCGGTAATATTAATAATCAAGGCAATGGCAAACGGCAATCCAATGGTCAATGGCATCATCGGTCAACCGTGGATACGGCGAACCGACAAAGCGATCTCCGGGACGCTAAAGGTAGGTCTTTATCCCCTCATAACAGCCGCCCTGACACTCGGAGAGGAGCGCGATCAGAGAATCCCACCCGATAATTGAATCGATATCGATTCCGACGGGGTCAAATATCTCCTCAACGCTCCCCCTGTCAAACGGGAGGCCCAGGAAGGAATCGAAGATTCGGCCGTAGTAGAGGCGCATGGGGAAGTTATCCTTGAAGCAGTTCAGATATCTCAAGAACCTCTCCTCGTCTCCCGTCTCGGGATAGGATTGTGCGATCCTCGAGACAAACTCCCCGCCGTCTTCTATGAAGATGCGCGCGTATTTCTTGAGCTGATCGACGACGAAGTCCAACCGCCCGGCGATCGTTTCAGCATCGAGTCCCAGCTCTCCGGCGTAATCGACGGGGAAATGGGGACTCGTGAAACACCTGCCGAAGTCGTAGGAGATCGTGATTCCCGAGGCAAGCTCCCCCCGGTTGAGCCTCCTGCCGTGGTCGAAGTCTCCGGTCAGGCAGTCGTGGATCCAGAGGGCGATCTTCGAGTCCACCTCGTTTTGCTGGGGAAGGAAATTATGATCGTAGCTCACCGAACACCTCGAATAGAGGAGGCCTGATGTCTCCCTTACCTCGGAGAGGTTACAGATTCCCCTTCCGATACTGTAGCTTATTATGTTTCTGGTAAGGTCGTCCCGTATCGGATAGTATGGGATTATCGACCCACCACCACCAAATCCGAGGTCGTTGACGACGAAAAGCTCCGGGGAGTCCGCCTCCCGGTTCTCGACGAAAACGAGCCTCTCACAGCCGCTGTCCCTGATGCCCCTGACGGCGATCCCGTCAAGATAACGGCCGTACTCCGGCCTATCTATGCAGTAGCTTCTGACTGCGGTTATGGTGTCCGAATACAACGAAATTTGCCTCAAAAAAATGAAACTTTGCAATAATAGCCGAATCCTTGCAGAGATGTCAAGTTAGTTTTCAGTGTAAATATTTCTGAAAAAGTGGAGGGAAAAAGGAAAAAAGACTTGAAATAAACGTGATAAATGTAATAAAGTTAGCGCCATGCTATCGATTTGATTTTGACACCTAATTTATGAGGTTTTATTATGGCAAAAAAAGAAAGCGAGGTTGTCTCCGGCGATAACCTGAGCGAGGTGAAGCTCGATCGTCCGGTGGGACTTCTCGGAGCCATATCCCTTGTCATCGGCGGCGTTATCGGGATGGGGATATACGCCCTTATCGCGTCTGTGGGCGCCCACGCGGGAAACGCCATGTGGCTTGCATTCACCACGGCGCTCCTTATATCCGTCATAGGGGTAATCCCGATTATCCAGATCGCCAGCGCCCTTCCCAGGGCCGGGGCGGGATACCTTTACGCCAGCAGGCTTCTGCATCCCCTCGTCGGTCTGGTAACTTCCTGGTGGGTGGTCTTTGCCGTCGCAAACACGCTGACCTTCGTCTCAATGGGGATGGCCGATTACATCGCCAAGACCTTTAACATCGTTGATCCCGGGATGGTGCTTGCCCTGACGCTCATGTTTCCGGTCCTCTTTTACTTCCTCTACTTTCTGGGGGTCAGGCTCGCGATATTGATCCAGATTATCCTTGTGGCGCTCTTGATAGTGGCCCTTCTGGCGTACGGCATTGTGGGGACGATGGAAGTCGGATTGAAATTCTCCACCTTTCTCCCCCAGGGGATCGGCGGATTCATCATGGCGACGGTTTTGTGTTACACCGCCTTCTTCGGGTTCCAGGTGATAGCGGAGATGGGAGAGGAGATGAAAAACGCCAAGAGGAACATCCCCCTCTCCCTCTTCATCGGCGGCGTCTCGATACTGGTAATCTACATAATCGTGGGGACTGTCTTTATCACCTCGGTCGAGTACGACTTTGAGGCGATAAAGGCGATAAAGGCTCCCCTGATGGAATCGGGGAAGGCCTTTCTACCCTACTTCTGGGTCTTGATGCTCGGGCTGGGCGCCATAGCCGCGGGGCTGACCTCGTTTAACGGCGGGGGCATCGCCATCCCCAGGGAGCTCTTCAGCCAGGCCAGGGACGGGATAATCCCCGCCTTCATCGGGAGAATCCAGAAGCGCTCCGGCTCCCCAATGATCGCAATGGCCATTTTGTTTGTCCTCGTTATTATTATGATCCTCATGCGCTGGGATATAGACTTTTACGGTGCCGTAACGGCGGTGGGGATCCTCCTCATGACGGCCATGATATCGATTGCCGCCCTGAGGCTCCCGAAGAAGTACCCGAAAGCGTACAAGAACGCCTATCTTAGAATCCCCAAACTACTCCTCTGGATAATCGTGATCCTCTCGATAATCTCCTGCCTCGGATTCATAGCACTGGTGATCTCGCAGGCGCCGTCGATAGGATACATGTATGTAGGCGTTACGGTGGTAACAATAGTATACTATTTTATAAGGAAGGCGTTCTTAAACAAAAGGGGAGTCGATCTCTCAAAGAAGATGGAGAGGATGCCCGGGTTCGACGAGGATTAAATTTACCCAACCTACGACTATCTTCCCAACAAAAGGGGGGTTTGAAGCCCCCCTTTTATTTACATATATCTGCCCTACGGCCCGGCCCCTAACTCCGCCTCAATCCCCTGCCGCCCCGGTCTCCCGTTGCAACTCCGTTGTCCACGGCAAGGACGCCGTTCACCGTCGAGTAGAGAATCCCTTCCGGATACTGGTGCGGATCGAGGTATGTGGCGTTATCCATCACCTTGTTGATATCGATAACGACCACGTCCGCAAAGGCCCCTATCTCTATCTTCCCGCGGCCTTTAAGTCCGAACTTTCCGGCCGGCTGCGACGTCATAGAGACGATGGCGGACTTGAGGTCCATGATCTTGTCCTCCATCACGTACCTGCCGAGCTTTCTCGGAAACGTCCCGTAGAGCCTCGGGTGCGGTTTCGTCATCCCCTTCGGGATGGTCCAGCCGTCCGAGATGGTCATCACGTAATCGTTCGGCATGAGGTCCCTGACGATCTCCTCGCTCTGTGCGAAAAAGACACCCATGGGGGCCTTCATGTCACACACCAGCTCCACGTAGACGTCGGCGGGATCCTTCCCCTCGATCTCGGCGATCTCCGCCAGCGTCTTCCCCTCATAGTCCTCGTTTCCCTCGTACATCATCGTAATCAGGGTCTTGTCGGGACCGGAATAGGTAAAGACCTCGTTGATCGCCTTTTTTATCTCCTTTCTCCCCTCGGCCGTCTTGAATTCATCCTTGACCCCATCGGTCACCTTGAACTCGTTCGGAATAAGGATGGTGATATCCGTGCTGCCGGCCGCGTAGGGATACTGGTCGGCGGTTATGTCAAGGCCACTCGACCTCGCCCTCTCGATCTCGTTCAGAATCTTCTCCGCCTTAATATTGTTAAGAGGAGCCGACGCCTTGAGGTGGGATATCTCCACCGGTATCTCCGCCTCCTCTCCTATCCTGGCCGCCTCCTTGATGGACTTGACCACGCCGAACTGGCCGTCCTCGTATATCTTGCCCGACTCATCGCGCATGTGGGTCGTGTAGATGCCGCCGTGCTCCCTGACCACCTTGCTCAGCTCGATAAGCTCCTCGGTGGTGCTGTGAAAGCCGGGGGCGTATTCGAGGCCGGTGGACATCCCCACCGCCCCCATCTCCATGGCCTGGGCCACCTTCTTCTTCATAGCATCCAATTGATCCGCGGTGAGCTCTCCCGGCTGATCATTTCCGAAGAGCTCCTCTCTTACGATCCCGTGGGGCACGAGGTGATAGACGTTTGTCCCGAAGCCCACCCTGTCGACGAGCTTGAGCCAATGGTCCACATCGGTGTAGCCGTAGCCGCAGTTTCCGGTCACTACGGTGGTTACCCCCTGGCAGACGTAGTTGTAATTCCCCTTGAAGGAGGGAAGGATGTAGGCGAGGTTCTTCTTGAAGCCGAGCCTCTTGAAGGTCAGGTCGCAGTGGGTGTGTACATCTATGAAGCCCGGGGTCACGATAAGGCCGGCAGCATTGATCACTCTCCCGGCGCTTCCGAGTATTTCACCGATGGCGATAATCTTGTCCCCCTTTATCCCTATATCGCCGACGATCGGCTCGGCGGCCGTGCCGTCGTAAATCGTCCCCCCCTTGATGATTATGTCAAACTCGGCACCGCTTCCCACTTTTCCGCACCCACCGAACATCGCGGACATCCCACCGGTAAGGGATATCGACGCCACTGTAGCGGCCGTCCCCACCATAAAATCCCGCCTTTTCACTCCCGGCTTTTCCACTCCGTCAATAACTTTCTTTTCGTCTTCCTTCATTTTATCTACCTCAATAAACCTTTATATTGATGCTCATTCTCCAAAATGTAAGGTGAATTGTCAAGGGATTTTATCTCAAATCTAAAAAACCTTCATAGTTAATCGACCACCGGTTGGGAAAAGATTTCTTGACTCGACCGGTATCAAAATATATGATTATCTCAATCCATATCTCCTATACATCAGAAAGGTATTCAACATGAATATAGACGACAGATATATGTACGAGACGACCCTGTACGACCCGGAGAGCGGGGTCACCGCCTTCATCGTTATCGACAGGCTGCTCAACGGCGTCAGCGGCGGCGGCGTCAGGATGAGCCCGGGCGTCACCATGGCCGAGGTGGGGATGCTCGCCAGGACCATGACCTACAAGTTCGCCGCCGTTGGGGTAAAGGTGGGGGGCGCCAAGTCCGGCATCCTGTTCGACCCGAGATCCCCCGACAAAAAGAAGGCGGTTGCCTCCTTCGGGAGGATGGCCGAACCGCTCCTCAAGACGATCTACATGATAGGCGAAGACATGGGGACGACCGCCGACGATGTAAGCCTCATCTACGAGGAGGCGGGGATAAACCCAATCGCGTTTGCCAAGACGAAGGCGAAAGAGCTGGGGATAACCCTCGACATCCCGGAGGAGGTAGAGCTCTCCAGCCTCGGGGGGGAGAGCTTCGAGGAGATAATCACCGGCTACGGCCTCTGCGAGGCGGCCGAAGAAGCGGTGGGCCGCTACGGCATGGAGCTAAAAAATTCCACCGTCTCCCTGCAGGGCTTCGGGACGGTGGGAAGCATCTCCGCCAGAAACCTCGCGCGGCGGGGGGCGAGGGTGATCGCCGTTACCGACATCGAGGGGACTATACAAAACAAAGACGGCCTCGACGTGGAGAAGCTGATCGAGGCTACGGACGACGCCGGCACCATCGACAGGAAGAAGCTCGACTTCAAGTTTGATATCGGCGGCGGCGACGGGTGGCTCACGGCGGGCGCGGACATCATCGTCCCGGCCGCGGTGGCAGGAGCCATAAACGAGAAGAACGTCAAGAAGGTGGACGCCAAATTAATACTGGAGGGGGCGAACATCCCGATAACGGAGGGCGCCCAGAAAGCTTTAACCAAAAGAGACATTCCCATAATCCCCGACTTCATCGCCAACGCCGGGGCGGCGGCGGGCTTCGGCCTTATCCTCACCGGCGAGTGTAAGATCGAGGAGGTCTTCGGCGAGTTCAGCAAAAGGATCAGGAGCGGTGTGGGCCACTGCATCGAACAGAGCAAAAAGTCCGGCATCACGACGAGGCAGGCGGCGATAAACCTGGCGCTGAAGAACCTGGGTGGGGCGTAGGGTGGAGTGAATTTCATAAAATGATTGAGGGGGGCCAGAATACATCCGTAATTTCTTGACAGCCCCCTATTGCGATGGAAAGAGTAAAGGTCTTTATTAAAGCTTTTTAGCCAATCAAATTCTTAAAACTCTTATAAGTTTATCTTACAAAATCGGGGTTTTTTGAAATAACGATAGAGGGCGATTGCCTCCCTTGTCCTCTACATCAGCTCATCGTACGTCTTCGCCTGGGTATGTCATCCCGGAAGCTCTATCACCTCGGAGATTATATAACCCTTTTCGACCTTGACTCAACGACCACCCCCCTCCAAAAATCACGGGCACGTCGTCACGGGGCTGGGACACTGCCCCTCCGGGGAGAGCCAGCCCTCCACCTTGTTGTACCTGATCTTCACCCAACCTCCCCTGCATCCGAGCAGCGGGACAGTGGCCTCTGCGGGGATTTCCGTTATCGTCCTGGAATTGTAGTCCGGCCTCTCCCTTAACTGGGCAACGTATTCGGAGTCGCTGTAGTCGTCATCTCTCGTTGATGTGGCTATCAGCGGCGCGTAGACCCAGCCGTTTATCTTCTTCAATACCTCTTGACCGTTGAAGATCGACACCTCGCTGATCTTAAGCCAATTGCCGACCGATCCGACGATGGTTACCACGGCGTATGAACCGGTTTTCGGCGATGGGAGCCTGTCGACTATGGCGTATCCGCTCCCCGGCCCCACCCTCACGTTTAGGCCATTCGGGTCGGGATCGTTCATGTAGCCGTACACCAGTGTGCAGGGGGTTACGTTGTCCTGCGCCGAGGCGACGTTTGCCCCGAGTATGGGGACGACGTCCGGCACGGAGTTGTATTCACCGTAATATGGATGGCTGTTGAAAATGCCCAGCAGGAGGAGAAGCGCGGCCATCACGATGGGAATCCATCTGGTGAATTTTTTCATCGACATTTTTATACCTCCTTTTCTATCTATTTTGTCAAAGACTTTTTGCAAAAGGTAGACTTACTATTTTTATGTATTTGAAGACCCCTCAAGAGAACGGGACTCGATCTTCGCCAGGACTTCCTCGTACTTCTCCTTTGTCAGCGAGTAGCGATAGAAAAAGTAGAGCCCGGCAAAGGCCAGCAGGGCGGAAATTGGCCCCATCATCAGCTTGATCCCCTTCATTGGTTCACCGTATGAAGGGAAGCCCGGAGAATATTCTATAAATTTAAAAAGGAAAGCTATCAAATACTTGATAAACAAAACATTAAACGCAGCGACAAGGCTCCATATCCCATAGTATAAACCATCCCTGCGGACACCGCTAATCATACAGTCGTATTCCACCGTATCGGGAAGCATCGAAAAGGTAAAAACCATGACAGATGAATACCCAAGGCCCATCAAGGACATGCATCCAAATATCCCATAAATACCCAATATATCCGCAAAGTAAAACAGGACCAGAGAGATTCCATAAATCGATATCCCCACAATGCAGACGCCACGCTTTCCTATCTTTTTGGATATGAAATACCATGCGAACATCCCTAAAAATAGAGTGCCAAAAAAAACAAAGGGAGCGTATTTATTTAGCGCTTCAACATCATCAAAAACCCTTGAAAAAAATGGCAAGTAGTTATTAAAAATTAGATACCCACAACTTACCAAGAAAAATCCTACAATCAGGTTAAAAAAGGGTTTGTTCTCTTTGAGACTCTTCAACGTGGAGATAAAATTTTCCCTTTCCCCCCATTCCCTATACAGAGGCTCCTTTGTAGTTCTGAAAGATATATAGGCGGGGATTACAATCAGTAAAGCTACTGAAAAAAATCCTCCCAAATAAATAATCGAACTTTTTAAATCGACTTTTGAGACAAAATCTGAACCGTGTTTCAGTACTAAATGCAAATATACGAAAGCAATCAATACTTCAACTAAACTGAATGGAATCTGATAGAAAAAGATGAGTGTCCTCTCGTGGTAGTCCTTCGCGAGAGACGGGAGCAACGCCTTATAGGGAATCTCAACACAGACCATAAAAATATTAAACATCAACAGAATCGAGGCCGCCCAGACCGTCGCCGCGGTCCTCCCGGAGAAATCGGGGTGAACGAAGAGAAGAAAGAAGGTTACGGCAAGGGGCACGGATCCAAAAAGAAACAAGGGCCGCTTCCTCCCCCACCTGGTGTCAAGCCTGTCGGAGTAAAACCCGACAAAGGGTGCGACAACCGCGCTTGTGATTTTTGCCACTAAAAAAAGTGTACCTATTAAACCCGGCGGTAACTTCATGATTTCACTCATGTGGTAAATAAGGTAGGAGTTTACAGCTACTGAAGGAATAGCTCTTATTAGAACGCCCGCGCTGTAGCCGAATCTCTCCTTTTGAGACATCTGGCCCTTCGATTTCATATCTTCACCTTTTTAAAAAATTACATCTCCTTATGGAAAGGATCGTTATAACACCCCAACAATATCGCCATGAATTGAAGCCAACTTATGAAATTATTTAAACAACACTCCCTTCCTGTAAAGCTCCGAAACCTCCACCTCCGAATAGCCGAGTAGCTCCGTCATGACCGCCTCGTTGTGCTCCCCCAGCGCCGGCGACCTCTCAAAGCTAGTGTCGTCATCGACCCCGCCTATTTTTACCGGGTTCCCTGCGATGGCAAAGCCCCCCTCCCCCTCGACCGGCACCAGCATGTTCCTCGCCCTTATCTGGGGGTAGTCGAAGAGGTCGGAGATGTCGTTGACTTTGGCGCAGGGGATTCCCGCCCCGTTCAATTTCTCGAGCCAATAGTCCGTTGTGTTGACGGAGAGGGCGGAGTTTATTAGCTCGGTAAGCTCCGACACGT
>CAZIWT010000101.1:0-13540 GCA_964542895.1 uncultured Thermodesulfobacteriota bacterium
AAGTATCCGATCGAAAAATGGTGGTATGGTTTTAGATATTATGCAGCAGATGATTCCTATAAAGCAGAGGCAAAAGGCTGTTTGGAAAAAGCTTATATTAGAGATATGGGTTTAGATAAAAAGAATTCAAAAAGAACATTTAGAGACATATTGGATAATCCAACATCACCTGAAAATTATTTCGGAGGAGGATATATTTCACAGGGCCTCATCAAAGAAATCACGCTCGATGAATTGGCCGGCGTCAAGGCGAGGCGTGAGAACGCGGTTGTTGGGGTTTTTGATGGATATGACCCATCTCATAGTGATAATAAACACTTGGCCATTCTTAAAAAACTTGCTTTTGAATTAGCTGGAGGTAGAGAAGGCAATGTTATTTATTTTTTTGTGGACACATCAAAATATAAAAATGCTTATAAAATCTTAGAGAGAGAAGGATTAAGACATGGTATAGGATTTATACTTTACTTCAAGGATAAAAATGGTCAAGTGAAGACGGATGTTTTCTCCGCATTGCCTGAAGGTATGGATGAACTCTATAGGATGTTGACAGACCCTAAATTTTCTAATCCTGTTGAATGGGTAAAAACGAATACAGACCTAAAAAACCCAAAACTAATTTTGTATAGAGATACTTTATATCCAACCTACGAAACAAAGTAGATTTTAATCTACCCCCCCTACAACACCCGCGTCAGCGCCCGAAACCCGAGGGCGTACGCCTTTCTGAAAAGCCCGATTGACAACAGAGCCCGGATCACCCTGAGGATTGGGTAGGAGCGCGCCACCTCCGGCGAATAGAGGTTTTTAGAAACATCGCCTATCTTGAACCTCCCCTGAAAGAGGCTCTTCGTGTAGGTGTACGTAATCTGGGAGATGATGTCCCAGGCCCGCTCCCGCTGGCGCTTCAGGTCCGCGTACTTATATTCGCCCATCGCCATCGTCACCGGCTCCGTCAGGTGGTAGACGGCGACCCTGCTTCCCATCAGCTCCCTCGCCGACCAGAGCAGATACATGCACCCGGTGCAGTAGGTGACGAGGCCGTCGGCGCCCGCGTCCTCAGCCTCCTTCAGCTTTCTCATTGCCCCTTTCATTATCTCGAACGGCACCCTAATTTTAGATATATTCGCCGCGCCCCGCCCGAAGCCGCAGCAGTGGGAGTCACTCCGGTTGTGGCAAAGCTCCACTACCTCGGCGCCTGTAGCCGAAAGGACCTCCCGGGCGTCGTCGAAGATCTCATCCCCCTCCGCCTTGGCATAGCAGCTGTCGTGAACGGAGAGCTTTAATCCCACCTTCTTCTTTAACCCGACCTTGCCAAAGGGAGTTTTTTTCCCCTTGAGGGCTTCCTTAAGCGTGTGCGTGAACGATTTCGTCTTCGCCTCGATCCCGTATATCTCCGGCCTGAGGTCGTTCATGAGGATGTTGACGGCGTCGGTCAGGATGTAGACCTCGCCGCCTCCGAGAGCGTCGTAGAAGTTTTTCGCGATTGAGCCGATCTCCTCGACCACCTCGGAGTATCCCGCCTGCATCAGGTAGGCGCCGCTCTCCCAGTGGCCGATCGGGTCTACCACCGCGAAGTTGTCAAAGAGGGGGGAGTCCGTTATGTGGGGGAAGAGGTGGCCGTAGTTTCCGAGGATCAACGGCTTTTTCTTAGGCAAGGAACCTTTAAGGATTTCCCTCTCGTTTTCGGCCCATTTACGAAATTGACTTCGCTCGCCATCGGTGGCAAGGCTGTTCAGCATCGTCCAGGCGTTGTCCTTCCTGTTCGGGCAGACAAAGCCGAAGATGGGCGGCGCCCCCTTTTTCTTGTATATGTCGTTCCACCGCTCCAAAACGAGGTAGTAGGGGTCGGCGTCATTTGGGCAGTATATGTTGCAAGAAAAGCAGGAGGAGCAGCGCGAAAGCACCTCCTTTGCCCCCCTTCCCGAAGTCCCCTCCATTAATTGCGAGATCGCCGCCTTTGCCGAGTCGGAGTCCATCTGGACTTCCGGGCACTTCTCGAGGCAGACGCCGCACTTGTCGCATTTATCGTATTTGAACTTCAATTATTCACTCCCTTGAGAGATTAGACGATATTATGATAAAAAGACGGTCCCAGCTTTCCGAACCAAAGCGAAAACACGACCGGAGTTGATATTTATATGGGGTGCCGTCTCCGAAACCCTACGGCGAAAGCCGTTTCAGGCTCTCCTCGTAGACCTTCAGGTCGCTGTCGCTGAAGAGGACGAAGCGGACCAGCTCGACCTCCGGGTGGGCTTTCATGTAGTCGATTACGATCTTCAGCGCCGTCTTCGATGCGTCCGCTATCGGGTAGCCGTAGACGCCGGTGCTGATGGAGGGAAAGGCGATCGACCTTATCCCGTTCTCCGATGCGATCTCGAGACACGTCCTGTAGGCGGAGGCAAGGAGCTTCTCCTCCCCCTTCGCGCCCCCCTTGTAGATGGGGCCGACGGCGTGGATCACGTACTTGGCCTTGAGGTCTCCCCCTGTAGTGATGACAGCGCTCCCGGTGGGGCAGCCCCCTATCTTCCTGCACTCCTCCATTATCTTCGGCCCACCGGCCCTGTGGATAGCCCCGTCTACGCCCCCTCCCCCACGAAGCCCGCTGTTCGCCGCGTTGGCGATGGCGTCGGTGGACTCGTCCGTGATGTCCCCCTTGATTAAGGAGAGAGTCCCCGTTCCGATCTTGACTTCCATTTTCTGAGACCCCCCTACATACTATTAATACGAATTAGTCCGAAGTTACGTTCAAAGATTATATGATATACGGTATCAAATGGCAAGCTATTTATCCCCTTCCTCTTCATTGATACACTGGCCGAACCAATTTCCAACCAATCCCCCTAAAGCATTACTGTTGACATGAACGGACAGTATCTGATACTATTTAGACA
Source organism: uncultured Thermodesulfobacteriota bacterium (assembly GCA_964542895.1). Taxonomy (GTDB): domain Bacteria; phylum Desulfobacterota; class Zymogenia; order Zymogenales; family Zymogenaceae; genus Zymogenus. Next base: position 2,895 of record CAZIWT010000101.1, read on the forward strand.
AAATCGTTGGCGAGGTACAGAGAGATGGCAAAGAAAAAAAAGAAAAAGGTGATCTTAAGGAGATGCGATTCTTACAACGAGGACGTCATATCGGGGATAGTAAGGGAGTCCCTTACCGATCTCGGGATAAAGCCGAAGGGGAAGACCCTCATAAAGCCGAACGTCGTCACGGCGAACAAGGCGTATATCTTCGATTCCTACACCCACCCCACCGTTATCGGGTCCGCCGTAGACGTCCTTCGCTCCATGGGGGCCGCCGATGTCACCGTGGGGGAATCCGGGGGCTACGGCATCCCGTCGAGGCTCTTCCTGAAGGAGTCCGGCTACTACAAGCTGGGAAAGGAGAAGGGGGTAAAGGTGGTGGACTTCAACGAGGAAAAATCTTACAAGGTCCCCCTGAAGAAGGGGATGTGGCATAAATCGATGCGGGTGGCCAAGAGCCTTAACGACGCCGATTTTAAAGTCTGGATGCCGAAGCTGAAATACCACATCTGCTGCACCATAACCAACTCCGTAAAGCTAAACATCGGAATCCTGACCCACGCCGAGAGGATGCTCTTTCACGACGATCGGCTGAACGAGAAGATAGTCGATCTTCTGGAGGTCGGCTTCCCGGACGTCGTCATCAGCGACGCTGTTAAGATCGCCCACGGCTACGAGTCCGCCCCCAAGCCCTTCGACCTGGGACTGATACTCGTCGCTAACGATCCGCTGGCGGCCGACGCCGTCGGGGCGAAGATATTGGGCTTCAAGCCGGAAGACGTGATCCATCTGGTTATGGCCAGCGAGCGGGGATATGGCTCCATCGCCGACAAGGACATCGAGGTCACGGGCGACGTAACGATAGGGGAGCTCGCTAAAAAGACGAAGGGGATCGTAAGTGAGTACCAGGACATTCAGAAGGTTGACACGCCGATAAAATTCTACACCGGCAACGACCCGGACAGGGGGCGGTTCTGCTACGGCGGATGTCTCGCGGCTTTGAAGGGCTGCCTCGGGACGATAGACGCGAGGAGGCCCGGATCGGTGAAAAACGCCCGCCCCGGCGCGATCGTGACCGGTGTCTATGACGGGGACGTAATCCACCCCGGCCAGCCGGTGCTTTTTATCGGGGACTGCACCAGGGTCATGGGAAAGCTGGAGGCGAAGAAGGTAGTACGGATCAAGGGGTGCCCCCTGGGGACCAAGATGCTCTTTGTTACGCTTCCCCGTACCTTCGGGATGCCGAGCCCCCTCTTCGATCCGAGGGACGCCGTGCTGTTTATATATAACTCGATCGCCAAGGGGATGAAGAAGGTCACAAATATGATCTTCACGAGAAAGTGATCCGGTCTACCCATTTGGCTCAACTTTAAGGACAAAGAAGGGATTAAAAAACCGCTGTTCGGAAGAATGCGGGGCATTGACGAGACTTTAAGGCCCTATATCTACATTTATTAGGTATTAGTGACGGTTGTTGAATCTTTTCTGCGGGCAGGGGGGGAACTCGAAAATATATTCACTATTGTCCTTTATTCATTTCTGTTTTTCTGTAGGGCTTTAATAGTCTCGAATTTATTCGCCCAGGCCCTCTCATCTCATCCTGCTGTCTTTTTTCGGGTAAAATATTTATGGGCTTTACCACCGGCATAATAGGCCTCCCCAACGCGGGGAAATCGACTATCTTCAACGCGCTGACCGGGGCCGCGGCCCAGACGGCGGGATACCCCTTTACCACCATCGATCCGAACAGCGGTATCGTCACGGTGCCGGACGAGAGACTCGACCGGATAGCGGAGATAACAAGGCATAAGAAGATCACGCCCACATCGATGGAGTTCGTCGACGTTGCGGGGCTGGTCAAGGGCGCGAATAAGGGAGAGGGTCTCGGAAACCAGTTTCTGGGCCACATCAGAAATCTCAATGCGGTGATCCACGTGGTTCGCTGTTTCGCCGACGAGAACGTGGCCCACCCCGAGGGGGATATCGATCCCGGGCGGGACATCGGGATCATCGATACGGAGCTTATCCTGGCCGACCTCGCTGTCGTGGAGAGGAGGATAGACAAGGTCAAGAAGGTCGCCCAGTCGGGGGACAAAGAGGCGAAGGAGTCTTTCGCCGTCTACGAGGCCGTAAAGGATATCCTCGATTCGGGAAGGCCGGCGATCGAGTTCTTGTCAAAAGGTGAGGGGGACAACCCCTCCTTTACCGAGATGAACCTCATCACGGCAAAACCAGTGCTCTTTGTCGCCAACATAGACGAGGGATCCCTCCCTGCTGGAGACGACCACTCGAGAAAGGTCCAGGAGATTGCTGCGGAGGGGAGGACGGCGGCGGTGGTCATCTCGGGGAAGTTCGAGGAGGAGCTTCTGTCCCTTGACCCGGACGAGCGGGACGAATATCTCAAAGAGTCGGGCCTTACCGAGACCGGCCTTTCCCGGATCATCGAGGAGGGCTACAATCTCCTCGATCTGATAACGTTTTACACCGCCGTGGGGCCGGAGCTGAGGGCCTGGTCGATCCCGAGGGGGACCACGGCGTCCGTGGCCGCCGGGAAGATCCATACCGATATGGAGCGGGGCTTCATAAGAGCCGAGGTGACAAGCTTTGCGGACCTCAAGGCGATCGGCTCCGAAGAGGGGGTAAGGGAAGAGGGGAAGATAAGGACGGAGGGAAAAGAATATATCGTTGAGGACGGCGATATCATCAGTATAAAATTCAACGTCTGATCGGAAAAACAACAAATTCTCTTGACTTTTCTTGATTTTTTGATAAAATTTCACATACCGATGCCACCAGGACCGTGGCATCGATTTGCTTTAAAAACTGATGGCTCAAACGGGCCGGAACTCCTTGCTCGGGAGTGGGGGAATGGGGAATGAAAAGAAGGGGGGGTAATACTGTGGGCCGAGGGATACGGTATCGTTTCTCGGACACGGTTGGATCCGAGGCATTATGATTGTTGACCGCCTCGATTTCCCAAAAATCCCGGGCTTTATATCCGAAAGGAGGTGAAACTTAGATGCGTACCTACGAGACCATCATCGTCCTCGATCCCGATCTCTCAGACGAAGACAGCGAAAAGGTAGTAAAGAAAATCGAAGGCGTAATCGAAAGCCAGAAGGGGCGTATTGCGTTTCTAGACCACTGGGGGAAAAGGAAGCTCGCCTATCGTGTCAGGAAGAAATTCAAGGGAGACTACCACCGCTTCGTCTACTACGGCTCCGGAAACATCATCTCCGTCTTAGAGAGAAACCTGAGAATAACCGAGGAAGTATACAAATTTCTCACGGTCAAAATCGCCGATGAAGAGATAGATTTTGAGTCGGACAAGACCGAGAAGATTGAAAAGTCCGAAGGCGAAGATCAAGACACGCTTTCTCCGTCCACTTCTGAAGATAAAAAGGACGAAGATGATGCGGAGTCGGACGGGAGTACGAGCTCTGAAGACACCGAAGAAGAACAAGTCGAAAACGTGGAAAAAGAGGAAGAGACTCCGGCGGAATAGACCCGTCTCTCCCGCTCGGGAGGAAAAATAAGCGGCAAGTCACCGTGATAATATGTCGAAACTTCGGTTAGACGATTGCAAGAGCGATAGCGTTAAATAGTAAACGGACGCTCTCGCATTTAAGGGGAAAAATGAGATGACAACAATAATGAAAAAGAGGGGTTTTCATAAGAGGAAGGCCTGCAAGTTCTGCGCAAATCCCTCTATGAAAATCGATTACAAAGATCAGAAGTCTCTGAAATATTTTGTTACGGAGAGGGGAAAAATCATCCCCAGGAGAATATCGGGAAACTGCGCCAAACACCAGAGAGAGCTGAACACCGCCATAAAAAGAGCGAGGATACTGGCCCTGTTGCCTTTTGCCTCCACCACCTCAAGGTTCTAAGGTTCGACAATACTCGGGACGACCAGAAGGTCCGCGGACACGCTTTTTCAGCTCCCGGTTTGTTGGAGATGAAACACGAAGGAAGCCACGATCTCGACGACATATTGATTGGTGATTGGCGGCCTTAAAAGGCCCAAAGAACGGGAGCATGGTAATCGATTTGTCCCGGTTGTTTAAAAATTTAACCTGCGAGTCAAAGGATATGGAAATAATACTATTGAAAGACGTCGATTCCCTGGGAAAGAGCGGAGAAAAGGTGAACGTCGCTCCGGGATACGCAAGAAACTACCTGATTCCGAAGAAGCTGGCCCTCAAGGCCACGAAGGGAAACCTGAAAAAACTGGATGATATCAGTCATAAGGACGATAAGGCAAGGGAGAGGGACAAGGCGAGCGCCGAGGCCTTAAAGGAAAAGATCGAGACCCTCACATTGACGCTGTTAAAGCCCGCCGGGGAGGAGGACAAGCTCTACGGCTCGGTCACGTCCACCGAAATCGCCGCGGCCCTCTCGATGGAGGGGATAGATGTGGATAAGAAAAAGATAGTCATCGACGAGGCGATCAAGCGGCTCGGCGACTACACCGTCTCGGTGAAGCTCTTTTCCGAAGTTGTGGCAAATCTCAAAATCGAGGTCCTGAGGGAAGAGTAGCTCAACTCGAGCCGGGGAGGGATAAAAAGACTAAGACATTAGTAAAAAAACGATGTTTTCCTTAAAAGCACGGACAATATCTAAATTGGTTTACTGATGGGCAAAAACGGATGTGCGGATGTATATAAACTTGAATCCCTCCTGAAATGTATTGTATCCCCTGCGTCCTTTGTGTATAATTGAAATAGATCCCACAGCGATAATCCCGGGAGGATGATATGGCCACACCTATTTCAGACAAGGCGGCAAAGGAGATATTGAGGATTCCTCCCCAGAGTCTCGATGCGGAGAAATCGGTATTGGGCGGAATCCTCCTGGAAGACAAGGCCATAGCCAGGGTCCTCGACATCATTTCCCCGTCCGACTTCTACCGGAAGAATCACGGAGACATCTTCACCGCAATGATCGACCTCTTCGACAAAAACGAGCCGGTGGACATCGTGACACTGTCGGACGCGCTAAAGAAGCGGGGAAGGCTCGAGGACACGGGCGGCTTTGCATATCTCACCTCCCTCGTCGACGACATCCCCACCGCCGCAAACATCCAGTATTACGCAAAGATAGTAAAGGAGAAGTCGATTCTCAGAAACCTGATTACGATCTCGGGCGAGATCACGGCCGACTCGTACGAGGCGGCTAAAGGCGTGGACGATATCTTGGACGATGCCGAGAGCAAGATTTTTAAAATATCCGAATATAAAATAACCACGGATTATTCAGATCTAAAACCGATCATAAATGAGAGCTATAAGAAGTTTGAAAAACTGTACGATAAGATAGAGCCGATCAGCGGAATCCCCACCGGTTTCCATGAATTGGACAAAAAGACGTCAGGCTTTCAGACCTCCGACCTGATAATCATAGCGGGCCGCCCATCCATGGGGAAGACGTCCCTGGCACTTAATATCGCGAGAAATTGTGCAGTGAACTACAAGGTCCCCGTATTGGTTTTCTCCCTTGAGATGTCAAAGGAGCAGCTCGCTCTGAGGCTCCTATCATCGGAGTCAAAAATTGATTTGGTGAGATTGAGGACCGGAACACTGAAGGAATCATGGGACAAGCTGGGAAGGGCGGCGGGTATACTTTACGATGCGCCCATCACCATTGACGATACGGCGAGCCTGAATCCCCTTGAGATGCGGGCAAAGGCCAGAAGACTGAAGACGGAAAAGGATATAGGCCTTATCGTGGTGGATTACCTCCAGCTTATGACGGGAATGGGGAGGGCGGAGAGGAGGGACCTGGAGATATCGGAGATATCGAGGTCCCTCAAGGCGATGGCAAAGGAGCTGAACGTTCCGGTTGTGGCCCTCTCCCAGCTTAGCAGGGCAGTGGAGAGCCGGGAAAACAAGAGGCCTGTCTTGGCCGATCTCAGGGAATCGGGAGCATTGGAGCAGGACGCCGATCTTATCATCTTTATCTACAGAGAGGACGTTTATCGTCAAAAGAAACCTGATGATGAGTGGTCTGTAGAAGAGAATAAGGGTGTAGCCGAGATTAACATTGGAAAGCAGAGAAACGGGCCGACCGGCATGATCAAGCTATCATTTCTAAAGGAATTTGCCTGTTTTGAAAATCATACTAATATGGAAGAGCCGGGCGGCGTCCGCTTTTGAGGTCGCCTCGCAGCGGACATTCGGGTGAGGTGACGGATATCTTTTCAGCATTCCGTTGTTTATGCCGGGAAACTCATTCGAGTTATTGTATACGAAAAAGTTCTTGACTTTATCAGACATTTTATTCTATCTTCATAGTTTGAAAAACAGGTTAACCTTTTGGGCCGTTAACTCAGTCGGTAGAGTATCTGCCTTTTAAGCAGAGAGTCACTGGTTCGATCCCAGTACGGCCCACCAGAACTATTAATATCAAACAAAGGTCGGGAATTTTCCTGACCTTTGCATTTTGAACCCTTAAACAAAAACTACATTTCTTTAATAATCTTTGCAGCGTTCAGCATTATTCAATGCCTTTTAAAAAACTGTCTGGTATTTCCGCTGAAAACTTTCTTTCACCACAATAAAGTTGAGGCGGATAAAACACTCTAAACAATCGCTGTGATGAATCGAAAGGAACTATATATGACAACAACCGAGCCCGCTAAAAAGAAACCTGATTTGCCGGGATCCGAGGATGTCAACCGCGTTATGGGCATCAAGGAATGGGTACTGATATTAATCTTGTCTATTATATGGGGCGGTTCCTTTTTCTTCATCGGTGTTACCGTAAGAGAAATGACACCATTGACGATAGTGATGTTCAGGGTTACGATTGCGTCTATAATTCTTTTAATAATTGTGCACTTTAAAAAGGAACGGATGCCGTCATCACCGAATATCTTGGGTGCTTTCCTTATTATGGGCGCATTGTTCAATGTAATTCCCTTCAGTCTGATAGTCTGGGGGCAGACACATATTGAAAGCGGCCTTGCCAGCATATTAAACGCCACGACACCTATTTTCAGCGTTATCCTTGCCCATTTATTAACCCGGGAAGAACGACTGACTGGTAATCGAGTTGCCGGGGTATTAATAGGCTGGCTGGGAGTTACCGTTCTAATCGGGATTGAATCCCTGCGTGGATTTGGTATTGAGGTAATCGGGCAAATTGCCGTTTTAGGAGCATCGTTATGTTACGCATTCGGGGCCATTTATGGGCGTCGTTTTAAAAACATGAGCACACTTGTCGTAGCAGCCGGAATGCTTTGCAGCTCAAGTGTCATGATCACTCCCCTGGCGCTGTTTATAGAACGGCCCTGGCATCTATCTCCGGGTGTCTTGACACTTCTGGCCCTATTCGGACTTGCGGCGATAAGTACGTCATTGGCGTACCTTATCTATTTCCGTATATTAGCCGTTGCCGGCCCCACAAACAGTCTTCTCGTTACATTTCTGGTCCCCATAAATGCAATATTTCTGGGCTATCTGATTTTAGGAGAGCGTCTTGGATGGAACGCCTTTGTGGGGATGGGAATAATATTTCTGGGCCTGGCGGCCATAGACGGTAGACTGATAAAGGTTTTCAAAAGGAAAGAAAAGGGGTAGTCTTGTTGGATCTGATGATTTTATTCTTTTCTAAATAGCCGAACCCCATGATGCAGACCATCGATTATCGATAAAACCGGATTGCTTTCTTAAGCAGAGAGTCGACGGTTCCATCCCGACACGGCCCACCGGTCCATCAAATTAATTTTCCACAAATCTAATACGGGACGAGCCGAAAACGGGGATAGATATCCCCGCGTCTTTTCTTGGAGCGCCGAAAAACAGTTCGGTCATATTCAACCTCAGTCCATTTTTTTGGATATGGATCATTGCGGGGGACCGTCATTTTTTAAGTTCGGTCGATTGTAGACATGATTTGAAAAATACGTCGTTTTTTTCTGTTTTTCGTTCTCAATGAAAAAAACTCTTTTAATTAAACAACCCGAATATCTTCGCCCTCCCTGTAATGTACCCTTATAACACCGCGATAATAATGAATTGACAATATATATAACCCCATACTAAAATTATGAATATGCAAAATTTTTAGGAGGTAGTCTGTGAAAAAACGATTTTTCAGGCTGGCCGTGTTTCTTCTTGTTTTCTCCTTTTTAGCGATCGGTTCCACCGCTATCTCGGAGGAAATCGGAAATCTATCCATCGAGATCTGTCACGGCGGATTTGTTCCGCTCGATCGTGCCAGCGGGATGGTATTCAAGGTTAAGGTGAAATCGGAAACCAACGTGACAATAGAAGACCTGGTCGTAGAAACAAAGTGGTGGGACTCTATAAACAGACTTCACTATAAGCATGTCGACAATAAATCTATCGTCGGTGCCGAAATAGTGTGTCAGAACACCCCGGATATCATCTACATAACGGGGGGGATGGGGACAATCAAAGGTATCAAACACGACCTGACGAAAAATATCCGTGTCGTGAGGCCGGAAGATATGGGGATTGATCCGATCGACTATGTGGTAAAGGAACTCGTTGTCAAGCCAAGATAAAAGGACAGCGCTGTATCCGGATTCCATTTTCAGCAAAGGCGTTGATTTGTGTATGACGACCTGATAATCAGAACGGTGATAACAGGTGATCGATGACATCTTCTGCTATATTGAAGATCATACGGGTTTTTTAGACCTGTAATAGTTTGGGGGCATATACAATAATCCGCCCCTTACTTTTTTATCAATGTTCAAAAAACCTTTGGAAGGAGGACAAAATGAAAAACTTGAGAATCTATATAGTAATTATTTTGTTGTTTCCGGCGTTCGTTTTTGCCGCCGACAACGCATACGCGGTGAAAGAGAGCGGATATATCTCGGAGCCTTACGCGCCCGGTAGTTGCTCTTTTAAAGTAAATGCCGGAAGCGACCCCCTTGTAGAGGTGACCTTCACCTATCCAAGAGGTACAGGTGATTTTAGGGTGACCGTTACGACAGGATTAGGCTTAAACGAACAAGTAAAGCATGTAGAGTACGATCTGGATGAAGTCGACGTCATATCACTCAGGGGCGGCGGCGAATTTCAAGTTACTGTATGGTCAAAATATGGGACAGGTTATTGGTCTGCGGAATACTATGTCGACTCCAGCGGAAATTGCCCGAGCTGGCCCGACCAAATGACCCATTATCTCACGGATATGGAACTTAGTGGATGCAGCTGCTGGGATCTCAAAATCCTTCGCAATGAGATCTACGCCAGGCACGGGAGAAAATTTAAGAGCAAAGATCTGCAGGATTACTTCTTTGCGCAGCCATGGTATTCGATAGATCCAAATAATCTCGATGGGAGTAAGGGGCAAAACAAGTACGAACAAAAAAACGCCGTCAAGATTTTAAATGAAGAAAGGAGAAGGGGCTGTAGATAAGAGTTAACTATACCATTGTCTTTTTTTTGTTTTATCCAATCTCAAAAAAGCTCGTCCATCACAAAGACCGTTTGCTGTCGGCCAAGAGTCCTGATGTATATCTGTTTTAAGTTCCGGGGGTTTTCTTTAATAGGGGCTGAAAAATGAGAGGACCAAAATCTTTCGGTTATCTGATCTGTTTCGTTTCAATTGCCCTCCTTTTTTGTTTGGCGGTGATCGGAATCTGGCCACCGGGAGATCCGGAGAGATCAGAAAAATTCAGGGGCCATGAAAGCATCGACTCCCCCCTCCTATTTGCATCCGAGACCGCCGGGGGAAAAGGAACCGGTAACCGGTCTGAGTCCTCCAATATCCCGTCTTCCGCTCCTAATATCGTCAACAGACCGATCGAGTTCGGCGACGAGCGAAAGAGACTCACCCTCGACTACATCCACAAGCACTACGATCCTACAGCCGAATCCATCGAGATAACGCCTAAAATGATCGTCCTCCACTGGACGGCGATCTGCAGTCTGGAGGGCTCCTGGAACACCTTCAACAGGGTCCATATCAGCGCAAATCGAGTCTACATAGCCAAGTACGGCGATGTCAACGTGTCGGTCCATTTCCTCGTGGACAGGGACGGAACCATATACAGGCTGATGCCGGAGACGACGATGGCCCGCCATGCCATCGGCCTCAACTGGTGCGCAATAGGTGTCGAGAACGTCGGCTCTAACAGGATATGCACCTTGACCGAGGCACAGGTGGAGTCGAACGCGGCGCTGGTGCGGTACCTCGCGGGCAAGTACGACACGATCGAATATCTGATCGGGCATTACGAATATGGCGCCTTCAGGGGAGCGCCCCTCTGGAAGGCCTTGATTCCTGACTATTTTACCCACAAGATCGATCCGGGGGAGTCCTTTATGGCCGGGGTGAGGGGGAGGCTGACGGATCTCGATCTCAAATCGAGCTGGGAAGGCAATAAATATCAAATAGAACGGTCGCACTTATTTTAGGATTTCGGACAATATAAGAGTTTTTCACGTAGGGGTATACTCATGCCTACTTCGATGGTCTATTTATTATGTCCGGGGACTTGAAATGATGGTAAAATAAGGTGGATACTTGACGTCGGCTGATTATAAAACCGTTTACAGCAATTAGGCAATTATCATTAACATCATTAGGCTGTCTTAAAAACAGGAGGATATTATGAAAATGTTGAAAAAGGTTATTGTTGGATTACTGATGTTTGTTGCTCTAGGTTTCTCTGCCAAAAACGT
>CAZIWT010000102.1:0-13519 GCA_964542895.1 uncultured Thermodesulfobacteriota bacterium
AATTTGTATTACGGGATTTTTAAGAATCTTGATTTTGATCTGCGTTTAAGTTCTGCATTAAAAAACTCTTTCTCTATCTATCCGCTGTTTCCTCGCTGTTCATTTCCTTAAAAATCTTGGACAATATTGCTGATCTGAAACTATCTGTAGATTGTTCGCAGAACAAGGGCGATAAGATTGCTTAAAGGATGATATTAAAAAATCCGTGAAGTGTACATAAATATTTCCGAGTAAGAAAGGGGTTGACTAATCATAATAATAATGATAATTTTTAATGGATTAAAACCATACTAATGAAGAAAGGATTTAGGTGGTCTTAAGGGGAAGCTATATAGACAGGTAAGAATATGAAAAAAATTACTAGACGCGAGTTTATCAAAATATCTTCAATAGGGACCGCGGGTCTTTCCTTCGGATTTGGGCTTTCCGACTGCGACATGTCGTGGAATGTGTTCGGCGGCGGTTCCAAGCTGGACCCTCGGTTCGGCTACGGGGTCGACGCCAAGGTGGTTCCGACATCGTGCCAGATTTGCTACTGGGGATGCGGGGTTCACGCCCATGTAGTGGACGGCAAAATCTGGAAGCTTACCGGAAACCCGGACGACCCCCTGTGCGCCGGAAGGCTTTGCCCCAGGGGTACCGCCGGGGTCGGCATGATTTACGATCCGGACAGGTTGAAAACGCCCCTAAAGAGGGTAACTGGGAAAAAGGGTCAGGACTTTGTAAGTGTGTCGTGGGAAGAGGCATTGGGAGATGCTGCAGGGAGACTTTCCGAAATTTCAGATAAGTACGGTTCGGAGTCTATCGCCGTTATAACTCACGGCAAACCGGGTCACTTCTTCGAGCATCTCGTCAGGGCGGCTGGCTCGCCGAATTATTCGTTTCCCTCCTTCTCTTTGTGCAGAGGGGCGAGGGATGTGGCGTATTACCTCACCTACGGCAAGGAGCTGGGAAGTCCCGAGCCCACAGACATGGAGAACTCGAGGGTCTTGGTCCTCCTCGGGTATCACCTGGGGGAGAACATGCACACGACGCAGGTGAGGGAGTTCGCGCGGTTTCTGGAGCGGGCCAACGAGGGAAAGGCGAAGCTCGTTGTCGTCGATCCGCGGTTTTCCGTAGCGGCGGGAAAGGCTTGGAAATGGCTGCCGATAAGGCCGAACACGGATATGGCGTTTCTCCTCGCCCTGATAAACGTGATCTTAAACGAGCGGCCGGACGGAAGGGCCCTCTACGACGAGAAATACGTCAACGACTACACTGCCGGACTCGAAGGGCTCAAGGAGACGGTCGCCTCCTATACGCCGGAATGGGCCTATCCGATATGCGGCATAAGCCCGGAGGATATTCGCGAGGTGGCCTACGAGCTGGGGAGAAACAACCCCAACGTCCTGGTGCATCCGGGACGCTTCTCCTCCTGGGACGGAAACAACGTCCAGAGGATCAGGGCAAACGCGATCTTGAACGCTCTCCTCGGCGTATGGGGCAGGAGGGGGGGATTTTTCGTTGCGGACAAGCCCTATATACCGAAATACCCGGTGCCGTCTTATCCGGTGTCGGAAATAGGACAGTGCGACAAGGGTGAATACCCTATAGGTCCCATACCCAGCGTGAAAAACATAGTGAGGTCTATCCTCACGGAGAAACCTTATCCCATCAAGGCGCTGATCGTATGCGGCGCCAATATCCTCGAGTGTATTCCCCAAAAGGAGGAGACCATCAAGGCCTTGGACAAGCTCGATTTTTTCCTGGCCGTTGACGTGCTCCCCGTCGAGCAGACCGGATATGCGGACATAGTGCTGCCGGACTGCACATATCTTGAGAGGATGGACGAGATAAGCGTCAAGAACTTCAAGCAGAACTTCGTCACCGTAAACCAGCCGGTCGTGGAGCCGATGTACGATTCGAGACCGGCGTGGTGGATCGCCCGAGAGATCGGGAGGAGGATGGGCCTTGACGAATATTTCGAGTGGAAGGATATAGAGGAGTACAACAATATAAGGCTCGGGGGAGCTGGGCTTTCGCTGACGGAGCTTAAAAAAACCGGGATCATCCCCTTGGGCACCGGCCCGATATATCTTGAAGACGGAAAGAACTTGGAATTTTCCACCCCATCCGGCAAGATCGAGCTCTCCTCATCGACCCTCTCCTCCTTCGGCCAATATCCCGTGCCGGTGTTTACGGGCGAGCCCGAGAGGCCCAAACAGGGCTATTTCCATCTCTCATTCGGGCGCTCTCCGCTCCAGTCCTTCTCCAGGACCCAGAACAACCGGATAAGCCTCGCCGTGGAGGGGGGGGACAAGTTCTGGATAAACGTCGACGCCGCCCGTAATATCGGGGTGATAGACGGCCGCAAGTACAAGCTGATGGACGCGGAGGGAAAGGAGTCCCCCTTTACGGCAGAGGCGAAAGTCACCTGGGGGATAAGGCCGGATACGATTTACTTCACTCACGGCTTCGGCCACGAGGACAAGAGGCTGAAGGTGGCCTTCGGCCGCGGCGTCAGCGACTCGAAGTTGATTACGGAGATAAAGACCGATCCGATCATGGGTGCCACCGGCCTTAGGGGCGGTTTCGTAAAGGTAGTCGTTTAAGAGAGAGGAAAAGAGATGGCAAAGCGATACGCCATGGTAATAGACACCACTCTCTGTGTGGGATGCAAGGACTGTCTGATGGCCTGTCAGACCGAGAACAACGTCCCACTGCCCTTTTTCCGGGAGTGGCTCGTATATCTTACAACGGGGGAGTATCCCGATCTCCATCGCACCATACGATCCGAGAGGTGTCATCATTGTGACAGGCCTCCCTGCGTCGGGGTGTGCCCCACGGGCGCAAGCCACGTGGATAGTGGCGGAATTGTTCTGGTGGATCCGGGAAAGTGTACCGGGTGCAAGGCGTGCATCGCCGCGTGCCCGTACAACGCACGCTTCGTCCACCCGGAAGGGTATGTGGATAAATGCACGTTCTGTATACACCGGATCGAGAAAGGCCTGAAGCCCGCCTGTGTTGATGTGTGTCCCACCCGGTGCCTCCACTTCGGGGATTTAAACGACCCGTCGAGCGAGGTCAGCCGGCTCCTCAAGAGCCGGAGGTGGGAAAACCTGATTCCAGAGGCGGGGACCAAGCCACAGCTCTATTTTTTGTATTAGTATAGGGAGGGGGGAATAAATGGAAGTCGAAGTAGAGAACACGTTTCACGCTCCACTTCCTCACGCCGGCGAGTTTATATGGGGGTGGGAGGTGCCCATGTACCTCTTTCTCGGGGGGTTGGTGGCCGGCCTGATGATACTCTCCGGATACTTCTATCTAAGGGGAAGGAGAGACGACTATCCCTTTACGGTTGTCGGCGGGGCGATCCTGGCCCCGGTACTCCTCTCCCTGGGGATGTTTATGCTCTTTCTCGACCTGGAATATAAGGTCCACGTCTGGCGTTTCTACACCGCCTTTAAGGTTGTCTCCCCCATGTCTTGGGGATCCTGGATCCTGATCCTCATCTACCCCACGAGCATCGTCTTTATTGCGGCGCTCCTTGCTGAGAAGGGGATCGGGCTGGGTCCGCTGAAGCCCTATGGTGAGAAATTGCGGCACAGGCTTAAATTTCTTGAATCCGCCGAAGATTATCTTAAACCGGTCCTGTCATGGGCGAGGGGGAATATCCGCTTCTTCGCCTGGTCGAGCATCGGCCTTGGGATCGGCCTCGGCGCCTATACCGGCATTCTGTTGTCATCCTACGCCGCCAGACCCCTCTGGAACTCCCAGGCGCTGGCGCCCCTCTTTTTGATATCGGGACTCTCTTCCGCGGCGGCGTTCTCCGTTATCGCGGAGAAGAAAGACGAGGCCAAGCACGAGATGGCAAAGGCGGACAGAGTTTTTATCGGGGCGGAGCTTTTTTTCATCTTCCTTATATTCGCCAACCTTGCATACAGCATCAGGAGTCACCAGTGGGCCTTGAAGCCTTTCGTGGGGAGCGAAATATACACCCCCATGTTCTGGATCCTCGTCGTGGGTCTGGGGTTGATCATCCCCCTGATCCTGGAGCTTCTGGAGGTGAGGAAGGTGATAAAACACACTATCGCCGTCCCGATACTCGTTATCCTAGGGGGAGTCTTCCTGAGGTTCGCCTTCGTATATGCGGGGCAGGCGGTCTGTTGGTGTTATTTTATTTTAAGATAGAGGTGTAAAAAATGGAGGCAAAAGCGTTTAAGAATCCCTATCTTATGGGGTTTCTGCTGGGTTTGACGCTTCTCGCAACCTACTACTATGCGGGCCACGGCATAGGTGCATCGGGGGCTTTCTATAGGATTGTGGCGGAGACCGTAAACTTCGTATCACCAGAAGCGGCCGGGGAGGGAAGTGTCTACTATTCTTATCTGAAGGGTCCCGAGCCTTCCAATTCAACCTGGATGATATTCGAGGCCATTGGAATACTCTTCGGCGGATTTATCTCCGGTCTCATAGGCGGACGGGTAAAGTGGGAGACCGTGAAGGGGGCCACCGCGAGCCGGAGACTGCGCCTCGCCATGGCGCTTGTGGGCGGTATATTGATAGGTTTTGTCAGCAAACTGACCCTGGGTTGCACCAGCGGCCAGGGGCTGACTGGAGCCGCGCTCCTCTCCGTGGGGAGCTGGGTGTTCCTCTTCTCCGTCTTCGGCGGGGGGTTTATGGCCGCCTATTTTGTAAGAAAACAGTGGAATTAAGGGGGATAGATCGATATGGGACCTTTAGTTGAATATGGCATCATAACTCCGTGGGTGAGCGTAGTTCTCGGTTTCTTCAGCGGGATATGCTTCGGCGCGGTGATTGAAAGCGCCGGCCTCGGGAACGCGAAAAACATCGCCGCCGTTTTTTACCTCAGGGACTTCAAGGTTCCCAAGGTTATGTTCACCGCCATAGTGACGGCGATTATCGGAGTCTACTACTTCGATATCCTGGGCATAATGAATATGGGGAAGCTCGGCTTTTCGGCCACACTTCTCTGGCCGTTCCTTATCGGGGGCATTATCTTCGGATTCGGGATGGTGACATCCGGCCTCTGACCCGGGACGTCTTTGGTGGCGGTCGCCACCGGAAAGATCGACGGAATAATGGCCATCGTGGGTTTTTTCATCGGGGCGTTTCTGTACAATATCGGCTTTACAATGTTGGACAAATACGTTGTGTCGGACATCTACAAGTACATCTATTCGGGAAATCTCGGCTTCATCACCCTGCCGGAACTGGCCAAGGTGAGACCCGGGATCGTGATACTCGCTATCGCCCTTTTCGCCATCGGGTTCTTCTGGTTCGGAGAGCTTATAGAGAAGAGGGCGGAAGACAAGAAATAACCTGTCTGTAGAGGTTAAAAAGGTGGGTAAAATGACAGTTAAAAGATTTTCGGTATTTATGCTTCTGGTGCTTTCGGGTCTCCTTGCTGTTTCGGCGGTAACGCAGGTCCCGGGAAAAGAGAAACCGCTGTTGTGCGGCGAGGATTATATTAAGTCGCTTCCTGAGGATAAAAACGGCGTAACACCGGAAACTCTCCAGAACCTGCTCAACACCGGTGAGACCATCTACACCCTGATCGATCTCAGGAGCGCAGAAGAATACTCTAAAGGATCGATTCCGGGAGCATACAATGTCGACTACCACATCGTCTTCACCGACGACGCGGATCCATATTTCTCGAACAAAGAGGGCACGTACATTTTCATCGA
Source organism: uncultured Thermodesulfobacteriota bacterium (assembly GCA_964542895.1). Taxonomy (GTDB): domain Bacteria; phylum Desulfobacterota; class Zymogenia; order Zymogenales; family Zymogenaceae; genus Zymogenus. The sequence goes on from CAZIWT010000102.1 coordinate 5,691, forward strand.
CAAAGACGGCTCGATATCTTTCCAGCTGATTCCCTTCTTTATTGAGAGGGGGTTTCACGTCAAGGCCCTTACGGGTGGCATCGAGGCCTGGGCCAGGATGGTATCGGGCAAGGGCGGTGTTGATACTGAAGGTGTATTTAAGCCCTCGACGGGAGTCCCCGCCCTGCCGCCGCCGCCGCCGTCCGGGGGAGGAGACACGACTTTTAATCCGGGTGGCTGTGGGTAGTAGATTAAATTTAGGATCAGAAATTGATATTTAGATAGGGTAAGGGCCGTCCTCGAAATATATAACCGGAGTTACGGGTCTGTGGAGTTCAGAAAGGGAAGAACGAGAAAGATTCTGTTTCTGGTGAGTGATTATCGATATTTTTATTTCGTTAATTGCCGGTAAAATTCAGATTCTGCTCTTATTCGCTTTTCGGAGCAAGCCAAGGGCATGAAAATACCCCGCAGGGGCACGCTATTTAGAATCATGCAATGATGTAGGCACTTTATCGCAAGAGCGGACTGCCGACGGTTATGAGGCCACAGGTAATCCACCCCTTCAGCTCCACCAATGATTTCAAGGCATTGCGATATTTCGTAGTCACTTCTATTACGGTTGACACACCACAGTTTTTCCTGTTTCAAATCTATCGAAGATAATGAAAAAAGACTTGACAAGAAATCCTGCTTTGTGTAAAATTAATACATACCTACTGGTTGGTATATATTCCTGTTTAAAAATTTCTTATTAACGAGATTATTCGGGATAAAAAATGACGGTAAACAAGCCGAAGGAGATCAGGGAAAAGGAAATCCTCGATGCCGCCTTTCGCTCTTTTTCAAGAAAGGGAATTGTCAAGACGTCGATCGACGACATTGCAGTAGAAGCGGGTCTGACGAAGGGGGGGGTCTACTGGTATTTCAAGGACAAAAGGGAAATATATCTTTCGATGGTCGAGAGACATCTCCAGGAGGACATCGATAAGTGGAAGGAGCTCGTTAAAAACTCCGATTTGAGCCTTGAATCGATCATCGAGTTTGGAACGAACTATTTAAGATATTCCATTCCCGACAAAAACCACCTCTTTATCCACGCCGAGCTCTTCGCGGGATCTTTCAAGGATGAGGTTCTGAGGGAAAAGCTCAATAAGGTCCACAGGGAATACCGGGATATGTTGAGAAGAATGCTCCAAAAGCTGTTTGAAAAGTCTTCTTTGAGCGGGAGCGATTTCAAGGTAGACAACGTCTCGTGCCTAATCCTCGCGTGCCTTGAGGGTATAGAGCATCAATACTGGTGCAGCGGGGACGATGACGCCGGCGAATTTTACGAAAATGCCTGGGCGAATTTTATAACGGTTCTCTTAGGGGACATATTTAGAGAGGAAAAATGAAAATTAAGGAGGTGCATATGAAACGGTATGTTTTATACTCGGTCTTAACTCTCTGCATTGTATTTCTAATTTTGGCCAGTTTTATAATCGGCGGGAGAACCGGTTATTTCCTGCTGTTCAACCCCAACGTCTCGGGATATCACGCGAAGTCGTTTGAATTCAAGTCGAATGCCGATGTCTTCTCCGATATACACTATGGAGAAGATCCCAGGCAGGTCCTTGACATATACACCCCGAAGGGAGGGGAGAAGCCGTTTCCCGTTCTCGTTTTCTTCCACGGTGGAAAGTGGATCTCCAACTCCAAGGATACCTTTTCATTCATCGGGGGGCCCTATCTCGAAAGCGGGATAATGTTTGTCCCGGTAAATTATCGCCTTGCGCCCGAGCACCCCTATCCGGCGGCCGTTGACGATTGCGAGTCGGCGGTCAGGTGGATTTACGAGAACATCGGCGGGTATAACGGCGATCCGGAGAGGATTTTCCTCTCCGGCCACAGCGCCGGGGCGCACCTCTGCTCTCTTGTCACGGTAAAGGACGGGTGGATTGAAGAGGGGGGACTGCCCCCGGACGTTATAAAGGGATGCGTTGTAATAAGCGGCCCGACGGATTTGAGCGAAATCCGCTATCGCGAAATAAAATCCTTCGTTCCGAAACGCTCTCTCCTTTATGAAGCGAGTCCCGTCAATCACGTAAAGGAAGGACTTCCACCTTTTCTGGTTGTTTATGGAACGGGCGATTTCATGGTTCCGCGAAGAATCCCGGAGGCGTTTACGGTAAGATTGAGGGATCACGGCGTTGACGTCGCCGATATAAAGCTGCCGATGAGAACACACCTGCAGGCCCTGGATGATTTTTGCGACGAGAAGGGCTTTGTCATGCCGAATGTTCTCGAATTGGTTAAAGAGGGAAAAGTTTCGCACGAGGCGAACATCAGGGAAGAAGACTATTCCGACATCAAAAAAGAGGGGATCAAAAAGATGGATGCCTTTCAGAAATTCCTGCTTTCGATCTTGATTAAATCGGATGATTAGAGGAGCGAAAAAATGAGGAGAGAAACGGCCGTAATAACCTCCGTCTTGAAGGACGAGCTCGGTTTTTTGTGGCTCCCGGTTCTGATCAAAAGCGCGTTGAAAAAAAACCGTCTGCTTAAAGATACAAAGTGGTCTCACGACAGATCCGCGGAGGGCAAATTTGCAAGAAGGCTTTCCATCTTGGCGGCGTTGTACATGATCCTGAAGGAAAGATATGATCAGGGTACGGCGTTCAGGATCCTCGGCCGCATTATCGTCCCCGTCGGGTGCTGCGAGCAGTGGCAGAACCTGAGGGGCCTGAACGTCGGGGACAGGCGCGGCTACGAGAGGTTGAAGGCCTTCTATAATTTCATGGGCGAGGGGGGCTCCGGTCAATTCGTGAAAAGGAGGCTCTCTTCCGACACGGAAGGGCTCGTACAATACGAGGTGAGGGAGTGCCTCTTTGCGCGCTTCTTCAAGGAGATGGGGATGCTCGAGGTCGCGTCCCTCTTCTGTAAGATCGACCGCTCCTTTTTCCCCACGGCGATCCCGGACTACAGCTTTTCGAGGGGGGACTCCTGGGAGAACAGCGCCGCCTACGGGAAAGACCATTGCGTCTTCAGGTTTGAAAAGATGAAAGAGCCGTTTGACGAGGCCTACATCGGTGAGACAAACCTCCTAAATTACACCGAGCCGGAGATACAACTACTCTATGAACAACTGGACCTCTCCTATAAATCCGACGGGGAGAAGATCGGCCAATTCTACGAATATGTAAAGAGCCAAATAAGGACGGATGACTTAAGCAAAGAGCCGAGGCCCGCATCGGTCGTTCAGAAAAGGGGGCGCGGGAGCAACCACGACAAAACGGTTCTCTTCATGGCGCTTCTTCGGGCTTCCGGTATCCCCTGCCGGGCGCATTTTGTCGAGGAGGGCGGGCGTGCCGAAGCTTTTACCGAGGTGATGCTGAACGGCAGGTGGTTAAAGGTGCGGTGGTGGACGGACGGAAAGAAGGGCTCCGGCGTTTTTGATTCGGTGTGGTTGGACGACATCTCCGTTGAAAAAAGCGAAAAAGATTCGGGAGATCTGGGTGTCTTCAGCGCCCCTGAAGATTTCTATAACAGGGCTTCCGGCCGACTACAATCACAAAGATAATTAAGCTACTTAGTTGAACAGGGGTGTTTTCTATGTCCGAGGGAAAACTGGCCTTCAAGACCGTTATCGTCACTTTTTCTCCCCACGGCAATACGAGGAGTGTGGCGGAGAGGATCTTAAAGATCTTCGACGAAGAGAGGCTCGACGTATCGCTGATCGATTTGACCGGCGGCGGGGTCGAGGAATTTCAAGAATTTGACTTTTCAAAGATGCCTCCCTTCGATCTCCTCGTTGTCGCATCGCCCATATATGCGTGGAAGATAATACTCCCCCTGGAGGTCTTTCTCTCAAACATGCCCGATGGACGGGGAAAGTATGCGGCACTGGCGGTCACGTACGGCGGCGTGACCAGCGGACACGCCCTGTACAACGCGGCGAAGCTCTTAGGCGAAAAGGGGATTCCCACCCTGGGCGCCGTGAAGGTGGTGGCCAGTCACTCGAACGTCCTCGACGAGGAAAAGGACCCGTTCTCAAACCATCCGGACGAATCCGACCTTGAAGTGGTGGATGCCTTTGCCCGTGGTGTGATCGAAAAAATGGAAATTGAAAAGGGTTGCAGGGAGGCGATCTTACCGGATACGTTCAGGCCCCGGTTTCTTCCGGTTCGACTCCTCTCGAAGACCTATTTTTCAAAGAGACACAGCAGGAAATTCCCGCCCGGGATACGCTTCGTTCACGGAAAGTGCACGCAATGCGGCAGGTGCGTAAGGGCCTGCCCAGTAAATATCATAACGATGGATCCATACCCCGCGAAAAACGGCACATGCATCAAGTGCCATAACTGCAAGCGGGTATGTCCAAAGGGTGCGGTCAAGTCCACCGGTCTCTGGAGGAAATTCGTGTTTCACTATTGCATGTTGAAGCTTCACAGCCTTCCGTTCATCAAGGGGGAAAAGCCGATGACGCAGGTATTTCTGGTAAACAGGATCAACGGTTGATTGATCGTATGGTTTCTAATATTTTTTAATTGGTAGGACTTTATAATGGTACAGTCAAATCAAACAAAGGATCTTTCACTTAAGAGGAGGGACTTTCTAAAGGCGGGGGCGCTCGTCTACGCGGGGGCTATTACTCCTGTGGCAACGCCGTTTTGCTTTGCCGGGCGCGCTCCAAAGGAAAAGCGGCTGGAGAAGCTGCGTAAGTATCTCGCTCAACATCACGGGGAAGAAAGCGGTTCGGCGTTGTACGAGAGGATGGTGGCCCATTACGAGGATTTGAATGCGAACAAACCTCACTTTTCAAAGTGGGGGATGAATTTTAACATCACCAATGCGGTTATTGCGCTGTCAATCTACAGGGCGCTCCTCGAAGACGGCGAGAAGAATCAAGAGGCGATCAAGGCGGCCGGGACGCTGGTGTGGGCCACGCTTCCGGTGGATATGTACAAAAAGGTGTTTAATTTCATCAAGAAGACGCCCGATCCTTTTTCATCCTACGTCTTTATGACGAAACAGCTGAACAAGATGCTGTTTCCTTCGCCTGGCTGGGAGAGAAACTACGTTGTCGAAGAGGACGACCGTTTCGGCTTTGACGTCACGAAGTGCCTTTACGTCGATTACCTGAAGTCGGAGGGGGCGCTTGATCTGGTTGTCGCCCTTTGTGACCTCGATTACAGGGTGGCGGAGCTCCTCCCGGATGAGATTCATTTTCACAGGAATGTCAGCATCGCCCGGGGGGACAAAGTCTGCGATTTTCGCTATTACCGCAAATGAGACAGGGCAATAAAAAGTATTTCAATTTAAAGAATCTTCGTATACTATATATAATCGATATATGACCGATATATGACCAAGAGAACTTCAAGCGGTCGTACAGGCGATCGATTTTTTAGAGATTGATGGGGAGAAAAAATATGAGGGTGCTTCTGGCATATTTTTCCGCGACCGGGAACACGGCCAAGATGGCGGAGGTGATAAAAGAACGTTTCGAGGAGCTCGGTGCTGAAATCGAAGAGCTCGACATAACGGTGCCCTCGAAACGACGGAAACCTGTGGATATCGCCCCCTACGATGCCTTTCTGTTCGGGATACCCGTTCACTCGAACCGCGCGCCGAAGATTGTCAGGGAGTGGTTAAAGCCCTTGGACGGAAAGGGGAAAAAGTGCTCCACGTTTTTCACCTACGGCGGATTCGGCGTTCACCCGTCGCATCTTTCCACCAAAGAGATACTGGAGGCGCAAAATTTCGTCGTTGTCTCCTCGGCCGAGTTCCTGGGGAAACACACGTTCAATCTCGGTGGATGGAGGGCGCTTGAGGAGAGGCCCAACGATCAGGATTTCGACGTTGCGAAGGAATACGTCGACAAAACGTACAGGAGGTTTACGGGGGAAGACACTTCGCTGATCGGGGAGCTTGAAAGGTCGGATCATACCGAGGAGGAGCTCGACAATTTCGAGAACTTCAGGTTCATGGCGGTCACCCAACTCCCCTCGAGGATGGGAAAAGAGTGCAGCATGTGCATGCAGTGTGAAGACTTATGCCCCGCCGGCGCATTCGATGCTTCTATTGGAGAGGCTGATAAAGACAAGTGCATCGTCTGTCTGAGGTGTGTCGACATCTGCCCTGAAAAGGTTATAAGCATAAACGACCTGAGCCAGATATGGCCCATGAAGCTCAAGATGGAAAACGAGACGGAAGAGACAATCAAAGAAAAAAAGAGTAAAATTTATCTTTAGGTAGAGCCTGCCTCTAATCCTAAGGTAAGAGCCTCTAATCCCGCCGGACGCACCGGTTTTTTTCAATTACTTCAGACTCTTGGAATAGAATTAAATCCTTTTTGCTTCAGAATCGATCCAGAAATGTGCCATGTGTTGGCCTCGTTTAAACTTTTTTGTCTTTCTAATCAGATAATCTCTTGACGCATCTAATCCGTCCGACTCATCCATGCCATCGTAAAGATGGGGCATCGACACGGTTTTATTCCCCGTTTGTGCCGTAATTACCGAATCGTGGACACCGGCCTTCCTCATATTTGTCACAAAGCAATGGCGTAAGTCATGTATCGAAAAGCCCTTAATCCCTGCTCGTTTACAAGTACCTTTAGAAGCGGTGTGAATACTCTTTGTTGGCCTGCGATCTTTGTGCGTGAAAACGAACTTATAGGTGAGACTCCTTACGCTGTCAATGAGCTTAAAGATTTTTAAACATCATCGGTTAGGCACAACCGGCGTTTTTATTTCGTCCTGAAATAAATAAAATCGTACTCCCGCAAATCCCGAATCCAAAACCGGGATCAAGGGTGGAAGAACCTGCATTTATATCGGCCGCCCTTCAACACTCATATATGCCCCATCATTGTTGTTAAATGGATAGGTCTTTTTTACATTTCCGGGGGATGTGAACGGTAAACTCCGTTCCGGTAGGGCCGGCGTCTTTATCGGCGTTGGACTTTACGGTTATCCTTCCCCTGTGTATCTTGATGATTCCGTGGCTGACCGAAAGTCCCAGGCCCGTTCCCTTTCCCATCTTCTTTGTGGTGTAGAAGGGATCGAAGATCTTGTTTATCTTGTCGGCCGGGATTCCGATTCCGGTGTCCTTGATGACGATCCGAACGTCGTTTTGGTCGCCGTTCACCGATACGGACAGCTTCCCCCCTTTCGGCATCGCATCGACGGCGTTTTTGACCAGATTGTTTATCACCTGGACGATCTGGTCGCCGTCCACCTCGGCCGTTGGATCGTCGCAGTCACACTCGACGCTCAGGTCTATCCTGTCGGCTATATTTACTAATTCCAGGCACCGAACGGCGATATCATATATGTTTGCCGCTTTCAAAACCACCTTGTTCTTTCTGGCGAACTGGAGCAGGCCCGAAACGATTTTATTACAGCGCTCGGCCTGCTCGATGATCATCCGCGAGTCTTCACGAACCTTTTGGTCGGTGGTTTCATCGTGAAGCAGGTAGGCGTACATGAGAACGACGCCCAGGGGGTTGTTGATTTCATGGGCGACGCCCGCGGAGAGCTGTCCCAGGCTGGCCAGCTTTTCCGCATCGACCAAGGCCCTCTCGCTCCTGCGGAGGTCTTCGTTCGCCTTGTCGATCTTTTCGCTCAACAACATGACAACCACACCGATAATGATAAACATGAGCGCCCGAAAATAGTCGTCCACATCAAACTGGTAGCCCCTCAGGAAATGGTTGCTGAACACCAGAAATAACGACAGAAAGAGGGGAACGATAAGGCCCTTTCTTTTCCACCAGTACGTGGACAGGAATATCGGGATGTAGAAGAGGTGCGTGAATACGGTTCCCGTGTTAAGGACTTTATGAAAATAGAATGTAATCAGAC
>CAZIWT010000103.1:0-13398 GCA_964542895.1 uncultured Thermodesulfobacteriota bacterium
GTTTGCTCTTCCCTCTGCGGACGGGGCGGGTCTGGGGGAAATACCCACAAAAAGGTTTTTAGACACCTTATTTCATATTGGAAGAGGAGAAACAAAAACTAAATATTTTGCCGTCAACATGGTTACGGCGGTCTTCTTCAAATGAGAGGAACAGCGGAATCGATACCACCCGTTTCAATTTCTGCGGAATAAGAGGGCTGCTAAACAGAAATTTTGAACACAGGTTTTTCGTGTTTTTCCCAATCGTGGGAGTTATTTAATAAAGGAGCAAACCATGAGGAAGTGTTTATATATTTTGACGGCCCTTGTCTTTTTGGCCGCACTGGGGTGTGCCATGGGCACCGACTACGTAAGGCTCACCTATATGCCGGGGTCGTCTTACGAGGAGGCCGGCGGGAGAAACGTCGTCCTTATGCATAAGCCCCTGGACAAGAGGATCGATTTCCAGGGCGATCAGATAGGCACCAAGAAGGATCAGCTCGGTGTCCCGTTGGGGGAGATAAGGTTAGAGGGGGGGAAGGGAGTGGCGGAGTTGACGGGGGAGGCGATAAACAACCTCGTTCGATCGAAGGGATATAAGACCCGCATCATCGAGTACGGCTACACGCCCCCCGACAGGAAGACGAAGCGGGAGCTTCTGGCCCTCCTTAAGGTCTCCGTAAACAAATTCAACATCTATCTGGAGAGGGGCCTTTTAGGGCCGACGATTTCGGCCGACTCGAACGTCGAGCTCGTGCTGATGGACCCCATAACCGAAAAGATAATCTGGGAAAACACCGTCAGGGCGACCTACAAGAGAGAGCACGTACAGATCATAAACAACAGGCTTTTTAACGAGGTGGCGGACGGCATGTTCAAAAGGCTGATGTACGAGATAGACAACTCGATTCCCTGGTCGAAGCTCTCCGAGCTCTCTCTGAAAAAGTAGTTGTCGATACAGGCTTCCTTTGGTTATCAACAGCGAAAGCCCCCTGTCTATGGGGGCTTCCTATTTTTTTAGAAACAATTAGCTCTTGAGGCTCAAGCGGTTCCCCAGCGTATAAGAACATCTCGACGCCGTTTCTATTTGAGGTAAAATCAATGGGGCGGCTCGATACTATGGGGCCGCCCTCTATTTTTCTTTGGCGGGCTTACCCGCCTTCCTCCGCGGCCTTCTGAAGAATATGTAGTGAACCGCGAGCCCGAGAAGAAAGCCCACCCCCATGTTAAAGAGAATTGAGCCGAGGACCGTAATCAGCGCTGTCAGGAGCCTCTCGTCAAAGCCCAGGTCTTTTCCGAACTTGATAAGCTCCACCCCCACCAGAAACAGCATGGCGCCCAGGATCGCCAGGGGAAAGGCGGTGAATATCGCCGCTATTCCCGCGGCGAAAAAGAGCCCGAGGACTATCTGGGTCGTCCCCTCGATGATGTTGGTCCCGCCGCTCCTGGCGCCGAAGAAGTGCTTTCCGGCAAGCCCCCCCGCCCCATGACACATCGGTATGCCGCCGAAGAAGGGAGATACCAAGTTCATAACCCCTATGTTCACCGACAGGTACTTCGCCCTTACCCGGCGGCCCGGCCAGTAGTCGGAGACGAGGGCCGAAGTCGCGATCACGGCGTTGGTGGCGGTAAGGGGGATCTGGGCGAACCCCGCGTCCCTCAAGGCCGGCCATATCTCGCGAAAGTCAAAGGTCGTGAGCGGTGGAAGGGAGAGGGAGGGTACGATCATCTCCCCGGAAAGGTCCCCTTTGAATCCCATGATTACAATCCCGAGGGCCGCAAGGACTATCGCGGCGGGGGCGTATCTGCTCTTCCTCAAGAGGACCACGATAACGAGGGATACCAGCCCCAAATACCAGAGCGTGGCCACCATGTGAAGCCCCTTCACGGCGAATATGATCCCGATGGAGATCTGTATCCCCCTCACAACGCTTTTGGGCGTGAAGCGGGAAACGTATGTCATGGCGTTGGTGACGCCCATGAGGAGCCAGACGACCCCCATGACGATCGCGGCCGTGTAGACCTTCTCCGGCGCCCACGCCTGGGCTATGGCGACGACCGCTATCACCTTCATCGGCTCCGTCGGCAGCGGCAGCCGATAGACGGTTCCGGCTACGATGTTGACAATCCCGAAGATTATAAGGATTCCGGCGGGATCCATCCCACAGATGGAGATGTAGCCGATTATTATCGGAAGGAGCGTCCCGTAGTTGCCCAGAGAGCCGGAGAGCTCCCCCATGTTGAACTCGAACGATCCTATTCGCAACGGTCCCCCCCCTTATTTTTTGCCGGATACGGACTGACGACTCGAATTTAGCTGAAATCCTAAGTCGTGTCAAGGGCTAGTCGTGTAAAGGGCCGGCGCCCGCCGCCCCAAAAAAGCCGTGCCTGAATCCCGTTATCCAAATAGACTTTCACCCATCAAAAAACCTTCTCTAAAATTCATATTTTTTATTAAACCCCCGATTTCGTGAAAAAATATCTCCAAATATGGGACGCCCCCATAAAGGAGCGCGATCGTAATCCGAATCCCCACCAATCCGTTGATAAGTCCCGCCAGGGTTAAAGGAAAATGGGGACGGGCAAAACGGAGCGGGGTGAATGCCCGGGGGCCGTCAGGGGGATCCTGTTAATACTAATTTGCGGGCCCCAAGACGGGGAGGAAGGTGGGGGGGCGATCGACAAGATCGTCCCCCCCACCGCCGGGCTGATAATAAAGGGGGGAACCGGGATTGATCGGCGCCAATTTAATTGATGGAGTCAATCGGATTTTTAGAAAGGAGTGATTTATGGCTGTTTTACCTGATGAGAATATGAAGGACGTGGCTCAAAAGGTCATCGAGCTGTTGGGCAGCGCCACCGATTTCGAGAGAAGAGATTCCGACGGCGCATGGAATCCCTCGGCCGTCAATGTTAAGGTTCACACCCTGTCTTCTGGAAATCCGACGAAAAGGGAGGTTCAGGGGATCTCGACCCTCGAAAAATACATCTGTCTCGCCCCAACGGGCACAGACATCAAAAAGGGGGACAGGTGCGTAATGGGGGAGGTCTACTGCTCGGTCATAAACCTTCGCGACGTTGGAACCCACCTGGAATTCGAGTTGATGGAGACGACGAAAAAACCGTGAGCCCATATCGAATGCGTCTATATCGATTTTTTTAACATCTTTAAGGGGGAGTGAAATTGGGACTTTTTGAAAGCGAGATTCAGGAGCTGATCTACGACACCCTTGTTGCCGACTCCATCCTGGGAGACTATCTCGGGGCGGACGGTTCGGACAAGAGGATCTACCTTGCGTGGCCCGAGGGCAAGATCACCATAGACGAGCTTAAACCCGCGTACGTCGTAATCGAGACCATGCCCGCCGAGGCCCCGGTTCGGATCGGCTCCGGCGTGGACGACTGGGCGCAGCGCTACTGTCTCCACGTCTTTGCGGAGCCGGAAGATAGGGAACTTCGCGGCGACATCGAGGAGCGCTTGAGGCTCGATCTCCACAGGAAGAAGTTCGTGACCGAAGACTACATCATCTACGACGTCTTCGAGGACGGAAAGGAGGACGTCCTGGAGGAGGGGGGGCTTTTGGACCACAAGTACTTCACGATGTTCAAGTTTTTGCTTAAGAGTTAGCTCACATTTCCATAAACGAAAAGGAGGATTGAATTATGGGAACAGAAAACCTTGACCGCTCGGCGGTTGGGAAAATCGAGGTGAATCCCGGAGGCGGCTGGCAGGACCTCGGCGTCATCAGGGAGGAGACCATCCGCGTCAACGGAGAGGAGGTCAAACACTACGACGTCTCCAGCTATCCCTTCGGGACCGACATGACGATCTTCGGAAACCTCGACATCGAGATCGAGTTCGTCTGGGAGGAGATCGCCGACATCGACCTCTGGAACGTAATGCTTCACGGCGGCAGCGTGAGCACGACAAACGCCGGGACGCAGGGAGTAACCGACGAACCGGTCTTGATGAACGGCGACTACGCCAACGGGGTGTGGAACGCCCTCCTTAACGGCGCAGACTTCGACGAGGACTGCAGCGTCACCGTCGGGAGCGAGAGCGGCGGCGGGGGAACCACCTACACCGAGGACACCGACTACATCATCGACAGGAAGGGCGGACACGTGGGAAGGGTGTCGACCGGAAGCATCACCGACGGGCAGACGGTTTACGTCGACTACACCCACAAGACCTACGACGGAAAATACTTCGAGATGTTCGAGGACGTAAAGCCGGAAGACCACGTGCTCAGGCTCACAAAGCAGCTGCTCAACGGCGACAACATGAGGATCACTCACGGCAAGGTCAACCTCTCGTCCACGATGGAGCTTCCCTTGAACCCCGGCGACGAGGGCGCCTGGGCCGGAGTCACCAGCAAGATAAAGTTCCTGAAAGACCCCGGAGGCAGCTACGGGGCATACGGGCGCTGGGAGATCTACACGCCGTAGAGAGGCAAAGGATTTAAACCATGAGGAAGAGAGAAGAAAATCGGACCGAGAACCACTCCTTGACCCCCCTGACGGAGGAGATGAGGGGAGGTGTGTGCCTTACCGAGGCCGCGGGTCTCCTGATGGGGATCATGCGCGACTGCCGCGATCTCGTAAACGACGTGAGGGGAGAGCTCGACAGGGCCCGAGACGGGATACCCGTGAGGTCGGCCTCCCTTGACATATCAAGGCTGTTCAGGGGCCCCATGAGGGGGTCGTTTCCTAAGGTGGAGAGCTTCCACAAGGAGGTCAGTCTTGACGACGTCAAGGGCGTATCGGAGCTGGTTTCCATGATGACAAGGGTGGGCGGAAAGGGGAAAGGATAGCCCCGGGTTCGCCCGAAAATGTTCGGGGGGGCCTCACCGGCTCCCCCTCTTTTTAGATTTCAGTACGTTCATACTTTTAATATTTCTCCGAGATTCTGGAATAATTGACTAAAGTCTAAAAATTCGCGGAATAATAAGTTCAAACAACATTCGTGAGGTTTTAAGGAGGCAGTATCCATGACAACTACAATCGGCGGAATTACCCTCGATAACGATCCGGTCTGGACGGACGTAAACAGCCGCCCGGACCTGGCGGCCCAGGCATATACCGCCATCGACGGCACCGAGATAGTCCTCGAGGCAAACAGGGGGGTGCATTTCCCCATTACGCTCGAGGCCACCGAAAAGACCGGCTGGATCAGGGGATCGACGGTCGATTCTCTGAGGGGGCTGTCGGGCGCGGTGGGGGTTTCCTACACGCTCTCGCTCAACGGCGAGAGCTACACGGTCCGCTTCAGAAACGAGGTCGACGGCGGGGCGATCCAGATGAGTTATCTGATCGATACCTCCGCCCCGAAAGATGACACATGGTATATCGGAAAAATCCATTTAATGTGTACAGGACAAGGAGAATAACATGACGGCAACAGTAAAGATGAAAAAGTCAAAGACAATAAACGACTCCTCGGCCAACGGCGGGGAGATGTCCACGACCGATGTTTTAAACAATACCGGGCAGAACATCTTCCCCAACGTTACGGAGTCCGAGAGGACGTCCGGCCTGATCCGCTACCGGAAGGTCTTTGTCAAGAAGGAGGATGGAGTTTTAGACAACGCGAAGTTTTTTATCGACAAGCTCTCGACCGCCGAGGATTTCTTCAGGCTGAAGGAAGGAACCGACACGGACGTCCAGAACGATGCTGCGGGATACGACGGCTGGGCGGGCGCCGGCGAGATCACAGAACCCCTTACGGGGGGAGCATCGACCACGGTGGTGGCCGCCTACGACAACCCCGACGGCGTAAACAGCGGCTCCCTTATCGCCCTTGTCGACTGGGACAACCTCGTATCGGGCGCCTCGGTCATCGAGTACATGGATGCAGAAAACGCGGTCTTCACCATCGGCGAGGGTGACGTGGCGGACGATGACTTTGAGAGCCTGACCGGCTGGACGAACCAGGACAACAACGGCACGACGACCCAGGAGACATTCGAGGGTAGGGAGACCTTCAAGCTCACGGTGGCCACCGCCGGCAGCGGCAACAAGGCTGAGGTTGTAAAGGACTTCGGGACGATATCTCAATCGTTTACGGCCGAGGTAAGAACCTACTTCGACCTGATAGGGACGATAAGCGACGACGACGTCTTCTATTTCATTATCGACAACTCAGATATCCTCCTCAAATGCGAGTTTCGCTCCGGGGGACTCCACATATCGGACGGCGCGACCTCAAACGAGGTCGGAACGGATATAGTAGACATGGACACCTGGACGGTGTGGAGGTTTGTCGTTGACGGCTATACGCCGGGAAGCGAGACGGTGGATGTATACAAGGACGGTGTGCTGATAAGCACAGGAGTGGACTGTTCGAACCCCGGCATAACAGACGGGGAGGTCACCCTCTCCCAGCACGGCGGAACTACGGACGGCGTCACCTCCTATGCCGACTTTTTGAAAATATCGGACGGCGCGCCGGAAAACAGCGGCGAGTGTTATATCTCCCTCGTTTCCGCCATAGCCTCAAGCCACTCCGTCAAAACAAAGGCGAGAGTCGACGGGACGGAAGACGAAAACTTCGACGTGGACGGATTGACGCTGATAATCTCGATCGACGGGGGAGCCGAACAGACCGTAGGCCTCTCCGGCAACGGCCAGACGGCGGCCCAGGTTGTGGACCAGATAAACGGCGAGCTTACGGGCGGCACGGCCTCTGTCTTTGAATCCACGAGGGTCTCCATCGAGTCGGACACCTATTACGCCGCGGGCTCCGTGCAGGTCATGTCTTCGTCCACGGCGGATACCGAGCTCGGCCTCGACAACTCGATCCACTACGGCACCGACGGGACGGTGGTGTCAGAGGTCATCGAGCTGGGGTCGATAGAGTCCTCTCACACCACGCCCAACACTTCCGGCTCCGCCTCGGGATCTTTCAACGACTCGGGATACCCGATAGAGACCTTCGACGCTGGAACGGTGTCGGACGACTGGACCGTGGAGTTTACGAGCGCCCCCGATTTCGACGTGACCGGATCGATCTCGGGGCTCATCGGCTCCGGGAACATCAACGAGGACTTTAAGGCGGCAAACAAGGGATCGTATTACTTCAAGATAGTCAAGGAGGCCTGGGGTGGCACATGGGCGAGCGGAGATACAATGACCTTCAGCACGGTCCACTCCGCCAAGGGGATATGGATCAAGGAAGAGGTAAAGGCACAAACAGCAGCCTGCTTCGGAAACAGGGTCTCCTTTACGCTGGACGGGGAGACATCCTGACATGGCGGCGGAAGCGACAAACAGGGTTTACTTTCTCGAACCGAAGGAGATCCGGGGGGGCAGCGGCTGTTACTATCTCACGCCCTTGAATTTGGTCTACTACCTGACAGAGGATCCGCCCTTCGACCAGGACTTTTCCCTTATGGTGCCGCAACACATGGTGCCAAACTACGGGAACCCCCTTACGGTCAACCTGCCGAAGGGGGACTACGTAATCACCCCCATCGGCGGGACCTGCGACGATTGGGTCGGTCACGATTCCTGGACGTGGCACATGAGGACGACCAAAGGGGACCTGGGCGGCAAGTACAGCCTGGAGGCGGTTACCTTCGGCGAGTGGGCCGATACGCCGGAGAAGGCCCTGGGATCGGTTAGGGACGAGATGCTCGAATTCTACTGGGACGGCGGCAACTTTAGTATGTGGCTCCCCCACAACGATGTTATTGTTCCTACAAACAACGCCGGCTCCTTAAGAATAAATGTAAAGAAGATCAAAAAGGACAAACCATGAGCTTTTTCTACAAGGAAGATTTCAATCTCCCGGACACCTACCAGGACGGAGTCGATATAAAGACTTCCGGAAACGGTGTGATATTCAAGGAGGGTGATAAAGCCTACATCCAGACGTTCGAGGATTCCGACGTCGCCTTTTTAGTCACCTCCGAGGGCCTTTCCGCCATTGAGTGCAGAAACACGCCCTTCAGGGTATCTATCAGATACAGGATAGAATATCTCGAGGAGGATAACTCCGTACCGGTAATCAGATTCGTTCTCAAAGAAACACAGCCGGATGTGGTCGACTTCGGCACTACATCCCTATTCGCCCCTATCAGCAATTCCAGCGGGACTTTGAAGGAGTACTGGAGAAATTACGGAAAGGAAAACGAGTACTACAACAGCTCTACGGGTCTTTGGCAAACAGGTAAAAAAAACGTCAGGACCTTAAGCTTCAACACCTGGTACACATTGACAATAACTTACCGCCCGGAGAGCGGAAGGACGACCTTGGACAATGGAGTTTATTGCGCCGAAACCGATTGCGCCGTGACTTTCGAAGACAATCCCCTGTGGCTCCTCAACGGCTTTCCTTTCACAACCAATCATTACGGCAGGATTAAAGTCGATTACATCTACATCGAAGACCTGAGTATCTCAAGGAGCTTTTCCTCCGTAAACTCCCTCACAACAGAATCCCGTATCAAGAGCGCTTTTAGCGGCGCGTTTGTTACGGCCCTAAACGATCTGGTTTATCGCCACAGGGAATCACTGACCGTAAACAACGCTATCCTCGACTATCTTCCCTTAAGGGAATCGCTTCGGGCGATAAACCGAATAGGAGAGACCGCCTCGGATCGGAGAAGTTACAATATAAAAATCTATCTTGACGATCAGGATATCAGCGGCATGGTCGAGAGCTGGGAAGTCGCATACGATGAGGAGACCTACACAAAAAAGGCGGACATAAAGCTTCGGGATAAAACCATCCTGAAAAACAAGCGTCCCTACACCCTTTCGGACGACAGGTTCTACCAGCCGAGGATCAGGGTTGTGATAGACGGAACATCGATAGGCGATTTCTTTTGGGAAGACACGGCCCGGCTTGAAGAATTCAGGAACTTCGAAGGCGACATCGGCGGCAGGAGTTTAACGGCGATCCTGGACAGGCCCTTCCTGGAGCCGATGACGGCGGTTTTCGGTGAGGACGCTACAAAGAGAGAGCTTGCCGAATCCCTGGCGCCGACGGTACCGATAAGCTGGAATATCCTCAACTCCAAG
Organism: uncultured Thermodesulfobacteriota bacterium; assembly: GCA_964542895.1. Classification (GTDB taxonomy): domain Bacteria; phylum Desulfobacterota; class Zymogenia; order Zymogenales; family Zymogenaceae; genus Zymogenus. Next base: position 9,004 of record CAZIWT010000103.1, read on the forward strand.
ATCTACGCCGACACCTACGGCGTCAAAAACAAGACCCCTGGGGAGATCATAAGGGGGATGGTAACGGCGGGCGGCGGGTCGCTCCACACCGATTTCGAGGACAACCTTATCTGTGACTACAAGTCGTTTGACACAAAGGGGGAAAGCCCCGTTACCTCGATAGTGGACTCGGAGATCGTCGAGTCAAGCCGAAAATTTGACTTCCCCACCGGGGAGAACTCAATCGAGGTGTTCGGCTTCGACAAGGTCTCGGCGCTGGGGAAGTGGCCGGTGGTCAACCTGATCGCCTCCAAGTATACGCTCAGATCGAACGGGAGCGACAGCCTCAAACTCACCGCCTACTGTTACAACAAGGACGGCTCATTCAGCGAGGTTCAGACGATAGAATATGAAGAGGCGACCCCATCGACCCCGAACAAGATAAGCGTATCGAAGAGGATAAAGAGGGTCATCGGAATCTGGAAGGACGTGAACGGATCGCCCGGGGACCCGGTCCCGGGGCCGTTCGAGTTCGACGGAACCACCATAACTACGACCGCCGGGATGGGAAACTTCTCCCATCTGGTCAGCTACGAGGGGGGGAACACATGCTCCTTTTCCGTAGACAAGCTTGCCGGCGTTAATGATTCCGAGGTTCTGATCGAAAACGGCGTGGCGAAGACCGTCTTGAGGGCTTCCGCCGGCGGCGGCGGATACGCGACCATAACGGCTGCGTTCAAGGGCCAGTCCGACTCGTTGACGATAAGGATGGACGACCCGAGAGTAACGGATATCGACGCCGCGGCGGACCCGACGAAGATCGCCAGGGGAAAGACATCCACGATAACCTGTCGGGTAACAGGGCCCGACGGCGCCCCGGTAAAGGACGGGATGGAGGTCTCCTTCGTCATCGAGGAGGGGGCGGGAAGCCTTACCTCCGATGACGTTGAAGAGACGATTTCACCAAGCCAGATTATCGTTACGACCTCCACCGGCGATATCGAGGGGGAGGAGGTGACGTCAACCACAGAGGTGGGACTATCCGTCCGCTTCCCGATCTCGGAGCTCCTCTCCATCTACAGGGTTATAAACGGCGAGGAGTACAAGGAGGTAAACTACGCCGACGGCGCCGAGGTAAGCGGCAAAAGCATAACCCTCGAAATACCCCTTCCGAACAAGCAGACGATTGTCAAGGTCTCCTACAGCTCCGGCGGGATCGCTAAGGCGAAATATTGCGCCCCATCCCTCCCCGTGATGACGGTGGAGGAGCTTTTTACCGTAAAGCCGTATACCGCCTATATTCGCTGCACCGCCGGGGGGGAGGATGCCCTGGTGTCCGTTGACGTCTCGTCGCCCAGCGTAAAGCACACATCCGTCTCCGACAAACAGGAGTACCTGCCGTGGCAGTGGCTCTACTTCCCGAAGGGGGCCGAAAACGGGAAAAAGGGCTCCTTCACCGCAAGCACAGCAAAAGAGGAATACGAACAATCGCGGCGGCTCTCAACGAGGAGCGGCTACACCATCGACTTTGACAACACGTCTTCCGAAACCGTGGAGGAAAACTGCAAGACGAAAAAGAAAACCGTGGGGGACAAGACATATATCGTTCTAACGGTTCAGGGGGAAAAGGTGGAGCTGGAGGAGGACTGGATCGACAGAAAGGGCAACATCCACGGCAAGAGATGGGTAAAGGATGAAGATACGAAAGATGCGATAGAGGGGGCCACGGTACAGATAGACTGGAACAACGACGGCTACGGCCCCTTCGGCGAGGGGTATATCGATGAAGAAATCGTAACAATATCGAACGGGTCTTTCATCTTTACGAAGGGGAAGGTGGGAAAACACGCCATAAGGATATATCACGATGATTACGAACTGCTGGAGGATCAAATCGAGATTCCCGGTCTTCCAAACCAAGGGATTGTCGAAGCGGGTTATAAATATGTCCCCGTGGAGTATTACGCAAAGGTCAGATGGAGGTACGTTAGCAAATGAACATCAGGGTGGTCTGTAACTACGGCGCGGGCGACAGACCCGCAGACTCGATAACCGACAGCCTTATCTTAACGGAGGATGAAGCCGTAAAGAGGGGCTGGTATGAGCTCAACGGTAGATGGAAGCTGAAAGAGAGTTTCAGCCTCTCTCTTCCGTATCCCCCCCTCGGCCATTTTATAAGGCCTGGAGTCTACATCAGGATCACGAATCTGGAGGCGGGGCTGATCTCCGAAAACCTTTACATCAAAGGTGTAAAGATTTCGGGGGAAAACACCGGCGTAATGATGAGCCTCGAATGCGAGAGGTACGAAGATTGGGAGGAGGAGAGAGCACCCCTCGAAGAGGGAACCTACGGCGTTTCTCATTACGGCTCCGGCTCATACGGCTGAGCCTCAACTAAAATGAAGACTTTTTCAAAGGAGTGAAATATGCCGATAACAGATAAATTCGGTTGGACGGTTCCCACGGTGGGGGCAAACAAGAACGCCTGGGGGCAGATGCTCAACAACATGTTCGATGAGATGGACCAAGACGTCCAGAGAGTTACGACGATAGGGGAGACCGCCCCGAATTCGCCCTCCGAGGGGGACCTCTGGGTTGACACGACCGGGGGCGGAAAGGTCCTCAAGGTTTATCAGGGTTCATCATGGGTGACCATCTCCGCAGGGTCCGGGGCCAACGAGCTCGCAGAATTGACCGATGTGGGTGATTCCACACCCACCGACGGAAACATCCTTGCCGCCGACGGCACGGACTTCGATTCCAAGACCCCAGATTCGGCCGGGATAGTCGCAAAGACCGGGGACCAGACGATAGCAGGGAAAAAGAGTTTCTCGACCTTTCCCGAAACGCCCGGCTCTGCCCCGACGACCGACTATCAAACCGCCAACAAGAAATACGTCGATGACAACGCAGGCTCGTTTAACCAGTACACCGGCTCCAAAAACAACATGGCCCAAAATGAGGCCATCACGATAACCCACCCGTTGGAGACAAGCTACGATGTCAGGATAACCACTTTCGTGAGGGAAGTCATGGGCGATGAGAGCAACTGGTCGACCCTCGATTTCGACGTCGGTGATGAAGGCCCCTATCTCCAGGGGGACGTCAAGGGTTCGATAGTCAACTTTCAGGTCGACACCGCAGATACGTCCGGACACTTCGAGGACTCCGGAAACAACCCTGTAACGATAGGCCCGGGCAAGGCCGAGGACAGGATCGTCGAGGGGATAAGATTCAAGCTCACCGGCGATGAGACATGGTACGAAATAACATCAATTACAGATGACGGGGAAGGCGACGACGAGGTCGAGTTTACGAAACAGGACGGAGACCCGTCCGTGAAAGGAACCGGCACCTATGCGGTGGACCTTGTTTACGGGACGGATTTTGCAGACGGGGTCGTGCAGCTGAACAGATCGGGTACGGCCGGAGCCGGTAACGATGCAAACACAAAATTATTGCTTCACTGTGAGGGGACCGACGGCTCAACTGTTTTTACAGACGACGCCGTGGGCGGCGGGCATACGGTAACGGCCAACGGGGATGCCCAAATAGACACCGCCGCCTACAAGTGGGGTTCGTCTTCCGGATTTATTGACGGAGACGGGGACTATTTGACGATACCGGACAGTGCCAACTGGGATATTTTTGCGAGCAACTCGGACAGCTGGACAATCGATCTATGGGTGAAACACACCGACCATACTGGTGACGAAATGTACATTACCCACTATGAAAACGGACAGAACAAATGGCATCTAAAGCACATCGACGGATCGGGACTTCAATTGATAGTGAAGGTCAGCAACATAAACGTAATATTTCTGGCGGGGGTTGGAGAAATAACCGATACAGATTGGCACCATGTTGCCATAATTAAGGTTGCAGACGAATACGGGATATACAAAGACGGAACGCAGGTTGGATATCTTCAGGACAGCGATACGGCCAACTTCACCGGATTACTTTACATCGGCCAAAGAGGAGACTCGAATGAATACTTCGCCGGTCACCTCGACGAGATTAGGGTGCAGCACTCTAACTACTTTTCTGCTTCGCCCAACGCTTCTCTAACCGATACGATAGTGGTCCCCACGCAGGCCTATGGAGAAAGCACGGCGGCCTATCCCATCGATCAGTTCTACGTGGTTGTCACCACCGACTCGAATCAGGCCGACTGCACCGACTGGGAGGATATAAACTCCGCCGCGATCACGGACAGCGAAAACACAGGCAACATTTTTTACGCTTTCAGCTTTAACGGTCGTACAACATGGGGAATCTTCGATGATACGGTGGGCGATGTGGGATGGCGCCCCATTGCCCGCAATAATTCCGGGACATGGCAGTTCAACTCGAACACAACTCCCGGGGCAAGCTACGTCACGTGGACGAATGCGGCTGTCGCGGGAGAGA
>CAZIWT010000104.1:0-13396 GCA_964542895.1 uncultured Thermodesulfobacteriota bacterium
GGGAGAGCTTTATCCCGTTTTTAAAAAACGGCACCGCCCAGGGGCGCAAGGCGTGGCTCTTCGAGTACTTCAAGTATTTCCCGGAGAACGTGCCTAACATCTACGGCCTCAGAACCGAGACCCACAAGTACTTCGAGTTCGAGAAGGGATTGAAGCCCGAGCTGTACGATCTGGTGGTCGACCCGAAGGAGAAGAGAAACCTCTACGGCACAGCGGAGGGGGAGGCGCTCATCCCCGGGATGAAAGCGATGCTGAAGGAGTTGAAGGCCGTAAAGACCATGTAAGCCGCCGTCGGGTCGTCGTCGGTCAACATCGCTATAGAATGGAAATTTAGAAATTTAGTTAGATATTTAGTGTAAAAAATTGGCCCGGAGGATCGTTGTGATCCTTCGGGCCTATTTATAAAAACGTGCCCTGCCTGTCGAAAATTAAGTGTGGAGCGGGTAGATGTTTCTATGACTGCTATGCCTTCCCAACCCCTCACCGGGGCGGATTTGCCCACCCACATTAAACAAGATATAATTCTTGCCTCGGCTCCTCCGACTTGGGCTCGTATTCACGATCTATCGCAATAGATACTACATATACTGAAAAATCCTAACCGCAGAAATATCCTCACCGCAATCAGATACACACCATCTTTAAAACGGGAAGACGGCCTTATTATGAATCCGAGGCTATCCCCGCTATCTTGAGGAAGTTTTCGAAGATCACGACCCCGTCCCGGTTTCTCAACGAGGAGTACTCCGGGTGAAACTGAACCCCGTAAATCGGCTTCGTCTTGTGTTTCATCATCTGGACGCGGCAGGTTTTCCCAACCCCCAGGAGGATAAAATCCTCCGGCAGGGGATCGACCTGGAGCTCGTGCCAGAAGTAGGTCTTTATGGGAGAGGACAATCCTTCGAGGATCGGGTCGTCAGCCACAAGATCTACCTCAATAAAGCCCTTCTCCGTTATTCCCAGGGGGACGATCTCCGACCCGTAGGCCTTCCCGATGAACTGGTGCCCCCCGCATATCCCTAAGACCGGAAGCTCCGTCTCCCTTAAGAATAGGAACAGTTCCTCCATCTTCTCGAAGTTATATGTGGAGAGGGGCTGCTTGTACCCGGAGAGAATCACCGCCGCGGGCTTGTGGGAGTCGACGACCTCCTTCGTCACGTCGAGAAAATGGATTATTACAATATTGACGTCCGCTTCCTCGTCGAGAAAGCTTCCCGGCCCCCTCCACTCCAGCGGCCACGAGTCGTCCGAGCCCATATCCACCAGGACCACGGTCTCGAGGTTCTTGTCGATCTCGGCCGGCGTCCAGAGGGCGTTCGTGAAGACCCTCGGGGGCACCTTGTACACCTCTATGATTCCTATCCACGCCGCCGCGAGAACGACCGCAACGGCGGCGGCGATCTTGAGTCCGAGTCTCTTTTTCTTCATGTTTTTATTTTTCACGATATATCCTTAGATATTATTCTCTTTCACGTTCTCTTTTAAAAGTTCGTCTATATCGATCACGCTACCCCTCTTGATCGACTCCTCGGCGGCGGCACCGACCACTATCGACCAGAATCCCTCCTCCGCCGTGGCGGCGTTGGTCTTTCTTCCCTCGATGTTGTCGACGAATTCCACGTGCTCGTAGTAGGTGGCCCCGTTGTGCCCGCTCCCCTCGATGTAGGCGGGGTAGCAGGGGGTGGATACCTTGGAGGGCCTCAGCTCCCCGCACGTGATCTCGAGGTGGCTCTTCGACCTCGGTATCGGCAGGAAGTCCTCGTTCTCCGAGGCGAGAAGGCGCCCCTCGTCCCCGCAGAGGATTATCTCTTCATAAAGCATGGGGGAGAACATGCAGAGTGTGAAGTTCGCCCTTATCCCGTTTTCGTATATCACCGTCACGTAGGCGTTGTCGATGATGTCAGACTTTTCGCCCTCGTACTCGAAGTCGATGAAGTTGACTGCCATGCTGCCGGTGGCGAAGACGGTTTTCGGCTTTGATTTGGCGAAGAGGTTCATCAGGTCGAAGTAGTGGCAGCACTTTTCTACGAGCGTCCCGCCGGAGTATTTCGAGAACTTGTTCCACTGGTCGACCTTGTCCAGAAAGGGGATTCTCTGCTCCAGGACGTTTATCGTCTTGATCTCCCCGATCGCCCTCCTTTCCAGCGCCTCGTGGATGGCTTCCACGCATATCGCCTTGTAGCGGTACTGGAGCCCCAGTTGGAAGACCGCCTTGTGCGCTTTCGCCATCTTCGCTATCTCCCTGGCGTCCGGGATGGTGGTCGCCATCGGCTTTTCGAGAAGGATGTGCTTTCCCGACTTTGCCGCCTCCTTGACCACGTCGATGTGGGTGTAGTTTGGGGTGGATATGATAAGCCCGTCCACATCCGGGTCGTTGCAGGCGTCCTTCAACGAGTCATATATTTTTAGTGTGCTGTTGGGGGCGAGCATCGAGAAATCACCCTTCGTCTTCTCGACGCAGATACTGTTTGTGTCGTAGATGCCGTGGATTGTAGCCCGCCCCTCCAACAGCGTGATCTTCATGTGCTCCCGTCCCATCAGCCCCGCGCCGATGATGTTGAACCTGTACTTCGGCTCCGGGAACGAGAAAAGGTACTTATCCTTGTCGGCCAGGTATTGAAAGCCCGGGTTTAGAGACAGAAACCTGCTCTTGAACTCCTTTCCATCCTTTTTCATAAGTACCTCCTCAAAAATATTAAAAAAGACGATTAAAAATGGACGATTAATAGTAAGCGGTGTTTGACTTTAGACATATATATCGTTTTCGATTTTATGTCAAGCAAAAACGTTTTCGGGCCGCCCACCACTAAATTCGAGATTCTGCTAATTGAAGTAAAAATCGAATAAATACATATTTTCTGCCTAAACAGTTGGAGAGAAATGGTATAAAGAAATAGTCACAGAAGATGGGATCAAAGCTAAGAAATACTTGCGAAAACCGCTAATTCCTCCTCAGGACCTCCCCCGCCATGATACCTTTTTGATACCCCTTAGGCGTCACGACCGCCTTTCCGTTTATGATCACGTACTCTATCCCGTCCGGGAAATTGGCCGGTGTAAAGAAGGTGGAGTTGCTCTTGAGCCGATCCCAATCGATAACCAGGATGTCCGCAAAAGAGCCCCCGGTGATCCGCCCCCGGCCTTTAATTCCGAGCTGCTTTGCGGGAAGGGAAGTGCACTTCCTTATCCCTTCTGTGATGCCCAGCCCCTTTTTCCCCTTGGCGTAGAGGTCGAGGAACCTGGGGAAGCAGTCGTAGAAGACGTGAGCCGGACGCCCCAATCCCAACAGGATTGTGTCGGTCACGATGGAGACCTCGGGATGCAAAAGGGCGTATCGCAACGAGCGGGCCACCAGCGGGTCGTCCGGGACCGTCGGTGTGTGGAAGACCATGACCCTTCCCGCCTCCTCTTTAAGGAGATCGCACATGACGTCGAAGGGGTGTTTTTTCATCTCCCTCCCAAGCTCCGGGAACGACTTTCCCTCCATGTAGCGGTTCTTCTCGCCGGGGACGGTCATCACCCTTACGCCCCCCCACCCGGTCATCTTGAAGTAGTTCATCGACCACCCGGCCCTTTCCGTGTGGGGCCAGTCCGGCTCGCCCTTCTCGATATCTTTTCTTATCTCAGCCCTTGTATTGGTGTCCGATATTCTCTTAAGCGCCTTTTCCCTTCCCCCCTCCAGGACCCAGGGCGGAAAAAAGGCGAAGAGCTCCGTGAAGCCCTGGGATGTGGGAACTACGTCCGCCCCCACGGGGAGCCCCTCCGCTATCGCGTTGTCTATCGGCTTGAACTGACCCTTGAGCCCCAGCTCGATCGGTATCGGGACGCCGGCCTTGTTGTAGAGCAGCGACGCCCCCTGCATGAATCCTTTCACGAGAGGTGTGATGTGCTTCGTGTAAGGCTGCCAGTAGATGTGGGATATCTGGACCGGGATTTCGTTTTTCCGGCCGACGGTCAATACCTCCTCGATGGAGTTGGGGAGCGTGTGGCAGTAGCTCCTGAGATGGGAGGTGAAGACGCCACCGTACTTCGAAAGGACTCTACCCAGATCTAAAAGCTCCTCCGTGTCGCTCTGGGAGCCGGGAAAGTATTGAAGCCCTGTCGACATCCCGAAGGCTCCCTCCTCCATCGTCTTTGAGAGGAGGTCGGCCATCCTCTTTTTCTCGTCCGCCTTAAGAAGTCTCCTCACCGGGCCCGACGCCGACAGGCGCAGAATCCCGTGGGGGGCGAGCATCCCCATATTCAATATTACACCCCGTTTCTCTACCTTGCCCAAAAACTCGGAGAGCCCCCACGTATGTCCGTCCTTATCAACACTGCGCATGACGAAGGCCTCGTTGTAGGCGACGATATCCTTCCGGTTCTCCTCGGTCACGGGTGCTGCCCCCACGCCGCAGTTCCCGCCTATGCAGGTGGTTATCCCCTGCATCACCATCGGCATCAGGATCTCCTCGTGATCATCCAGATGGATCGAGAGGTCTGCGTGGGTGTGGATGTCCACAAACCCGGGCGTGACAAGCTTGCCCACGGCGTCTATTGTCTCTTTTGCTTTAGCATCAGCCAGGTCTCCAACCTCCTCTATCCTGCCGTTCAAGACCGCGACATCCGCCTTGAAAGGCTCTCCCTCCGTGCCGTCGACTACCGTTCCTCCCCTGATTATAAGATCGTACATTTTTCAATCTCCATATTTTTTCTGAATTCCCGTTTTAACGGGAATGACAATAAAGGTTTTTCTGGATTCCCGTTCCCCAAGGGAACCACAATTATTCCGTCATTCCCAACCTGATTGGGAATCTAGTTGATATTCTATCTGGATTTCCGCTTCCCAAGGGAATAGAAATAATTCAGAAAGTCCTTGCCAAAAAGCGTATTAGGCATATAATTATCTATTATAGCGAAGTATACTTTATATCGATCGTTCAAGTAAAGGGAAAACCATGTTCAAGGGCCCGCTCTTGAAGATTAGAAAGAGGATCACCGAGATCCTCACCATGAAGATCACCTCCACCCACGAGGGGGAGATCACGGTGGAGAGCCTCATCAAGAGGGAGTGGAACACCATCAAGCTAATCTACCAGACGCTGGTGGGGAGAAACGTAATGATCAGGGCCGCCGCCCTTACGTTTACCACCCTCATATCGCTGATCCCGATGCTCGCCTTCGCGTTTTCGATCTTGACCGCTCTCAAGGCGAAAGACAAGGCAAAGGAATATTTTCTATTATATATAGAAAAGATACCCGGACTGAGCGAAGTGGCCGGCACAGTCATCAGCTATATCGACAACACCAACTTCGCCACGCTGGGGTCGGTCGGGCTCGTGATCACGTTCACGGCCGTTTACGCGGCCCTCGGCTCTTTCGAGCAGACCATCAACAACATCTGGGGGATTCGCCAGAAGCGCCCCCTGCTTGCCAGGACGTCCTACTACACGAGCATCGTCGTCCTCTCACCCATAATAATTGTCTTTTCCATAGGCTTAACCACCATAATGGAGAGCAACGCCATAGTGAATAAGCTCTCCGAGATATTCATCTTTTCGACCCTGTTGAAGCTCTTTTTCTGGCTGCTCCCCTATTTCGTGATATGGCTCCTCTTCACGTTCATCTACAAGGTAATCCCGAACACGAGGGTGAAGCTCACGTCAGCCCTCTTCGGCTCGGTAATAGGCGGAACACTCTGGCAGCTTACCCTCTATTTTTACACGAAGTTCCAGTTCGGCCTCGCCCGATACGAGGTCATATATTCGGTCTTCGCATCGATTCCCTTCTTCATGGTATGGCTCTACCTGAGCTGGCTTATGATAATCTTAGGCGCCGTGGCGGCGTATATCCACCAGAACTACGGCGGTTTTAGGAGCCACGCGGCAACGGAGAGGGTCAGCTTCTCCTTCAGGGAGCGCCTCGCCCTGAGGGTCTTCATGGCGATAGCGGTCAACTTCTACGAGGGGAGAAAGCCCCTGGGCTCCGACGAGCTGTCGGAGTTTATGGATATTCCGGTTCACCTCATAAACGACGTCCTCTTTGTCCTGATAAGTGAAGGTCTGATATCCCAGATAGAGCAGGAAGAGGGGGGGTATCTGCCGGTAAAAGACCTGTCGAAGATACGTTTTACGGACGTTATGGAGGCGCTGAGGGAGAACGGCGAGGATCCCCATGAGAATATCGCGGCGGCGGAGAAGGGCTTTCTGTCTGATACGATAGACGAAATACTCAAGGACGCCCGTATAAAATACAAGGACGTTACGTTCGACGATCTCTGCAAGGCCCACGCCAAGGAGTACGCGGTACAGATCAAGAAATCTATCAAGAGGATTGAGAAGACGGCAGGTAAATGGAATGAAGAGGGGTAAAGAAAAGTCGATGGAAGGGGATAAGGCCTTAAAAGAGATGGGTCAAGATATACTGGATTGTGATGATGATATCGTGGTTCCGGTCTGCTTCGGCGAGCTGAGTCGCAGGGACGCGGAGGATATCAAGGAGCTGTGGGAAAAGACCTGGTCTGCCGATTCGAGGTTCAGCAAGAAATCAAAGGGGGGCGGAAAGGATTAGTGACAGGGGCGACAGATTGGGAGGGTAGCGGGAGTGAATGATGGGGGCCGATTTTTTTGTCTTATCCTTTTGCCTTCTTCTTTTGCATATCACCAATACATGATATATAATATAAGAAGAAAAAAAGAAAAAAGGGCTGGACAGATTTCCTTCCGTATGCTATAGAATGACTTGCCGATGGGGGGAACTAAAAGAGGGTTGGCGGGGTCGGCGGTTTTTTAAATTTCTGGGTTTTCTAAATTTTATTCAAATTTTATTTAATATAACAATTACCTTAAAAGAAGCTCACGGCATTATTTAGATTTAATCATTGATGCATAAGGCCAGGTACATCGCCCTCGAAGGTCCCATCGGCGTGGGAAAGACATCTCTGGCCGCACTTCTGGCGAACGAATTTTCCGCCAGGACGCTCTTTGAAAATGCGGAAGAAAACCCGTTTTTGAAGGAATTTTACCGGGACCGAAGGAAAAACGGTTTCAAGACCCAGCTCTTTTTTCTCCTGTCAAGATACCAGCAGCAGCTCGACCTCGCCCAATCAGACCTGTTCAACAGGATCACCGTCTCCGACTACATCTTCGCCAAGGACAGGATATTCGCCCACATCAACCTGGACGAGCACGAGATAGCCCTTTACGATCAGCTGTATCGCATCCTCAATCCTGAGGTTCCGAATCCCGACCTCGTAATCTACCTTCAGGCTGACCTGGATGTAATATTGAGGAGGATCAGGAGAAGGGGATACTCCTATGAGAGGGGCATAGACCCCGATTATCTCGCTAGGGTGATCTCGGCGTATAACGACTTCTTCTTCAACTACACAGAGACACCTCTTCTGGTCATAAGCACGAACAAGGTGGACTTCGTTGCGAACGAGGTCGATTTCAGGGAGCTGGTAAAAGAGGTAAAAAAATTCAGATCGGGTACCCAATACTTCGTGCCGCTTGGATCCAAGCCTTAGCTCAATATCGAGCGGGAGGCGGGACTGGGACGGACAATGTGACGGCGGATAAAAAATTGATCTTTATCTTGGAGGGCTTTGGGAAGACAGGGAAGTGCTTGAGGGGGGGGATGTGAGGTGAGGGGGTGAGATGTGTGAGGGTGTGAGGTGAGGGATGTGATGCCGGGGAAGCACTTGTACCGAAGAACCCTTGTGATTCAGCACGGAAATCGCTCGAATCAAACATCAGAGATAAGACAAAGGGTGTTTTTTTAGAGTGATTTCAATGCAGGGACTTCAGGCCATTATCTTCCGGGCTTGAATCAAGAAACAAACCGAGATCAAAGTTATCATTCTGCCGTTGCTACGGGTGTTAATTAAATAAGACGTAATGTTTAATCGACTCCCCCCGTGTCCCAAAACGCGGGGGGATTTTTTTAGGTTTTTTACTGATAGTGTTGAAAAGGAGGAGATGAGATGACAAAGAAAGTTACAATTCTGGACCTGAAGAGGATGAAGGACGAAGGCGAGAAGATTACCATGATTACGGCGTACGACTACTGCTTTGCCAAGATATTCTCGGATGCGGGTATAGATATCATCCTCGTGGGCGACAGCGCCGCAAACGTGGTCTGCGGGATGGAGTCGACGCTTCCCATAACCATGGACGAGATGCTCTTTCTGACCCGCGCGGTTTCCCGGGCAAAGCCGGAGGCCCTGGTCGTGGGTGATATGCCCTTTATGAGCTACCACACCTCCATCGAAGACACCCTTCTTAACGCCGGGCGCTTCTTGAAGGAGGGGTATGCGGAGGCGGTGAAGTTAGAGGGGGGAGAAAACGTAAAGGACAAGATTACCGCCATAACGGATATGGACATCCCCGTCATGGCGCACATCGGGCTTACCCCCCAGTCCGTGCACAAGATGGGGGGCTACAAGGTGCAGGGCAAGGACGACGTCAGCAGGAAGAAGCTGCTTGTGGATGCGAAGGCGGTCGAGGAGGCGGGGGCGTTCTCAATCGTCCTCGAGGCGGTGCCCTCAGACCTCGCAAAGGAGATAACCGAGTCGGTATCGATCCCCACTATCGGCATCGGGGCGGGGATAGACTGCGACGGCCAGGTGCTGGTAATGCACGACATTTTGGGCCTCTTTTTCGGGAAGAGGCCGAAGTTCGTAAAGGAATACGTCAACCTGAAAGAGGCGGCGGAAAAGGCGGTCAGAGAATACATCGATGAAGTTCACGCAGAGAAATTCCCGACCGATAAACATATATATTCATAACGAAATGTCGGCTGAGAAGAGTGTTGGGAAGATATTCGGGCCTAACGGTTTCGTCGGTTAATTATGAGTATTGACTTTAGATGGAAAATGTACTAACTTGGAAATCGCCGACGTTACATTTCGACGGGAGTTGACGATGGAGGTAATCGAAAAGATAAAGGACATGCAGGCCTATTCCCAGGATTTGCGGGTGGAGGGGAAAGTCATAGCTTTGGTCCCCACGATGGGGTATCTCCACGAAGGTCACCTCTACCTGATGAGGGAGGGGAGAAAGAGGGCCGACGTCCTCGTGGTGTCCGTATTTGTAAATCCGACGCAGTTCGGCCCGAACGAAGACCTGGAGAAGTATCCTAGGGATTTCGACCGGGACAGGGAGATGATGGAGGAGGTGGGGGTGGATGTAATATTTCACCCCCAGGTAGACGAGGTCTATCCGGAGGGGTATCAAACATTCGTTACGGCGGATGGGGTCTCTAAAAATCTCTGCGGTCTTACCCGCCCCGTCCATTTCAGAGGCGTTGCAACGGTGGTCGCAAAGCTCTTCAACTGCGTCCTCCCGCACATCGCCATCTTCGGGAGAAAGGATTACCAGCAGCTCAAGGTCATAGAGCGAATGGCGAAAGACCTCAACATGGACGTGGGTATCATAGGGATGCCGATAGTCCGCGAGCCGGACGGCCTCGCCATGAGCTCCAGAAACGAGTATCTAAAGCCGAAGGAGAAAAAGGCCGCGCTCTGCCTCTATAAGGCGATCTTGGCGGTGAGGGAGCTCTTCGAGAACGGCGAGAGGAGGATCGGGGCCCTGACCGACAAGGCCATCGGCGTTATTATGACCGAAAATGTTGCCAATATAGACTACGTCAAGCTTGTCAATCCGGAGACCATGGAGGACCTCGTTGGAGTGGTGTGGGACCGGGCATTGCTCGCCATAGCCGTATATATCGGAAACACCCGACTCATCGACAACACAGTTCTGGGAGAGGAATTTGAAAAATGTTAAGATCTATATGTAAATCGAAGATTCACCGGGCGACCGTAACGGAGGCGGATCTGGAATACGAGGGGAGTATAACCATAGACTCCACGCTAATGAAGGCCGCCGATATCCTTCCGTACGAAGAGGTGTGGATTTACGACATTACCAATGGAAACAGGCTCCAGACCTACGTAATAGAGGGGGAGGCTGATTCGGGCGTGATCGGGATCAACGGGGCCGCGGCGAGACAAATATTCACCGGCGATCTCGTCATCATCGCCGGATACGCCATGATGGAGACGGAGGAGGCGATGGAGCACGTTCCGAAACATATATTGGTGGGCGAAAATAACAGGGTCGTCAGGGAGCTTATCCAAGACAACAAGTATATAGAAAAAGTCAAGGCCGTTACATAATCGAATCTCGGGATCTAATAAAATCGAAAAGGTAACCGATTTTTGGTGTTTTTTAAACAGCCTGCTGTCGGTTATCAGCTAAAAGATATTAGATGTTAGATATTAGAAATTCGTAGGACATTAGATATTATAGCGGTCTTGCGTGGAAGCGGCATTACGTTTTTGAGAATTGACATTAAGAATGATATCAATTTGATTCCCATCGGGGAGGAGCCATGAATAAGAGAGGTATTTTTATTTCGTTGTTGTTTCTCACCTTGGCGATCTTTTCCGCCTCGCTCCTTGCGGCCGAAGAGGGTGTGCTGAACACGAAGGGGGCAAAGGAAGGAGTCATAAAGGGCGGGGCCGCGGTGGGAATGGGGGGAGGCGGGGCCTACACCTTTGTGGTCAACACCGCCACCCAATGGTTCGATACCGGAATAGACGTCAAAAAGGGGGATAAGATAACCATATTATCCGTCCCGAGCAAATCTTCCCCCCCATGCGACGGCAAGACCGGCTGTCCTCCCTACCGTAGTCCGGACGATGTAATGGCGGACGGCTTTGCCGGGAAGGGATTGAAGGCCCTCGTGGGCGTGATCGGAACGAAAGCGGGGGGAAGCGGCGATCCGAACGCGGGCGTTCCTTTCTCAGTAGGAGGGGAGCTTATCCTTTCCGCCCGGAGCGACGGGAGGCTCTATCTCGGATACAACGATTGTGAGGGATGCTTCTCCGACAACACCGGCGCCTTCGAGGTGTCGATAAGCGTCGAGAGGCCGTGAAGATTTCAACTGAGCTCCCGACAGATTTCCCATAGACAGCCGTCGACATACCAAGAAAAACACCTAAATCCGAGGAAAGATTTGAATTGAAACTTGATCCCCATTCGCTTGAACTCTACATGGAGATATGGTTATGGTAGACTACGACGCGATAGTTATCGGGGCCGGGCTGGGGGGACTCTCCGCCGGCGCGCTTTTATCCAAGGGGGGAAGAAAGACCCTCGTCGTCGAGCAGAGCCCCAGAATAGGGGGCTACTGCTCCACCTTTGAGTCCGAAGGCTTCAAGTTCGATGCGGGGGCTTCCATCATCATGATCCCGGAGATAATAGACCTCTGCTTCAAGCGCCTCGGTACATCCCTTGAAAACGAGGTGGAGCTGATACCGCTGGATCCGATATACACCATCGCGCTTAAGGACGGAACAAAGATAAGATACCCCGTTTCCAAAGAGGAATATGCTGAAGAGATAAAAAAGATCGCCCCGGGTGACGTCGAGGGGTGGTATAAATACGCCGAATATATGGAGGGCTTTCTGGACACGGCCCTGAAGGGATTCTTCCTCTCCCCTGCCAACACGTATACCGATATGGCGAGGATGTTCATAAAGACCCCGTCGCTGCTCGGGTATCTCCCCCTCTTTGTCAAGAGCTACCAACAGGTGATGTCCTCCTACTTCAAAGATCCGAGGATCCATGAATCTCTCTCGTTTCAGGCGAGCTTCATGGGGCTTCCCCCGGAGCTCTGCCCCGGACACATGACAATGCTCCCCTGGGCGGAGCATAAGGGCTTCTACTACAGCAAGGGAGGGATGATCGCCCTTCCGGAGGCGCTGGCCCGGATAGGCAAAGGCCTCGGCATGGAGGTGAGAACGGATACGTTGGTCAAAAAGGTCGTCGTGAAAGAAAAAAAAGCCGTAGGAATTGTCCTCGACGACGGCACAGAAATATCAACCGACCTCGTGATATCCAACATCAACGCGAAATCGTTGTATCTCGACCTCATCGGGGAGGAGCATCTGGGCTTTCTGGTGCGAACCGGCATAAAAAGCATGGAGCCGTCCGTTGCGGCCCCCCTCCTCCTCCTGGGGGTCGACTACGAGCCGCCCCTCGATTCCCACCACACCCTCTGCACGCTTCCGGTGGAGGACCTGAACAGCAACTACTGGAACGTCCTAAAGAAGAACGAGCTGCCCAAGGAGCAGTTCGGCCTCATCAGCTGGACCACCTTTTCGGACAGGGGGCTTGCCCCGAAGGGCAATCACATCCTCGTTATGACGCTGACCGGCCCCAACAGGCTGAGAGACAGGAGCTGGAGGGATGTTAAGTCTTCACTTATCGACGAATACATCGATTATATGTCAGAAGTATACGTCCCAGAGCTCAAGAAACACGTGAAGGCGGCGAAGATGATCACCCCGGAGGACTACGAAAAAGACCTCCTCGCCCCGGAGGGGAGCATCTACATGTTTCAGCAGGATCTGTCCAACACCACCGTTTACCGGCCCGCGGCGAAATCAAAGAGCATAAAGGGGCTGTATCTCGTCGGGGCCTCCACCCACCCGGGCGGAGGCCTTCCGTCGGTTATCGCCTCGGGTATGATAGCGGAAGACCTGATCGATAAATATGAAAGTTAAATATTAAGTACGGATGTCAAGATGAAAACCATACTCCTCGTTATCTGTGGTGTTATAGTAGGGATACTTCTTCTCTGCGCGATATTCTACCTTTTGTTGAGTCCATCGAAGAAGCGCTTCCTGAAGGCCCAGCTGAAATCGGCCCATTACATGCTGCCGAGGTATTTTGTTTAAGGGTGCCGCGTCTCTATCTTTTGATGACGGTAAGTTTTCTCTTCAATCTAAATTCCAGAAAAATTTCGATTAACACATATCCAGCAGGTCGGCTTGGTAATTAAGCGGCCATAAAAAATCCCCGGCGGTCTCCCACCGGGGATTTTTATTTTTTATGTTGATATTTTTAGAACTCGTACAGCAGCTGATTTGAGATGGACCAGATCTCGCCCCAGTCTCCCCTGGTGCCGTCCGCCTTCTCGTAATCCCACGAGTCGCCGGTGAAGAGCACGCCGACGCCCAGCGAGTAGGTCAACCCTTCCATGATCTCGTAGGAAAAGCCGAAGTCGAGCTCCCAGCCCAGGTCGTCGCTGGCATCCCAGGACTGATAAGGATAGTTGCCGTAAATTCTTGCTGGGTGCTCATAAGCGCTTCCCTTGGCGCCAACAAAGGCCGCCCTTGTGCCTCCTAAATTCTGTCCCACTTCCTCGGTCCACTTGGCCCAGGTGATGGAGGCGTTAAGCGTCAGCTTCTCTATAGGGCAGATCTCGAAGTAGAGCTTAACGGCCGTGATGTTCTCAAGGTTGTCCTGACCATAGAGGCTTCCTCCCCAGATAGAGTTCGTCCCGCCACCGCCGTTAACAATAATGTTGTTAAAGGCGAAATCGTCCTGGCTGATGTAGTTCATGT